>JBKJIL010000195.1:0-5413 GCA_046598435.1 Acidimicrobiales bacterium
CCGCGGTGCGCAACGGGGCCGGGCGCGAGGCCGCCCACGAGGCCATCAAGGAGCACGCCGTGGCGGTCGCAGTCAGGATGCGCGAGCACGGGGCGGCAGGCAACGACCTCCTCGACCGCCTGGCCACCGACGACCGGCTGCCCCTGGACCGCTCCGCGCTCGACGCGCTGGTGGGCGAGCCGATCACCTTTGTGGGCACCGCGGTTGCCCAGGTCGACGCCTTCGTCGCACAGGTGGCCGAGGTCGTGGCCCGGCACCCCCAAGCGGCTTCCTACCGAGCCGAGCCGATCCTCTAGCGTTGGGGGCGTGACGCTTCCCCTTCCCCACCTGTACTCCGGCAAGGTCCGGGACATCTATGCCGTCGGCGACGACCAGCTCCTCATGGTCACCTCCGACCGGCTGTCGGCCTTCGACGTCGTGCTGAACGAGCCCATCCTGCACAAGGGCCGGGTGCTCACCGCCATCTCCGCCTACTGGTTCGAGGTGCTGGCCGACGTGGTGGGCAGCCACCTCGTGTCCACCGACGTGAACGACCTGGCCAGCGACGTGGTGGCCGCCGGCGAGGACCTCGCCGGCCGGGTGATGCTCTGCCGCAAGGCCGAGATGCTGCCCATCGAGTGCATCGTGCGGGGCTACCTCTCCGGCTCGGCCTGGAAGCAGTACCGCACCGACGGGACGATGCACGGCGTGGCGCTCCCCGAGGGGATGCAGGAGAGCGACCAGCTGCCCGAGCCGGTGTTCACGCCGTCCACCAAGAGCGACGTGCACGACGAGAACATCTCCTTCGAGCACGCCGTCGACCTCATCGGCGAGGAGCTGGCCAACAAGGCCCGGGCCATCTCGCTCGAGCTCTACACCCGGGGCGCCGAGCTGGCCCGGGAGCGGGGCATCATCATCGCCGACACCAAGTTCGAGCTGGGCCTGGTCGACGGCGAGCTGGTGCTGTGCGACGAGGTGATGACGCCCGACTCCAGCCGCTTCTGGCCGCTCGACGAGTGGAAGCCCGGCACCACGCCGCCCAGCTTCGACAAGCAGCCCGTGCGGGACTACCTCGAGACGCTCGACTGGGACAAGACCCCGCCCCCGCCACCGCTGCCCGCCGACGTGGTCACCACCACGAGCAGCCGCTACATCGACGCCTACGAGCGCATCACCGGCCGGTCGTTCTCGGCCTGGCCAGGCGTCTCCTGACCCACCGATAGGATCGGCTCATGCTGTTCTCGGTGCTCGTGGAGACCCGCCTGCGACCCGGGATCGCCGATCCCCAGGGTCACACGATCGAGCGATCGCTGCCGGCCCTCGGCTTCGAGGGCATCAGCGGCATGCGGGTGGGCAAGGCCTTCCGGTTCCGGCTCGAGGCGGCCGACGAGGCCACCGCCCAGGCGCATGCCGACGAGGTCACCCGGCGCTTCCTCATCAACCCGGTGATCGAAGACGCCGACGTGTCGCTCACCGTCGCCGAGCCCGCCTGATGGCGGAGCGCATCGGCGTCATCCTCTTTCCGGGCTCGAACTGCGAGCTCGACGCCATGGAGGCCGTCCGCGACCTGGGCGGCCAAGCCGAGGTCCTGTGGCACGGGGATGCCACCGTCGCCGGCGTCGACGCCGTCATCGTCCCCGGCGGCTTCGCCCACGGCGACTACCTGCGCCCGGGGGCCATCGCCCGCTTCTCGCCGGTCATGGCCGCCGTGGGGGCCTTCGCAGCCGAGGGTGGTCCGGTCATCGGGATCTGCAACGGCTTCCAGGTGCTCACCGAGGCCGGCCTGCTGCCCGGTGCTCTGCAGAAGAACGCCGGCCTCAAGTTCCTCTGCACCACCACGACCCTGCGGGTCGAGACCACGAGCACCCCGCTCACGTCACTGGCCAGCGTGGGGGACGAGCTGCGGATCCCGATCAACCACTTCGAGGGCAACTACACCTGCGACCCCGAGACCCTCGCCATGCTGCAGGCGGAGGACCGGATCGTGGTGCGCTACGTCGACAACCCGAACGGCTCGGTCGACTCCATCGCCGGTGTCTGCAACGAGGGCCGCAACGTGGTGGGGCTCATGCCGCACCCCGAGCGGGCCTGTCACGAGCTGCTGGGATCCACCGATGGCGTGGTGCTGCTGCGTTCGCTGCTCTCAGCAGAGCGACTCCCCGTGTCCTGATCGGCTCCTCCTGCTCGCTTGATGGCCCATCGCAGCATGGGGCGCTCGAGGCGGTACCACGACGCCCATGCCAGCGGGATCGTCATTGCGAGCAAGAGGCTCACGTGGGCGAGGTACGCGGCAGCGCCACCGTGGGGGAGGGGGATGAGGGACCTGCCCCGGTCGGTCAGTGCGAGGGCACGCACCGTGACGTAGTGGATGAGGTACACGCCATACGAGATGAGTCCGAGCTCGAGGAGCGGGCGATGCAGCCGTCCACCCCAGGGGCGGGCGCTCAGAGCGCGAACGATGACGATCCCGAACCCGACGGCGAAGAGCAGCCGCCCGAGCGTCAGCGTGGCCCAGTAGGCCGAATCTGGGCCACGTGGTCCAGGCCGCGCGCCGGCAGTCATCGCCGCAGCCGCCGACAGCGCCACTGCCGCGACGAGGGACGCGACCCGCCGCTGCGGGAGGTCCCGGAGCCAGAGGTGCAGGCTCGTGCCGGGCGTGGCGTGCGTGGCTACGGACAACAAGATCCCCGGGCAGAACATGCACAAGGTCGCCGGGAGCACGAACCGGAGCCACGTCTGGTGCACGGCGTCATCGCTCAGGGCGGCAAGCTGACCGAAGGCCAGGCTCCCGGCCCACACCGCGAGGATGACGAGGGCAAGGCGTTCCGGAGACATCGGCCGGCCGTGGCTCAGTCGCACGAGCAGCCATGCTCCAACGGGCACGGCAAGGTAGAAGAGCAGCTCGAGTGTGAGCGTCCACGCCGCGCTGATGCCGGCGGATTCCTGCCCCGGTACGAGGTTCTGCAGCAGGAGCAGGTGGACGCCCACATATCGCGACGGAAACGCGGCGTAGCCAAGCGTGGCGACCGTCGCGACGAACGCGGCCCAGTACAGCGGATAGATCCGGGCGACCCGGCGGATGGCGTACGGGGCCACTCGAGGTCGTGGTGTCCCGAGCACGACACTACGGACGAAGGGGGCCGTGATCAGGTAGCCACTGAGCCCGAAGAACAGCCAGACACCCGAGTAGGCGAAGATGAGCGACGTGTCGATGAGCCAACGTGCGCTGAGGAGCGCGCCGTCGGCCTGGGAGATCACAACCCTGCCGCTCATGCTGTAGGCGTGTCCGAACAGGACCATGAGCGCCGCGATCGCCCGGAGGACGTCCAGGTTCGGCGAACGGGCGGTTCTGTCCACGAGCGAATCAGGGTGCGAGGAGACCTCCCTCACTCGATCTGGCATCGCGCGATCGTAGGGCCCCTCGACGCGTGGATCGGTGCTCGCCTCAGGCGGACCGCTTGATGCCGGCACGCTTGAGCACCGACGGCTCCACACCGAGCTCGCGCCAGGCGGCGTAGCTGATCCCCTTGCGGACGCTGTACGCCGCCGCTGCCTCCACGAATCTTGCCTCGAGCTCGCTGAGATCGACCGTCTCGGACGTGGCGCTCAGCTCGGCGTTCAGGTCGAGCCGCTCTTGGATCAGCTGGAGGCGCTTCAGCGGGTCGGCCACCACGAGCTCTGCATCGATGCGGCCGAGCCTTCGGCGCATCGACTCTGCGGTTCGCTTTCGGCCACGCTTGGGCTTGTGGGCCTCGAGCGCTTCAAGATAGCGGCGAACGGCGCGGCCTTGATTCCTGCCCTCCGCGAGCGCGGCTTTGTGCTCATCGGACATCGGGCTGCGGTCCCGTTTGGTGGCCATTTCGGAAATGTTATCGAGTCCTCTTGATGCTCACCCGAGCGGATCCGAGGGCCGTGTTGGAACGGACGCGGACGTGCTGGCTACGCCGGTGAGAGCCTCTGGCACCGCCGCGTAGGCTGGAGCGATGGTCTACGACACCCCGACGCCGGCCGATGTCCATCGGTCACTTGGCCTCACCGACGACGAGGCCTCGGCCATCGAGGCCATCCTGGGCCGGCCTGCCAACCACCTCGAGCTGGCCATGTACTCGGTGATGTGGTCGGAGCACTGCTCGTACAAGTCGTCGCGGATCCACCTTCGCCGCTTGCCGAGCGAGGCGCCACACGTCCTCGTCGGCCCGGGCGAGGGGGCCGGCGTGGTCGACGTCGGTGACGGCATCGCGGCTGCGTTCCGCATCGAGAGCCACAACCACCCCTCGGCCATCGAGCCGTACCAGGGCGCGGCCACCGGCGTCGGCGGCATCCTGCGCGACATCTTCACCATGGGTGCGCGCCCCATCGCCCTCATGGACCCGCTGCGGTTCGGGCCGCTCGACGACCCGCGCAGCCGCTGGATCGCGGAAGGCGTGGTGTCGGGCATCTCCGGCTACGGCAACGCGGTCGGGGTGCCCACCGTGGGCGGCGAGACGGTGTTCGACGCCACGTACAAGGGCAACCCGCTGGTGAACGTGTTGTGCCTCGGCGTGCTGCCCACCGACCGGTTGGTGCTCGGCCAGGCGAGCGGCGTCGGCAACCTCGCCGTGCTGCTCGGGTCGTCCACGGGTCGCGACGGCATCGGTGGCGTGAGCGTGCTCGCGTCGGCCGGGTTCTCCGACGACGAGAGCGAGTCGGCCAAGCGCCCGAGCGTGCAGGTGGGTGACCCCTTCGAGGAGAAGCGGCTCATCGAGGCGTGCCTCCAGTTGCTCGACGAGCACCTCGTGGTCGGCATCCAGGACCTCGGTGGTGCGGGCATCACCTGCGCCACCAGCGAGACCGCGTCGCGCGGCGGCGTCGGCATGGATGTCGACGTGACGGCCATCCCCACCCGCGAGCTGGGCATGGAGCCGTTCGAGATCATGACGAGCGAGTCCCAGGAGCGCATGCTCGCCATCGTCGAGCCGTCGGGCCTCGACCGCGTGCTCGCCATCTGCGAACGCTGGGAGGTGCGTGCGTCGGTCATCGGTGTTGTCACCGAGGGCGGCCGCCTGCGCATCCGCGACGGGTTCGAGGGCGATGTGCCGGCACATCGGCCAGCACCTCGCCTTCGAATCCGTCGCGAATGCGCAAACGACCGCCGTCGGTGACCACGCCGATGACCGACGCCTGCACCTCCCAGCGCTCGCAGATCGCGAGCACACGGTCGAGCCCGGCCGGCTCGACGATGGCGAGCATGCGCTCCTGGGACTCGCTCGTGAGCACTTCGAAGGGCTCCATGCCCGGCTCTCGGCGCGGGATGACCGAGACGTCGACGTCCATGCCGACGCCGCCGCGCGACGCGGTCTCACTGGTGGCGCAGGTGAGGCCGGCGCCGCCGAGATCCTGGATGCCGACGACCAGGCCGGCGTCGAGCAGGGCCAGGCACGCCTCGATGAGGCGC
>JBKJIL010000198.1:0-29681 GCA_046598435.1 Acidimicrobiales bacterium
CTGGCAGTCGCTCCTGCCGGGGCGCGCTACACCCTGCCCGACGCCAAGCTGAAGACCAAGGCGCTGTTCGCCGACGCCCAGAAGGGGATCGTCGACCACCTCCTCGTGCACCGCACGGTGACGCTGTTCGCCAACCCCGCGCTGGCCCTCACGAGTCGACCGGGCGAGACGCAGGAGGCCTTCGCGGCCCGGTGCGACGCCGCCGCCGACGAGGAGGCCGACAAGCAGGCTGCCGTGATGGCCCGGCGCTTCGAGGCGCGCGTGCAGCGGGCGCGCGACGCACTGGCCACGGCAGAGGACCGCGTCGACCAGGCCGAGGCGGCCAAGTCGAGCCGCCGTAACGACGAGCTCCTGAGCGGTGCCGGTGATCTGCTCGGATCCATCTTCGGGGGCCGCCGAAGCGCCCGCACCATCGCCGGCAAGGTCGGCCAGGTGGCCCGCCGACGCGGGCGCAGCAGCGAAGCCGCGCAGCGGGTGGACACAGCGGCCAACCGGGTGGCCGAGAAGACCCAGGCCCTGGCCGACCTCGAGGCGGACATGGCCGACGAGCTGGCCGCCATCGCCGACGAGTGGGACGCCAGGGCGACCGCCGTGGAGCAGGTGGAGGTGCCCCTCGAGAAGAGCGACATCCGCGTCACCGCCCTGTCGCTCGTGTGGATCCCCGTGGCCTGACGTCCCTCGGCTGACGCGGCCGAATCTGACGGTGTGTCAGAATCCCCGCCGTGGCAGATCACCCCACCCGCGACGACATCGCGCTGTGCAGCGGCGCCTTCTGGGCCGGCGACCACCACGAAGCGCTCACCTGGATGCGGGCCCATGCCCCCGTCTACTGGGACGGCACCGTGTGGGGTGTCACCCGCTACGACGACCTCCGCGACGTCTCCCGTCACCCCGAGCTGTTCTCCAACGCGGGCGGCATCCGACCTGGGTTCTCGCCGCTGCCGATGATGATCGACATGGACGACCCCGCCCACCTGAAGCGACGGCAGCTGGTCAACAAGGGGTTCACCCCGCGCCGGGTGCGCGACAGCGAGCCGGCCGTGCGTCAGGCCTGCACCGAGATCCTCGACGCCGTGTGCGAGCGAGGCGAGGCCGACCTGGTGGGCGACATCGCGGCCCATCTGCCCATGATCATGATCGGCGATGCGCTGGGGGTGCGGCCCGAGCATCGGGCCGATCTGCTGCGGTGGTCGGACGACATGGTGAAGGGCCAGGACGTGCACGCCAGCGCCGAGCAGCTCGATCGGGCCGCCCAGGCCTTCGGCGAGTACTGGGCCTACGCCACCGAGGTCATCGCCGATCGGCGCGCCAACCCGCGCGACGACCTCATGAGCGTGCTCGTGCACGCGGAGGTCGACGGCGACCGCTTCGCCGACGACGAGATCATCCACGAGTCGCTCCTCATCCTCGTCGGCGGCGACGAGACCACCCGCCACGTCATCAGCGGCGGCGTGCACCAGCTGCTCGTGCACCCCGACCAGTGGGCGGGGCTCGACGGCGACGCGGCGGCCCGGGCCGGTGCCGTCGAGGAGATGCTGCGCTGGGTGTCCCCCATCAAGAACATGGTGCGCACGGCCACCCAGGACACCGTGCTGGGTGGCCAGCAGGTCCGCGCCGGCGAGGAGCTGATGCTGCTGTATCCGTCGGCCAACCGCGACGAGGAGGTGTTCGACGATCCGTTCCGCTTCGACGTGTCCCGCACACCCAACGACCACGTGGCCTTCGGCTTCGGTCCCCACTTCTGCCTCGGCGCCAGCCTGGCCCGCCTCGAGATCTCCGTGATGCTCGAGGCGCTCATCGAGCGCCTGCCCGACCTGGCGCTGGCCGACCCCGATGCGCCGCTCGAGCTGCGCCCGGCCAACTTCATCAGCGGCATCGAGCGCCTGCCCGTGACCTTCACCCCCTCAGCAGCCGCCTGACGCCTCACACGGCGCTGGCCCGATCGGCCCAGTACTTGTCGCGCAGGAGACGGGTGTAGAGCTTGCCGGTGGGATGACGGGGCAGGTGCTCCTCGAAGTCGACCGAGCGGGGCACCTTGAACCCGGCCAGGTGCTGCCGGGCGAAGTGCAAGATGTCCGCCTCCAGCTCAGCTGACGGTGCGTAGCCCTCGGCCAGCTCGACGGCCGCCTTCACCTGCTCGCCCCACTCGTCGTCGGGGATGCCGAACACGGCGACGTCTGCGACGGCGGGGTGCTCGATCAGCTCCTGCTCGATCTCGGCCGGGTAGATGTTCACCCCTCCGGAGATGATCATGTTGGCGGCCCGGTCGGACAGGAAGACGAACCCGTCGTCGTCGACGTGGCCCACGTCGCCCATCGTGAACGTGCCCGGCGAGAGGTGCGCGGCGTCGGTCTTCTCGGGGGCCTGGTGGTACTCGAAGACCTCGTCGGTCACCAGGTTGTGCGTGTAGAGGGTGCCCACCTCGCCGGCCGGGAGGCGCTGCCCGTCGGCGTCGACGGCGAACACCTCGTAGCTGGGGATGGCCTTGCCCACGGTGCCGGGCTTGGTGAGCCATGCGGCCGAGTCGACCAGGGTGAACACGCCGCCCTCGGTGCTGCCCCAGTACTCCGTGAGCACGGGGCCCCACCACTCGATCATCCGGTGCTTCACCTGGGGGGCGATGGGCGCCGCCCCGTGGAGCACCGTGGAGAGCGACGACAGGACGGCGGCGGCCCGCTCCTCGTCAGGCAGGCGCAGGAGGCGCACGCACATCGTCGGCACGATGTGGCTGTTGCGCACCTGCCGCTCCTCGATGAGGCGCAGGCAGTGGGCCTCGTCCCACCGCGGCATGATCACGAGCTCGGCGCCGTTGGCCAGGTCGATGGCCGCGAAGCCGAGCGGGGCGGCGTGGTAGAGCGGA
The DNA here is from genome assembly GCA_046598435.1 of Acidimicrobiales bacterium. Classification (GTDB taxonomy): domain Bacteria; phylum Actinomycetota; class Acidimicrobiia; order Acidimicrobiales; family VFJN01; genus VFJN01. The sequence continues at coordinate 2,861 of JBKJIL010000198.1, forward strand.
CCGGTGACGAGGTGGGGCCCTTGCCCGTCGAGGCCGAGCAGCATGCCAGCCGCGGCGCCGATGGTGAGGGTCGATCCGAGGGTGGGCTGGCGCACCCGCTTCACGCCCTTGGGCCGGCCGGTGGTGCCCGAGGTGTAGAGCATCGTGCCGCCGCCCGGGCCGTCGAGCGGGAAGGGCTCGGCGTTCGGGTGGGCGGCCAGCTCGTCGAGCTCCTCGCCGACGACGACGACCCGCACGTCGAGCTCGGCCTGCGCCGCCGCCTCGCGGGCCACGGGCTCGTGCTCCGTGTCGGTGAAGAGGATGGAGGAGCCGGAGTCGTCGAGGATGTACGCCACCTCGGCGGCGGTGAGGTGCCAGTTCACCGCTGTGACCCAGGTGCCCGACAGCTGCGCGGCCACCAGCAGATCGATGAACTCGACCCGGTTGCCGATGAGCATGGCGAGGTGCCCGCCCGGTTCGAGGCCCCCCTCGTCGAGCATCCAGTGCCCGAGTCGGAGGGCCCGGTCGACGAGCTCGCCCCGCGACCGGGTACGGGTGAGGTCGTCAACTGCGGGAGCGTGCGGATCGGCAGCGGCGAGGGCGAGCAGCGTCATGGCCGGGATACTGGCAGGGATCGGTTCGGGACGCGTGGCAGCGGGCCGTATCCTGCCGTCATGGCTGATGCAGGACATGGCACCAAGGCGGTCGTCGCCGCGCTCTTCGCCAACGCCGGCATCGCGGTCGGCAAGTTCGCCGGGTTCCTCATCACGGGCTCAGCATCGATGCTGGCCGAGTCGATCCACTCCGTGGCCGACTCGGGCAACCAGGGCCTGCTGCTGCTCGGCGGCAAGCGAGCCCGCAAGGACGCCGACGCCCGTCACCCCTTCGGCTACGGCCGGGAGCGGTACTTCTGGGCCTTCGTGGTGGCGCTGGTGCTCTTCAGCCTGGGCGGCGCCTTCGCCATCTACGAGGGCATCTCCAAGATCAACCACCCCCACGAGGTCGAGTCGCCCGAGGTGGCCGTCGGGATCCTGGCGCTGGCCATCGTCCTGGAGGGCCTCTCCTTCCGCACGGCCGTCCGAGAGGCCCGCCACCTGAAGGACAGCAGCAGCTGGTGGCAGTTCATCCGTCGGTCCAAGAACCCCGAGCTGCCCGTCGTGCTGCTGGAGGACCTCGGCGCGCTCGTGGGCCTCGTGATCGCGCTGGCCGCGGTGGGCACCACCCTCGCCACCGGCAATGCGCTGTGGGACGGCATCGGCACCCTAACCATCGGCGTGCTGCTCACGCTGATCGCGGTGGTGCTGGCGGTGGAGATGAAGAGCCTCCTGATCGGCGAGTCGGCCGACGTGAAGGTGCAGGAGGCGATCCGGGCCGCCATCGAGATCGAGCCGGCGGTGGAGCGTCTCATCCACCTGCGCACCCAGCACCTCGGCCCCGACGAGCTCCTGGTGGGGGCGAAGGTGTCGTTCCTCCACGACCTCAGCGTGGCCGAGCTGGCTCGGGCCGTCGATCGGGTGGAGGTGAGCGTGCGTCGGGCGGCACCGGCGGCCCGCGTCCTCTACATCGAACCCGATGTGATGCGCACCACCATGCCCGACGACGAGCTCCCCGACCACCTGCTGCCGCACCGCGCCGAGCCTGCTGTCCCCGCTGTCCCCGCTGTCCCCGTTGTGCCTGCCGACCCGATTGCCGACGAGGCCCCGCCCCGACGGCGGCAGCTGCGCGCCAACTGATGGCCGAGCACACCGGCCGCAAGCAGCTCGAGACCCTCGGCGAGCTGATCCGCGCCCAGCGCCAGCAGGCCCAGCTCACCCTGCGCGAGCTGGCCGCTCGCACGAACGTGTCCAACCCCTACCTGTCGCAGATCGAGCGCGGGCTCCACGAGCCCTCGGTGCGGGTGCTGAAGGCGATCGCAGGAGCGCTCAACCTCTCCGCAGAGTCGTTGCTCCAGCAGGCCGGCCTGCTCGAGGGCCATGAACCTGCCGTGGCCCCGCCCCCACCCACCGTCGAGGTGGCGGTGGCGGCCGACCCTCGGCTCTCGGCCGACCAGCGGGCGGCGCTGCTCTCGGTGTACCGCAGCTTCGTCGACGGCACCGCACCGGCAACGGCCCCACCCCGACGCGGTCGACCCGGCAGCTAGCGGGAAAACGACGGAGCGGCGCCCTGGGGGGAAGGGCGCCGCTCGTCGCAGCAGGTCCCCGTGGGGACCCGGCGATGCAGGGTCGAGCCCTGCAGTCCTGGCTCAGGCAGCCTTGACAGCCTTGGCGACCTTCTTGGCCGGCTTGGAGTAGCCGGCGATCGGCGCCACGGTCTCGAGGACCGAGGTGACGATGGCGGTGTTGGCGTCGATCAGCTTCTTGGCGAAGGCGACCTGGGACTCGACGACCTCGATGGGGGTCGGGAGGGAGGTCGGGTAGGTGATCGACGGGAGGCGATCGCCGACGAGCTCGACGCCCTTGGCGACGTACTCGACCACGGGGGCCTGGGCCTTCTTGACGAGGTCGAGCAGCTGCGACTCGTAGGTCTCGACGGTCTCGAGGATGGTGCTCATGTGGTGACTCCTGTGTTCGTGGGGGGAAGTTCGCTTTCGCTGCTGCTAACTATAGTTCGCAGTTGCTTGATGCACAACGTGACCTGTGGCACTGCACCCGGCCGCGCGTCACGAAAGACGACCAAGCCGGTCGGCTTTAGCCGACGACGCCGCTAGGGTCGCAGCGAACCCGAACACCGATCTGCCTCAGGAGGCACCCATGGCCGTACGACTTGGCGACGAAGCACCCGACTTCACGGCGGACAGCACCGATGGCCCGATCAGCTTCCACGACTGGAAGGGCGACAGCTGGGCTGTCCTGTTCTCGCACCGCAAGGACTTCACCCCGGTCTGCACCACCGAGCTCGGCCGCGTCGCGGCCCTCAAGCCCGAGTGGGACAAGCGCAACGTGAAGGTCGTGGGCCTGTCGGTCGACGGCGTGCAGGAGCACAAGGAGTGGAGTCAGGACATCGAGGACGTCACCGGATCCACCCTCAACTTCCCCCTCCTCGCCGACCCGGACCGCAAGGTCGCCGACCTCTACGACATGATCCACCCCAACGCCAACGACACCCTCACCGTGCGATCTGTGTTCATCGTGGGTGCGGACAACAAGGTGAAGCTCACGCTCACCTACCCGGCGTCGACCGGCCGCAACTTCGACGAGATCCTGCGGGTCATCGACTCCCTCCAGCTCACCGCCAAGCACCGCGTCGCCACGCCGTCGGACTGGAAGCAGGGCGAGGACGTGATCATCACGACCGCCGTCACCGATGACGAGGCCAAGGACCTGTTCCCGGGCTACGAGACGAAGAAGCCCTACCTGCGCACCACCAAGCAGCCCGGCTGAGCTCGCGGCTCAGGCAGCGTCTCAGGCCTCAGGCGGCCGGGCTGCGGCCCAGGGCCAGGCTGAAGGCCTGGTGCCAGCCGGTGTCCTGCATCCCGATGGCGGCCAGGCGGGCATCTGCAGCAGCCCTGCGCACCGCGGCGTCGGCCTCACCGAGGGCCGTCGCCGCGGTGGCGTCGGCGAGGCGGACGAGGGCCTGGGATACGACGTCTTCCGTGGCGTCGGCGGCCGCCCGGAGCTGATCGAACGCGGCGGTGACCGCCACGCGGTCGCCCCGCCGAGCCAGCGCCAAGCCGCGTGCGATCCCGGCGGTGATGCGGTCGAGGTAGGTGGCCCGATCGTGGGCCTCCACCTCGTCGGCCTCGTCGATGGCCTCGGTGATGGCGCCTGCGGCGGCATGGGCCAGGGCCAGCGCGGCGTGCAGGTTGGGGTCGACGTCGGGAGCGATCCGGTGGCGCAGCGCGCCGAGCACCTCGACCGCGCCGGCCACGTCGCCGCACTGCAGGCGGTGCAAGCCGATCGAGGTGGTGCGCTCGGTGACGCCGACGATCAGCTCCACGTCCTCGCCGACGAGCGGGTCGGCCGGGGCCGAGGCCAGCAGCGCCGCGCTGCGCGCCACGTCCCCCACCTGCACGGTGGCACCCAGCCGCGCCATCACGGCGGTGAGCTGCTCGCGGTCGGAGAGCTCCCCACCCTCGGGCGCCGAACCCACCACCGCCACCATCGCCATGCCGTCGGCCACGCGGCCCGAGAGCACCAGCGCTCGGCCCAGCACGCCTGCGGCCTGCGCCAGCCCGAACTGATCCCCGATGTCGTCGAACAGGTCGAAGGCCTCTCGCAAGCGATCGATGGCGCTCACGGTGCGCCCTGTCCACAGCCGGACGGACCCGGCCAGCACCAGCATCATCCCGAGGGCCCATCGGTCGCCGCCCTGACGTTGATCGTCGAGGATGGACTCGGCCAGCTCGCCCGCCTCGGCGGCGTGGCCCTGCTGGAAGCGCGTCCACGCCAGGAGACCGCGAGCCCAACGCAGGCCGCCGAGGTCGCCGAGCTCCTCGAAGGTGGCGGCCGCCCGCCGCAGCTGCACCTCCGCCTCTGCCGCCCGCCCGGAGTAGAAGGCGCACCAGGCCAGGTTCTGCTGGGCCCATGCCGCGCCGCGTCGGTCGCCCACTGCCTCGAAGCCGGCTTGGGCCTGCGCCAGCAGCTCGGCGGCCACGAGGTACTCGTGGCGGAACAGGGCGCCGAAGCCGCGCAGCCGCAGGGCCTCGGCCGCGCCTCGGGCGTCGCCCAGCCGGGCGAAGACGTCCCCGGCCTCCGCTAGGGCCTCCTCGGAGGCCTCCCAGGCCGACTCCTTCTGCTCCACGTCGGCCAGCGCGAGCAAGGCTCGCGCCAGGTCGACGGCCGCGTCGGGGCGGGCCAGGCGGCTCTCGTGCACGGCGGCGACGGCGTCGGCCCGAGCGAGAGCCAGGTCGCGCAGGCCGGCCAGCGCCCGCGCCCGACCGGTGAGGAAGGCTCGATGCCGGGTACCGTGGGCGCCGGCCAGGAGGCGCAGGCCCTCGCCGTAGAGCCGCTCGGCCACGACGTGGATCTCGGCGTGGTCGGCCCGGTGGGCGGCCCGCTCCACCCAGCCGAGGGCCCGTTCGACCAGGTCGGGGAACAACCCCTCCACCGGACCCAGCTCGTGCGCCAGCTCGGCCGCTCGTGAGTAGTGGAACGTGATGCGGTCGACCACCACGTCGAGGGCGGTGTCCTGATGACCCTCCATCCAGGCCGCGATGCCCTGGTGGGAGCGGGCCCGGTCGGCCTTGGTGAGCGTGCTGTAGGCCACCTCGCGCACGAGGTCGGAGCGAAAGGCCCACTTGGCGGCCGCCTCGACCCCGCTCAGCACGAGCAGCTCCTTGGCCTCGAGCGACTCGAGCACGGGGCCGACGTCACGGATCCCCAGGTGCTTGGCCGACATCACCTCGATGGCGCTGCGCGGCCCGCGACGGCCGAGCACGGCGCAGTCGTCGAGCACGCGGCGCTCCTCCGGGGTGAGGCCGTCGAGGCGGGCCGACACCAGGCCCCGCAGGGTGTCGGGCAGCTCAGCCAGGTCGGCGCCGGCGGCCCGACCGGTGCGTTCGGCGCCCACCATCCCGGCCTCGGCCAGGAGGCTGACGAGCTCCTCGAGGAAGAAGGGGTTGCCGCCGCTGCGGGCCAACAGGTCCTTGGTGAGCTCGGGACCCAGATCCTGGCCGGCCAGCTCGGTGAGCAGCTGCGCGGCGGCCTCGGCCCGCAACGAGTCGAGCGTGAGCACGACGAGGTTGTGGCGTCCGTGGGGCGGGTGCCACCGCTCCTCGATCACGGGGCGAGCGGTGGCCAGCACCACGAAGCGCCGGTTGGCCAGGCGCTCGAGGAGGGCGTCGACCAGCTCGAGGACGAGGTCGTCGGCCCAGTGCAGGTCGGACAGCACCACCACCACAGGTCGGTGCGCCGAGTACCGGTCGGCGTAGGTGACCACCGCAGTGATGGCCTCCTCACGAGCTCGGGCGGCATCGATGCCCCGCAGCTCCGACTCGTAGCCCATGAGGTAGAGCAGGCCCTGCAGGACGCGCTCGATGTCCGCCTCGGTGGCCCCCTCCCCGAGCGCGATCCGCACCGACTCCGTGGCCAGCTCGATGGCCCGATCAGACGGGTCGCTCGACCGGATCCCGCACCCGTGGCGGAGGGCGTCGGCCACCGGCCACCACACGTTGGCCTCGCCGTAGGGCACGCAGCGGCCTTCGAGGATCAGCGCGTCGTGCTCACACGCGGCACCCGTCGACACCTCCTCGGCCAGGCGCGACTTGCCCACCCCGGCCTCGCCCAGCACGAGCAGCAGTGCGGCCCGCGCGTTCTGTGCGGCGTTGGCCACGCTTCGCTCCAGCACGCCCAGCTCCGGTTCCCGGCCGACGAGGGTGGCTCGATTGCGGTCGGGCCGGTAGCCGGGCGGCGCGAGGGCATCCAGGGCCCGCCAGGCCGGGACCAGCTCCTCACGGCCCTTGGCGTTGATCGGCTCGAGCGCCTCGTAGCGCACCACCCGGCGGGTGGCGGCGTGGGTGGCGGGACCGACGAGCACGGCACCCGGCTCGGCCGCCGTCTGCAGCCGGTTGGCCGTGTTCACGACGTCGCCCATGGCCGTGTAGTCGCCACCGGCTCGCAGGGCGCCGACGAGGACCTCGCCGGTGTTGACGCCGATCCGCATCCGCACTGCCACCCCGAGATCCACGGCGGCGGCGTCGAGCGTCTGCTGCATCCGCAGGGCCGCCCGCACCGCTCGTTCGGCGTCGTCCTCATGGGCCAGCGGCGCGCCGAACAGGGCGACGATGGCATCACCGATGATCTTGTCGACCCGACCGCCGAAGGCGTCGATGTCGGCCACGAGACGCTCGAAGCAGGCGTCGATGAGGTTCTTCACCTGCTCGGGATCACGGGCCTCCGACAGGCTCGTGAAGCCCACCAGGTCGGCGAACAGCACCGTCACCACCCGTCGCTCGTCGCCCCGCAAGCGCAGGTCCTGGCCGCACTGGGCGCAGAAGCGGGCGCCGGACGGAACCTCGTTGTGGCACGTGGGACAGGTCACCGTGTCCGAATCTACTGGTGCCGTCCGCCTCATCGGCTCCCCGATAGCGTCTGGGGTCATGACCACGACCTCCCCCACTGCCGAGCCGATCACCGCCGTGGCCGCTCGCGCGGTCGACGCCACCAAGGTCTACGGCTCGGGCGACACCGAGGTGCGGGCCCTCGACGGTGTGACCGTCGACTTCGGGGCCGGTCGCTTCACCGCCATCATGGGCCCGTCGGGATCGGGCAAGTCCACGCTCATGCACTGCGTGGCGGGGCTCGACTCCGTCACCGCGGGCCAGGTCTTCATCGCCGGCACCGACCTCACGACCCTCGATGACAAGGCCCTCACCAGGGTGCGACGCGACCAGGTGGGCTTCGTCTTCCAGGCCTTCAACCTGATCCCCACGCTCACCGCCATCGAGAACATCACGCTGCCCATGGACCTGGCCGGCCGCAAGCCCGATCAGGCCTGGCTCGACTCGGTCATCGACACCGTCGGCTTGCGCGACCGCCTCTCCCACCGGCCGAGCGAGCTCTCCGGCGGTCAGCAGCAGCGCGTCGCCGTGGCTCGCGCCCTGGCCAGCCAGCCCAAGATCATCTTCGCCGACGAACCCACCGGGAACCTCGACTCGCGCTCGGGCGCCGAGATCCTCGGCTTCATGCAGCGGGCCGTCACCGATCTCGGCCAGACGATCGTGATGGTGACCCACGATCCGGGCGCCGCGTCCTATGCCAGCCGAGTGGTGTTCCTCGCCGATGGCCGCATCGTCGACGAGCTGGCCGATCCCACCGCGGAGCATGTGCTCGATCGCATGAAGCGCCTCGGCGAGGCCTGATGCTGCGCGTCACCCTCCGCTCCTTCTGGGAGCACAAGCGCCGGCTCATCTCGACGGTGGTGGCCATCGTCCTCGGCGTGGCCTTCATGACCGGCACCTTCGTGCTCACCGACACCCTCGACAAGGTCTTCGACGACCTCTTTGCAGAAGCCAACGACGAGGTCGACACGCAGGTGCAGGGCGAGGTGCTCTTCAGCGACCCGTTCATGGGCGACCAGCGAGCCCTGCTCGACCCGTCGCTGGTGAACACGGTGGCCGCCGTCGACGGCGTGGCCGAGGTGGCCCCCTTCGTCACCACCATCGGGTTCGGGAGCAACAACCGCATCATCGGCACCAACGGGAAGCCGGTCGGCTCCACCCAGGGCCCACCCACCCTCATCGAGAGCTGGATCGAGCAGCCCGAGCTGTCCCCCTACGTCCTGCAGGACGGCCGGGGCCCGGAGGCGGACGGCGAGATCGCCCTCAACATCGCCGCCATCGAAGACGGCGGCTTCGAGCTCGGGGGGCCCGTGACGCTGGTGAGCCAGCTCGGCCGAACCGACTACACGCTGGTCGGATCGTTCACCTTCGGGTCGGCCAAGAGCTCCGCTGGGGCCGTGTCGGCGGAGTTCACGTTGGCCGAGGCCCAGAAGCTCTCCGGCACCGAAGGCAAGCTCCACAACGTGCTGGCGAGAGCCACCCCCGGCCTCTCCGAAGAGGAGATCACGGTCCGGATCGCGGCCGTGCTCCCCGACGGCGCCGAGGCCCTCACCGGTACGGCCGCTGCCGCCCAGCTGTCGGCCAGCGTGCAGTCCGGCTTCAGCTTCTTCAAGATCCTGCTGTCGGTGTTCGGTGCGGTGGCGCTCATCGTCGGGGCCTTCGTGATCTCGAACACCTTCGCCATCCTCGTCGCGCAGCGCACCCGTCAGCTGGCGCTGCTGCGGGCCGTCGGGGCCAGCCGCTCGCAGGTGCTCGGCTCCGTCCTCGCCGAGGCGGTCCTCGTCGGGCTGGTGTCGGCCGTGCTCGGCCTGCTCGCAGGGGTGGCGCTGGCCAAGGGCGTCACCAGCGTCCTCGCCGCCACTGGGGCCGACCTCCCCACCACGTCCCTGCAGGTGCGGCCCTTCACCGTCGGGCTGGCACTCGTCCTCGGCCTCCTGGTGACGATCGCGGCCGCCCTGGTCCCGGCCATCCGCGCCACTCGGGTGCCGCCGCTGGCCGCCCTGCGCGACGTTGCCATCGACCGGTCGGGGGCCTCGCGGATCCGGCTGGCGCTGGGCGTCGTGGTGCTGGCCGTCGGCGCCTTCAGCCTGTCCGCGGCCTGGACCGACGGCTCGTCCGACGCTCTGCCCACCGTCGGGCTCGGCGCCCTCGCCATGATCGTCGGCGCCATCGTGATCGGCCCCGTGATGGCCAACCCCAGCATCCGCCTGATCGGCCTGCCCCTCCCCCACCTCAAGGGCATCACCGGTCGCCTGGCCATGGAGAACGCGGCCCGCTCCCCCAAGCGCACCTCGGCCACGGCGTCGGCCCTGATCATCGGCGTGGCCCTGGTGGGCTTCATCACCGTGTTCGCGGCCTCGGCCAAGAGCTCGGTCACCTCGCAGGTCGAGCGCGGCTTCACCGGCGACTTCGTCGTCCAGAGCTCCTCGGGCGCCTTCGGCCCGCCGTCGGGCTTCCCCTCCGCGGTGGCCGACGCCACCGCCTCCGTCCCGGGCGTCGAGGTCGCCGTCCCACTGGGCTTCTCCCGCGCCGAGCTCACCTATCCCGACGGCGACAAGGCCACCCAGTTCCTGACATCCGTGGAGCCCCAGCGGCTCGCCGAGGTCCTCGACGCCAAGATGGTGCAGGGCGAGGTGGCTGATCTCGGCGACGACGGCATCATCGTCGACACCGAGCTGGCCGTCGCCCACGACGTGCAGGTCGGCGACCGGATGGTCGTGACCGTTCCTGGCGGTGCCAGCCTCGACCTCGCGGTGCAGGCCATCAGCGACGACGAGAACCTGCTCGGCTACTTCACGATCACCCGCACGGCCTACGCCAGCGTCGTCCCGGAGCTGCTCGACGTGCAGGTGTACGGCAAGGTGGCCGACGGTGCCGACGTGGCCACCGTCATCGCGGAGGTGGAGCAGGCGGTGGCGGCCACGCCGTCGATCGAGGTGCTCGACCGCGACGCCTTCATCGGCGACCTGGCCAGCCAGATCACCTCGTTCGTCACCGTCATCTACGGCCTGCTGATCCTGTCGATCATCATCGCCCTCATCGGCATCGCCAACACGCTGTCGCTGTCGATCAACGAGCGCACCCGGGAGCTCGGCCTCCTGCGGGCGGTGGGCATGCACAAGGGCCAGCTGCGCTCGACCGTGCGCTGGGAGGCGGTGCTCATCTCGCTGCTCGGCACGCTGGTGGGGCTCGGCCTCGGCCTGCTCCTCAGCTGGGCGCTCATCACCGCCCTCGGCAGCCAGGGCCTCACCAGCTTCCGGGTCCCGATCCCGTCGCTCGTGATCATCACGATCGCCTCCGCGCTGCTGGGCACGCTGGCCTCGATCCTCCCCTCCCGGCGGGCCGCCCGCCTGGCCATCCTGGACGCCATCGCCACGGACTGATCCCGCCGGGTCGCCACCACCTCATACGAACGCCTGTTCGTGTAGGGTGGTGGGGTGTTCACGGAGATCGCCGTCGACCGATCGGTCACCTGGCAGCCGTCGCTGCTCGGTGGCGACGATCCCGACTTCGACCACTCCCTCACCGGCGCCCGTCGTCGCTTCCTCGGCGCCGGCGCCTGGGTGGACCACGTGCCGGGCTGGGCCTCCGGCACCGACGCCCTCTTCCACGAGATCCTCGAGGCCGCGCCGTGGCACGCCTTCGAGCGGCCCATGTACGACCGGGTCGTCGGCGTGCCGCGGCTCGAGACGCGCCGCTGGCGCGACCGGCCCCGCCCCATCGACCGCATGGGCCGCGTCCTCGGACGCCACTACGGCCTGCGCCTGCCGTCGATCTCCGCCAACCTCTACCGCGACGGCCACGACTCGGTGGCCTGGCACGGCGACCGCGTGGGGCACCGACGGGCCGACACCGTGGTGGCCATCTTGTCGCTCGGCGCCCCCCGCAAGCTCCTCCTGCGCCCCGACGGCGGGGGGCCCTCGGTGGGCTACACGCTCCACGCCGGCGACCTGCTGGTGCAGGGCGGCACCTGCCAGCGCACCTTCGAGCACTGCGTACCCAAGCAGGCCAGCGCAGGGGCTCGCATCAGCGTGATGTTCCGCGAAGCAGGCGGCAACTGACCCACCCGCCGCCCACACCTTCTGTGCACCCTCAGGTCCGCCGATCGTCGCTCCGTGTGCACAGAACGCCTGGGAGGGCGGCGTCGACGGCGGCGAGCAGGTTGTGCGGGGTGACCGGGTAGGGGATGGTCCGGCACCCAGGGACCGTGGCATGGAGCTCCTCGAGGCGGGGCGTCGTGACCTCGACGATCACCGGGATCTGGCTGCGCCGGCGTCGTAGCGCCGTCAGCACGGCCCGGTTCGCAGGGTCACTGATGCCGAGACTGCTCACCACGAGGTCGGCGCCGTCGACGAGTGGGCAGCGGTCGTGGGCGACGAGCGCGCACTCATGGCCGGGCAGGTGGCGAGGTCCACCGCACGAGGCAACGTCGTACCCCGCGGCCTCCAACAGCCCGGCGGCCGCCCACTGACATGCCGCGTCCTCGTTCTCGACCACCACCCGGGCCCGGCCGCGCTCTGCGGGCCAGGGCGGCGCTGGGCAGGCAGCCCGATCAGGCTCGCGCCCGCCGCCTCTGGCACTCAGCTTGTGCAGGAGATCGTGCAGGATCGACATGCCGCAGATGTACCGCGACCCAGCCCATCCCAATAGAGCCCTTCGTCCCTTTCGCCGGCCCTCGCGGTTGATACCGTTCGCGGCTCACCGGTCGGACGCGGAGTGCACCATGGGTTCAGCTCGGTACGTCGCGCTCCTGCGTGGCATCAACGTCGGCGGCCGCAACATCATCTCGATGGCCGACCTTCGCGGGGCATTCGATGCGGCCGGGTACGGAGCGGTTCGCACGTACATCCAGTCGGGCAACGTGCTCTTCGAGTCGGACGCCGCGCCCCGGTCGCTCGAGGTCGACCTCGAGGGGAGGCTCGAGCAGCGCTTCGGGCTCCCGCTGGTGGTGGTGGTGCGATCTCTCGCGGCGCTGCGGAGCATCGCCGCCAACGCTCCTGAGGGGTTTGGCACTCAGCCCGGCACCTACCACTCTGACGTGATCTTCCTGAAGGCCCCGCTGACGCCGAAGCAGGCGCTGAGCGTGGTGCGCCTACGTGACGAGGTCGACCAGGTGTGGCCGGGACCCGGCGTCGTGTACTTCGCGCGCCTCTCCGAGCGTCGCACCCAAAGCAAGATGGGCCGCCTCACGAGCACCCCCGAGTACCAGCGCATGACGATCCGGACCTGGACCACGACGACGAAGCTGCTGGATCTCCTGGAGGACTAGCCCAGCTTCGTCAGCACGTTGCGGGTGATCTGCTCGATCTGCGGGTCTCGGCCGGCGAGGCCGTGGGCCCAGTCGGTCGAGCCCGAGGTCAGCACGGTGGCGCCGGCCTTGTTCGTGTAGGCCCCCAGCACGGCGTGGCCGTGGCGGATGCGCTCCATGGCCTCGGCGTCACGGGTGCCGAACACTCGTGACGCGATGTACTCCAGCTCGCTCGGCTCGCCGGGCTTGGGCGGACGGGGCGCCGTCTCCCGCGTGAAGTGCTGCGTGGGACAGGTGCCGAGGATCTCGAAGGTCGCCGGCGTGCCGTCCTCGCCGGTGGGGTACGGCAGGCCGTCGCGATAGGTGAACACGCAACCGTCGCACTCGTAGCCCACCACGGTGGCGCCCGCGCCCAGCACGTCGCCGTAGCCCAGCCCGGTGCCGTCGAAGATCCAGTGGTTGGCGCGGTGCACCGTGTAGCCACCGAGGCCGGCGGTGACGTTGCGACCGATGCGGTGGTAGCCGCCCCGGGTGAAGCTGACCCCAGTCATGTGGTTCTCGGGGCGACCGACGATCACATCCGACCAGAAGGTCGTGACCTCCGGTTCGCGGTCGGTGTCCATCAGCGGGTCGTTCTTGAAGAAGCCCTTGTAGCCCACCATCACGTCGTGGTCGTCGCCCTCGATGCGCACCTGCCACAGCGAGGTGTTCCCCGAGAAGAACGCCGCGTTGCCGCCGCGGGCGACGAAGGCCTCGACGGTGTCGCGCATGCCGCGCGACCAGTACTCGTCGTGCCCGACCGACAGGTACAGGCTGGCCCCGTCGAGCACCTCGGGGTGCTCCTCGAGATCGGAGTTGGTGCACACCCCGATGTCGAAGCCCTCGCGCTCGGCCCACTCGATGAACGGCAGCTCCCAGTCGGGCCACCCTGCGGAGCCCGCGTAGCCCGAGAGGTGGTTGAGCTGGATGTAGCCAACGTGGGCCGCGTTCTGCGGGTCGGGCGCGCCCGTGCCCGTCACCCGACGGCCCTTGCCCGGGGGCTTGAAGAGGTAGCCCGCCGCCATCGGCCGCTGCATCGACACGTGAGTGCCGCCGGTGTACAGGTTCGGCCCGCCGAAGTCGTTGTAGGCATGCCAGGTGTTGGTGGCCAACGCCAGCACGATCCGCGTGCCAACAGCCGGACGCACGACGAAGAAGGCGAGGTCGCGCCGCACCTTGCCGCCGACGTCGATCTCGAGGACGACCTCGTAGTAGCCCGATCGCCACGACGGGTCCACGTCGACCGTCAGCGCCACCGGCCATCCGCAGCCCTTCGAGGACGCATCCTTCGGCGTGGCGTGCTCGTCGGCGGCCACGGCGTCGTCGCGGAAGACGACCTCTCGGCGCCCGCCGACCCGCGCCACCTCGACGCGCACCGGTCGCCCACCCGACGACGACAGGTGCAACCCCACCTGCTCACCGGCACCCGCCGATTGCGGCCAGCAGTACCCCGTCACCACCTCACGAGCCATCGCCCGAACCTACTTGGGACGAGGTCGGGGGCATGAGCGCGCGCCCAACGCGCGCTGGTGCCCCCAACCTCCCAGCCGGGGCGGTGGGGGCCGGCGAACTGAGGGCTGCGGAACCCGTGTGAGGTGGCAGCATGCGGTCGTGGAGCTCGAGACGACCCCATCGCCAGGCCGTCTGGTCGTCATCACGGGGTTGCCCGGCAGCGGGAAGACCACGCTGGCCGCCGAGCTGGCCGCCTCGCTGCCGGCGTGTCGCATGTGCCCGGACGACTGGATGATGGCCTCCGGCATCGATCTGTGGGACCAGGCGACCCGCAGCAGGATCGAGTCGTTCCAGCTGACGGTGAGCCTCGACCTGCTGCGGGCCGGACAGCACGTCGTCATCGAGTGGGGGGTGTGGTCGCGGGCCGAGCGGGACGCGCTGCGCGACGCGGCCAGAGCAATCGGCGCGCCGGTCGAGCTGCGATGCACGTCGGCCGACGTCGACGAGCTCTGGCGTCGGATCGAGCAGCGAGACCGGGAGGGTCGCTGGGGTGCCCGACCGATCACCCGAGCGGACCTCGACGACTGGGTGGCGGTCTACGAGCGCCCGACCGCCGAGGAGCTGGCGACCTACGACGCGTGAGCGACGCGCGGCGGGCCGGGAGGCCCCCAGCTGGTCACGGGATGAACGAGAAGACGTAGCCCTCGGGATCGCGGAGCTCGTAGTCGCGACCCCACGGCCGGTCGGTGGGCGGAACGAGGACGGTCGCTCCCGCACCAGCAGCGCGGGCGTGGTGGGCGTCGACGTCGCCGACGTTGATCACGATGAGGTGCGTCACGCCACCCGCGGCACGAGGGCTGAGCACGTCGTGGGCTCCCGGCTTGTCGAGCATGAGCACCGTGTCCCCGAAGCGCACGTGCGACCGAGTCAGGTCCCCATCGTCGCTGCGCACCTCCCACTCATCGACGAAGCCAAGCGCCTCCACGAAGAAGCGGCGCGCTCGATCGATGTCCTCGTAGCCCAGCAGCAGCGCCGTCACGACAGCACCTCGGGAAGCGAGCGCGCGAGCCCGGCCAGCTGCGCAGGCAGATCGGCCTCAGCATCGAAGGCCAGGTGCCACCGGTCGCTCGGGAATCGACGTTGGAGCCGTGGAGGTAGCGTCCGGCCAGGTCGGCGTGGTCGTGTCACGAGATCGGGGATCATGGCACGGATCTCGTGACACCGGTCCCCGCGCCCGGCACGCCCTTGACGATAGATAGCCGTTCTGTTAAATAACTGACTTATGAAGTATCTGACGGCGCGGCAGCAACCATGCCCGTGACGGCCCCCGATCGGTTCGACGTCGTGTTTGCCGCGCTGTCGGACCCCACGCGGCGCTCGATCGTCCGGCGGCTGGCCGACGGTGAGGCGACCGTGCTCGAGCTGGCCGAACCGTTCCCGATCAGCCTCCCGGCCATCTCCCGCCATCTGAAGGTCCTCGAGCAGGCGGGTCTGATCAGCCGCGGCCGCGACGGGCAGCGCCGGCCCTGTCAGCTGCGACCAGAGCCGCTGGTCGAGATCGCCGCCTGGGCCGAGCACACACGAGTGGCGTGGGAAGAGCGCCTCGATCGGCTCGATGCGCACCTCGTGCGCACAGCTCGCCGAACCGCTCGTTCACCGACATCGGAGAAGCCGTGAGCACCGAGCCGATCATCACCGACCCGACGACCTGGGCGCTCGATCGTGAGATCGTCCTCGTTCGGGTGCTCGACGCCTCACGCGAGGCGGTGTTCGCCGCGTGGACGGAGGCGGAGGCCTTCTGCCAGTGGTTCGGCCCCGACGGGTTCACCTGCGTCGTGCACGAGATGGACGTGCGCCCGGGGGGCCGTGCCCGCTTCGATATGACGTCGGGAGACGGCACCCTGTTCACGAACCGCTTCGACTACCTCGATGTCGTTCCCGCCGAGCGGTTGGTGCTGGACCACGGCTCTGACGTCGACGACGACCCGGCCCGCTTCCGGGTGACGATCACCCTCGACGAACAAGCCGACGGGAAGACGGTGCTGACGCTGCGACAGCTCCACCCCACCGTCGAGCAGCGAGCCGCTGGCATCGGCTTCGGTGCGGTCGAGCTCGGTCTGCAGACGCTGCAGAAGCTCGCCCGCCACCTCGAGGGCGCCTGAGCCCCGAACGAGAAGCCCCCGCCGCGAACAGATCACCCGCTCTCACCGATCACCCCGACCCGAACGAGCCGCCATGTCACGCGTCCGCATCCACAGCTTCTCCATCTCGCTCGACGGGTTCGCCACCGGCGAGGGCCAGTCCCTCGAGAGCCCGTTCGGCCACGCCGAGCATCGGCTCCACGAGTGGATGATGGCCACCCGCTACGCCCGCCGCGAGGTCTTCGGCGAGCCGGGCGGCACCGAGGGCTTCGATCACGCGATGGCCGAGCAGCACGGGCCTGGGATCGGGGCGGAGATCATGGGCGCCGGCAAGTTCGGTCCTCCCGGCTGGCAGGACGACCCAGAGTGGCGCGGCTGGTGGGGCGACAGCCCGCCGTTCCACACGCCGACCTACGTCCTCACCCACCGTCCGCGCCCGTCGCTGGAGATGGAGGGGGGCACGACCTTCCACTTCCTCGACGCCGCGCCCGCCGATGCACTCGAGGTGGCCCGGGACGCCGCCGCAGGTCAGGACGTCCGCATCGGCGGCGGCCCCACCACGACGCGCGCCTTCCTCGCCGCCGGTCTCGTCGACCACATGCACGTCGTGCAGGTGCCGATCCTGCTGGGCCGCGGCGTCCGTCTGTGGGACGGCCTCGAGGGGTTGGAGCAGCAGTACGACGTGGAGGTGGTCTCGACGCCGAGCGGCGTCACCCACCTCACCTTCACCCGCTGACCTCACGGCGGGCGCCGCGGTCAGGAGCTCAGCTCGAGGAGCTGCTTCGCACGGCCGCGCCATCGGGTGCGCCACGGGATCGGGCAGGTCCCACGCTGGGCGTGGCGCACCAGGCGGAACCCGTTGGCGGTCCCGGCCGCCCAGCCGATCGAGATCACCACGCCCGCGAGGACGACATGATCCCGCAGCAGACCACCGATCACCGTCCCACCGGCCAGCGACACCCCGATGGCGAGCGTGAGGGGGAGGTGGCAGGGGCACAGGAGGAACGATCCGAAGATCCAGCGCCTCCCCCGCCGCTCGGCGGCCGGCAGCTCCGACGTCTCGCTCGCCGTGGTGGCAGTCGTGCTGCTCATCGTCATGCCTGGCAGAACCCTTGATGCCCCCTAGGGCATTCCCGACGGCGCTCCCCCGGATGACGAAGCGCCTTCCCGGTCGACGCCTACTGCAGCGCCGCGTCGAACCGCGTCCGGGCGGTTGCCCACCATCGTCGGCGCCGGTCGAACCGCTCCATTCCGCCGATCTCCGCCCACATCTGCACGAACCCGGGCTCTCCTGCCTCGGCTCGTCGGCGGACGAACTCACCGCCCCGTGCGATGGACATGTCCAAGCAGTGGAGAACCTCCGATCGGCCCTCCGCGTCGAGTCCATAGACATCGCACACCAGGCGCAAGCGGCCCGGACGATCGGACGGGTGCCATCCCAACCTGGTCGCGCTGGCATCGTCGTCGACCGGGACACACATCCGAGCGAAGGCCGCCAGGTCGAACGTGCGGCGGCCCGGGGCGGCGAAGTCGAAGTCGAGGAACGCAACAGCTTGGCTGTCGCGGAACACGACGTTCTCCAGACAGACGTCGTTGTGGCAGATCACGGGCCCGCCTTCCGGGTCGGCCATCTCGGAGCTCCACGTCATGTCGGCCGTGGCGATGCCGACAGATGCGTCGTGCAGAGCACGGATGAGCTCCGCCATTGACGTCAGGCACTCGTCGGCTTGCACCCAGTCCGGATACGGAGGGATCGCGACATCCCCAGGGATGAAGTGGAGACGTTCACGGCCGTCGGCCTCCAGTCCCACCGGCACGGGGGCTCCCCGGAAGCCGCTGGCTTCCAGCCCAGACAGGAGCTCGACGATGGAAGCGGAGTGCTCGTTCGACGGCCTCAGGACGTGCGATCCAACGCGGACCACGGCGCCCGCGTTGGCGACACCGCCCTGCAGCACCTCCTCGTCGGGTTCCACCACGGGAGCCTGGCACGCGCTCCGAGCAGTTGGCTGGCGCCTGCGCAGCAAGTGCCGGTCCGCTGACCCATCAGCGAACCAGTCTTCAACCAGATGGTTGACGATGGGTGCGAAGGGGCCTACCGTGCTCATCAACTGATCAGTTGAACAAGGAGGGGCGCCAGTGGACGAGGAGCAGCTGTCCCGCATCTTCGCCGCCCTCGCCGATCCGACGAGGCGCGACATGGTGTCCCGCCTGGCCGCTGGCGATGCCACCGTGGGCGAGCTGGCCGACCCCTACGACGTGTCGATCCAGGCGGTGTCCAAGCACATCAAGGTCCTCGCCGACGCCGGCCTGGTCAGCCAGCGCAAGGACGCCCAGCGGCGACCGTGCCACCTCGAGGCGGAGGTGTTCGACCTGATGACGGTGTGGATCGAGCGCTACCGCCAGCAGGCCCAGGAGCGCTACGAGCGCCTCGACGCCGTCCTCGCGGAGATCCAGGACGACGAAGGCACCACAGACCGGGCCCACCCGCGCCCATACCGACAGCAAGGAAGAGCGTCATGACGACTGCCAGTCATCGCCATCAGGCTTCGATCGAGGCCGACCCCACCCTGCCGATCATCAGGATCACCCGAGACTTCGACGCCACCCCGGCGCGGGTGATGCGGGCCCACACCGATCCCGAGCTGTTCGCTCGCTGGGTCGGACCCGACCGGATGGCCACCACGATCCTCGACTGGGATGCCACCACTGGCGGCCGCTGGCGGTACGTCGCCCACCGCGACAGCCAGGAGTACGGCTTCCACGGCTGCTTCCACGAGGTCGGCGAGGACCGCATCGTGCAGACCTTCACCTTCGACGGCCAGCCCGACCACGTCGCCCTCGAGACGCTGTGGTTCGAGGACCTCGGCGGCGGTCGCACCCGGCTCCACGCCCAGTCGCTCGTCGACAGCTTCGAGGGCCGCTACCAGTGGCTGGCCAGCGGCATGGAGACCGGCATCGACGAGGGCTACGCCAAGCTCGACGCTCTGATGGGTGACCTGTGACGAGCGACCGAGTGAACAGTCCCGCCGACGACCACCGACGCATCGCCGGTGCCTTCACCGCCACTGTCGAGGGCGCCGCCGCCGACGCGTGGGACAACCCGGCGCCCGTGGACGGCTGGGTGGCCCGCGACGTCGTGCGCCACCTCGTCGAGTGGTTCCCCGCCTTCCTCCAGGGGGCCACCGGGATCACGCTGCCGGCAGGCCCGTCGGTCGACGACGACCCCGTCGGTGCCTGGCGCACCCAGAGCGACGCCGTGCAGGCGCTGCTCGACGACCCGGCCGCCGCCGAGCACGTGTACGACCTCCCGCACATCGGCACGATGGCGCTCGAGCAGGCCATCGCCATGATCTACACCAACGACGTGTTCCTCCATCGATGGGATCTGGCCCGCGCCACCGGCCAGGACGAGACCCTCGACGCGGACCGGTGCGCCGAGATGTTCGAGGGCATGCTGCCGATGGACGAGATGCTGCGCCAGAGCGGTCAGTACGGCCCCCGCGTCGAGGTGCCAGACGATGCCGACGCGCAGACCAAGCTGCTGGCCTTCATCGGCCGCACCCCCCTGAGGGAGCAGTAGGGACGGCGCGTCAGGCGGGGCCGAAGCCCACGACGGCGCCGCGCTCGTCGAAGGTGATGTCAGGGTTCCAGGCGATCTCCCAGCGGTTTCCCTCCGGGTCGGCCACGTACCCCGTGCGCCCACCCCAGGGCCGGTCCTCGACCTGACCCACCTTGCGAGCGCCGGCGGCGCCCATGGCCCGCACCACCTCGTCCACCTCGTCGCGCCTGTCCACGTTGAGGGCGAACGTGTGCCCGCCCCAGCCGTGCTTCACGAGCGGCTCCCCCGGAGCGGCCTCGGCGGCCAGGTCGTCGATGCCGTAGAGCGCCAGCACGACGCCGCCCACCAGGAAGGCGCAGAACTGGTCGCTGGCCGACGGCAGAGGCACCCAGCCCAAGCCCTTGTAGAAGGCCTGCATGGTCGGCATCTCACGCACCCCGAGGGTGACGAGGCTGAGGCGAGCCGGGACCGCCGTCACGCGTCGTCCGCCGGGCGCATCTCGGCCGGGTCCCAGAAGGCCCGCATGGTGGTGATCCGGCCGCCGTCGTCGAAGGTCATCACGTCGATGATGTCCACGACGAAGGTGGTGCCGCCGATGCTCGGCCGGGCCTGCATCGGGAAGGCGCACTCGCCGGCGGCGACGCGCACGGGACCGGTCTGTCGGAGCTCGATCGAGTCGGCCATGCCGCTGGACTCGTCGAAGAACCCGCCGATGGCCTCCCGGCCCTCGCGGCGTGGCGTACCGACCGGGTCTTCGATCCAGGCGTCCTCCGCGAACACACCCAGATAGGCGGCGCGGTCGCCTGCGGTGAAGGCGGCGCAGTACGCGTCGACGGTGGCTCGGATGGCGGCAGCATCGGCAGGCATGGCCGCCGACCCTACTGGTTGGCCGTCCCTGAGCTCCTGGGCTGAGCCCCGTCGGTGGCGCGGCGCGGGGCGTCGGGGCGCAGGATCAGGCGAGGCCCGCGATCCCAGGTGAGGTAGTTCCACGCCCAGTTGAGCAGGACCGACGCGCGGTTCCGCTTGCCGACGAGGAACACGAGGTGCAGACCCAGCCACGCCAGCCACGCCAGGCCGCCGCGCAGCCGGATCCGTCCCGGCAGCTCCGCCACCGCGGCCCGCCGGCCGATCGTCGCCATGGTGCCCTTGTCGCGGTACCGGAAGGGCTCGGTGGGGCGCCCCTCGAGCAGTCGGGTGATCTGGCGGGCCACGTGACGGCCCGACTGCATGGCCACCGGGGCCAGCTGCGGCAGCGGGTCGCCGGCCCGATCGGCGGCGGCCGCGATGTCACCGATGGCCCAACCCCCGGGGTGACTCGGGATGCGCAGATCCGGCGCCACCGCGATACGACCACCGCGGCCCTGGGCCACGCCGAGCACGGTGGCCAGCGGGTTGGCGGCCACCCCGGCGGCCCACACGAGTGTCTGGCAGGCGAGGACCTCGCCATCCGCGAAGGTGACCGTGTCGGCGCCGACAGCCGCCACCGCCGCACCGAGGCGCACCTCCACGCCCCGTGCCCGCAGCGTGTCGAGCCCGTGACGACGGCTCGACGCGCTGAACGGGTGGAGGAGGTGGTCCTGCATCTCCACGAGCACGACCCGCGCCCGGCTCACGTCGAGGCTGGGGTAGTCCTTGCGGAAGACCATGGCGAAGAGCTCGGCCAGCGCCCCGGCCGTCTCCACACCGGTCGGCCCCCCACCGACCACCACGAAGGTGAGTCCGCCGCGGTCGACCTCGACGGGGTCGGCGTCGGCCTGCTCGAAGCGCTCCACGACGTGGTTCCGGAGCGTGACGGCATCGGTGAGCGTGTAGAGCGGGAACCCGTGGTCTCGCGCGCCGGGCGTGCCGAAGTGGTTGACAGTCGCTCCCCCGGCGACCACGAGGTGATCGAAGGCCAGCGCCGGCTGCCCGTCGAGGTGGACGAGCCCGGCGTCCCAGTCCACCCCGGTCACGACGGCTTGCCGGAAGCGGAGGTTGCGCTGGCCGTGGAACAGGCCCCGCACCGGGTGGGCCACGTCGGCCGCGTTCAGGCCGGCGGTGGCCACCTGGTAGAGCAGCGGCTGGAAGGTGTGGAAGTTGTTGCGGTCGATCAGCGTGACCTCGACGGGCGCGTCGCCCAGGTGGCGAGCCACCTCCACTCCGGCGAAGCCGGCACCGACCACCACGACCTTGGGAACCACTGCCATGCCCGCAGGCTATTCGCTTGTGAAGGACTTCACGAGTGGATCCTGCGGTCCGGCTGGCAGACGGGGCACCAGTACGAGCTGCGAGCCTGCTCGCCCTGACGGGCCATGCGCACCGGCGTGCCGCAGCGATGGCACGGCTGGCCCCGCCGGCCGTAGACGGCCAAGCCTGCCGGGTGGGTGCGCCGCTCGGCGTGCCCGAGGTTGGCCTGCAGCTGACGGGCCGCCACCGCCCACACCCGTCGGCGCTCGGCGTCGTCCACGAGCCCGATCGGGGTCCCCGGCGCCAGTCCCACCGAGAAGCAGGCCTCGGACTTGTAGACGTTGCCGATCCCGGCCGCGATCCGCTGGTCGAGCAGCGCCTCGCCGAGCGTCGTGCCGGCGGTGGTGAGCCGAGCCGCTCGGGCCACGACGGCGTCGAGCGCAGCGTCGTCCAGCGACTCGGGCCGACAGAGGTCCGGCCCGAGGTTGGCCAGCACCACGGGCAGCGGACCGCGCTCGTGGAAGGTCTCCACCACCGGCGCCTGGAAGCAGACCGCCACCCAGCCGCTGTCGGCTCCCACCAACGCACGGGCGAGATGCGGCGCCTTCTGCCAGCGCTCCCCCTCGCGGTAGACGTGCCACGACCCCGTCATGCGCAGGTGCGTGCGCAGCACGAGGCCGCCCTCGAAGTGGATGAGGAGGTGCTTGCCGAGCGCCTCCACCACGGTGATGGTCGCCCCGAGCGGCGGCGCGTCACCGGTCAGCCGGGGCGCCTCGAAGCGGGTGAGCCGGTGCCCCTCCAACGCCGGCCGGAGCCGGGCGGCCGTCTTGGCGAGGGTGTCGCCCTCGGGCACGCCGCCCTCAACCCCCGGCGTCTGTGCGCACGGAGGCACGGATGGCGGACGTGGCTGTGCACAGATCGCGTGGGGTGAGGCCGGCCAGCTCGGCGACCAGCTGATACGACCGGATCCTGTCCGCAGGCCCGTGCACCATCGTGGTGATCATCAGCTCGTCGGCGCCGGTGCGGGCCACCAGCTCGGACAGCGCGGCCCGCACCGAGTCCGGGTCGCCCACGATGCGCGACGCCGTCCACGATCGGATGGCCTCGCGCTCGGCGGGCGTGGGGTGGAAGTCAGCCGCCTCCTGCGGGGTGGGCAGCGGGCTGGGCCGCCCGGCCCGCAGGCGCAGGAAGGCGAGGTCGCTGGGCTTTGCCAGGTAGGCCGCCTCGGCCGCCGTCGCCGCGCAGGTGACGGCCACGCCCAGCATCACGTAGGGCCCATCGAGCACCGCCGACGGACGGAAGGCGGCGCGGTAGACGGCGACGGCGGGCTCGGTGTTGGCGGCCGAGAAGTGGTGGGCGAACGAGAACGGGAGGCCGAGGGCGCCCGCCAGCCGGGCGCTGTAGTCGCTCGACCCGAGGAGCCAGATGGCCGGCTGGTGACCGAGGGCGGGCACCGCAGTGATGTGCCGGAAGGGGTGGTCGGGCGGAAAGGTGCCGTTGAAGAAGCCGAGCAGCTCGCCGAGCAGCAGGGGCAGATCGGGATCGCGACCCACCGGGCCCCGACGCAAGGCCGACGCCGTGAGCTGGTCGGTGCCCGGCGCCCGACCGATGCCGAGGTCGATCCGCCCAGGGTGCAGCGCCTCGAGCATCCCGAACTGCTCGGCGATGACGAGCGGCGCGTGGTTGGGGAGCATGACGCCGCCGGAGCCGAGGCGGATGGCGTCGGTCACCGAGGCCAGGTGCGCCAGCAGGACGGCGGGGGCCGAGCTGGCGATGCCGGGCATGTTGTGGTGCTCGGCCACCCAATAGCGGTGATAGCCCAATCGCTCGGCCTCCTGGACGAGAACCGTCGAGGCCCGCAGTGCGTCGCCCGCGGTCGAGCCGTCGCCCACGGGGGCCAGGTCGAGGACGGACACGGGGACATCGAGGGGGGCGCGGCTCACGTGCAGAGCCAACACCGACGTGCCTCGGCCTCTTCCCACCGCAGCGCGAACCCACCGGTAGCGTCGTCCTGAGTGGAGACGACCCGGGTCGATCGGTGGGTGTGGGCCATCCGGCTCTACAAGACGCGCGCCGACGCCACCGACGCCTGCCGCGGGGGCCACGTGCGGGTCAACGGCAAGCCCGCCAAGGCGGCCACCCCCGTGCGGGTGGGCGACCGCGTCGAGGTGCGGGTGCATGCAGTGGACCGGGATGTCGAGGTGGCGGAGGTGATCGACAAGCGCGTCGGCGCTGTGTTGGCCGTCGACTGCTTCATCGACCACACACCCCCCGTGCCCGAGGTCGACCGGATCCGCGTGGCCGAGCGCGAGCGCGGTGCCGGCCGCCCCACCAAGCGCGAGCGCCGTGAGATCGACCGGTGGCGCTCGCACTGACCCGATCTGTGCATGGAACGAATGGGTACGTGCCAAGGTTCCTGCGTGTCTGCACCGCTCGACCTTCGCTTCGTCCTGTCGGCTGACCGGCTGGAGGCCCTGCCTGACAGCCCCGCCGAGGTGGCCGTGGTCGGGCGCTCCAACGTGGGGAAGTCGTCGCTGATCAACGCCCTCGCCAACCGCAACGGGCTGGCCAACACATCCAAGACCCCGGGACGCACGCAGCTCCTCAACTGCTTCGAGCTGACCGACGGCACCACGATGGTCGACTGCCCCGGCTACGGCTACGCCAAGGTCTCGAAGGTGCAGCGGGCGTCGATGGCGTCGATGATCGAGCGCTATCTCGTCGGACGGGAGCAACTGCAGATGGTGCTGGTGCTCGTCGACGGCGAGATCGGGCCCACCCCGCTCGACCAGTCGATCCTCGAGTGGCTCCGTGAGGAGACGGTGCCGCACACGGTGATCGCCACCAAGCACGACAAGGTCAAGACGAAGGTGCGCGAGAAGCGCAAGAAGGAGCTGGCCGCCGGGTGCGACCTCCTGCCCGCCGATGTCGTGTGGGTCAGCGCCAACAAGAACGTCGGCATCGACCGCCTGCGCGACCTCGTGCGTCTCTGGCTCAGCTAGCTCCGGAGCCGCCATCGGCAGCGGCGAAATGCCCTGTTTGCAGGGCGTTTGTCACTGTTCTGGGGCCGAGCAGGGAGCGGTTCGCCGTGGGAGGCTTCGGCCGTGCCGGACGACAGCGCGGGCCCTCCTGATCCGTCCAGGCGACGACTGCTGATCGGCGCCGGGCTGGCGGCGGCGGGCATGGCGGTGGGCTGCAGCAGCGATGGCGGTGACCGTGCCACCACCACGACCGCGCGCCGGACCACCAGCACCCGACCGCCCCCCGACCTGCCGGTCGACCCCTTCACGCTCGGCGTCGCCTCCGGCGACCCCCGGACCGACCGCATCATCCTCTGGACGAGGCTCGCACCCAACCCCCTGGCCGCCGACGGGTTGGGCGGCATGACCGACCAGCCGGTCGACGTGCGCTGGCAGGTGGCCGCGGACCCAGCGTTCACCTCGATCATGGCCGATGGCGTCGCCACCGCGATCACCGCGCACGCCCACACGGTCCACGTCGACGCCAAGGGCCTCGATCCCGGCACCGACTACCACTACCGCTTCGTCGTCGGCGAGCACACGAGTCCGGTCGGGCGCACCCGCACGCTGCGCGACGGATCGCCCGAGAAGCTGGCGCTGGCCGTCGTGAACTGCCAGTGGTTCGAGACGGGCGCCTACGCCGCCTACCGACACCTGCTCGACGAGCCCCTCGACCTCGTGCTCCACCTCGGTGACTACATCTACGAGTTCCCCGGCGCCATCGAAGGCCCGCGCACGACGGCCCCCGACCACCTCGTCGTCTCCCTCGCCGACTATCGGCTGCGCTACGCGTCGTACCGGCTCGACGACGACCTGCGCAACGCCCACGCCCGCTTCCCGTTCGTGCTCACCTGGGATGACCACGAGGTGGCCAACAACTACATGGGCGACGTCCTGCCCGGCGAGACCGATCCGCAGAAGGGCAAGGATCGCAGGACGGCGGCCTACCAGGCCTGGTGGGAGCACCTGCCCGTGCGACTCGACCCGCCCGACGGCTCGGAGCTAGCCGTGTACCAATCGCTCGATGTCGGCGACCTGGCCCGCATCTACGTGCTCGACCAGCGCCAGTACAGCGACGTGCCGCCCTGCCGCGGCGTGCCCGGCGCCGAGAACGACTTCGGCGACTGCCCGGCCCGGACCGACGATGCCACGCGCACCCGCCTCGGCGCGGAGCAGGAGGCGTGGTTCAAGGACGCCACCGGCTCGAGCACCGCTCGGTGGAACCTCATCGGCAACCCGGTGGTGCTGGCCGGGGTCGATGGCGGCAGCGCGGCCGACGGCTCGAAGTACTACCTCGACACGTGGGACGGCTTCCCGTCCGCCCGCCGTCGCTTCATCGCCCAGCTCGCCACCGTCGACAACCCGGTGGTGCTCACCGGCGACTACCACGCCGGCATGGTGCTCGACGTGCACGAGCGCCCGTTCGAGGACAGTCCCCTCGTGGCCACCGAGTTCATGGCTCCGCCCATCTCGTCACCGCTGTTCGCGGAGGACGTCAGCGCCCGTACGCCGCAGCTGCGTCAGCAGCTCAACGAGCACGGCTACCTCGCCGTCGACGTCGAGCCCGACACGCTCACCGTGCGCTTCCAGGTGCTCGCCGACATCGGCGACCCCGCCAGCGCGATCTCCACCGCGGCCACCTGGATCGTCACCGCCGGCAGTCCCCGCGCCGAACCCGCCTAGCCCCCCGTAGCCCTCGGCTCGGTGGGGGGTCAGCGGGTGGCAGCGGGGCGGCGCGGTCGCCAGGCGGTGCTCACGGCGAGCGACTGCCAGCCGGCGTCGTCACGGTTGATGTTGGTGCCGGGTGGCACGAGCGCGTCGATGGCGTCGAGCGTGGCGTCGTCGAGCGCCACGTCCGTCGCCCCCAGGCAGCCTTCGAGCTGCTCCATCGTGCGGGGGCCGATGATGGCGCTGCTGATGGCCGGGTGGGCGAGCGTGAACGCGAGGGCCATGTGGGTGAGCGGCATGCCCGCCTCGGCGGCGACCTTCTCGAGCTCGGGCACGAGGGCCAGCTTGGCGGCCACTGCCGGGCGGACCGGATCGAAGCGCTCGGGCAGCCGAGCGGCGCGGCCGCTCGTGGGGGCAGCCTCGCCAGCGCGGTAGCGGCCCGTGAGGAAGCCACCGTTGAGCGGGCTCCATGGGATCACGCCCATGCCGTACTTCTCGCACGTAGGCAGCACCGACGCCTCGATGCCGCGGGCGAAGATGGAGTAGGGGGGC
>JBKJIL010000200.1:0-12164 GCA_046598435.1 Acidimicrobiales bacterium
GCGGGGTTCCCCGGCGCCGGGCCGGGTGGCTTCGGCTTCACCGACGGCGGGGGCGATCTCGGCGATCTCCTCGGCGGGCTCTTCGGGCGGGGTGCAGCCCGGCGCGGTGGCGGCCCGCGCGGCGGTGGGCCCCATCGGGGCCAGGACCTCGAGGCGGAGCTGCACCTCACCTTCGACGATGCCGTCTCCGGGGTCACCACGGCGGTGCACCTCACGAGCGACGCGCCGTGCGGCACCTGCCACGGCTCCGGTGCCAAGCCCGGCACGTCACCGCGCCAGTGCACCAACTGCGGTGGGCGCGGCGTGGTGTCGGACAACCAGGGCCTGTTCTCGCTGTCGTCGCCGTGTCCGTTCTGCGCTGGCCGGGGCGCCATCGTCGACGACCCGTGCGGCACCTGCCGGGGATCTGGCGTGGAACGCCGCCCGCGCGAGGTGAAGCTGCGGGTTCCTGCCGGGGTGGACGAGGGCCAGCGCATCCGGCTCAAGGGCCGTGGCGGACCGGGCCGCAACGGGGGCCCGCCCGGCGACCTCTACGTCATCGTGCGGACCTCCGCGCACCCGCTGTTCGCCCGCCGCGGCGCCGACCTCACGCTCACGGTGCCGGTCACGTTCCCCGAGGCCACCCTGGGTGCCGACATCGCCGTTCCCACGCTCGGGGGAGCACCGGTCACGCTGCGGGTGCCGGCAGGCACCCGGTCCGGTCGGACGTTCAGGGTGAAGGGCAAGGGGGTGCCCGCGGCGAAGGGATCCGGGGATCTGCTCGTCACCGTGGAGGTGGCGGTACCGTCCAAGCTGTCGAGCGCCGAGCGCAAGGCGATCGAAGCCCTCCAAGCCGCGTCGAACGGGGAATCCCCCCGGGCGCACCTCGGGGTGTGATCCGCATGGCCAACTCCGCCGATCGAGCCGTCTACGTGATCTCCGTGGCCGCCGAGCTGGCCGGCCTGCACCCGCAGACCCTGCGCATCTACGAGCGCAAGGGCCTCGTCGATCCCGCCCGCACGGGCGGGGGCAGCCGTCGCTACAGCGACGACGACATCGCCCAGCTCCGGCGCATCCAGGAGCTCACCGCCGAGGGCCTCAACCTGGCCGGCGTGCAGCGGGTCCTCGAGCTCGAGGCCCAGGTGGCTCGCCTGCGCCGAGAGCTCCACGCGGCGCGGGAGGAGGCGGCGGCCGCGGTGCAGCAGACGCATCGCCAGTACCGCCGCGACCTCGTGCCGCTCAGCCAGGCGGTGACGCTCTTCCGCAACCGCTCATGAGGTCGGTCACCTAGATCCCTGGGGCCCTTGTGCGGGCGATGGCTCCCGCGGGATCCTTGAGACGTGTGGTGGGCGGCACAGGACGAGGGTCGGATGGTGCGGGTCGCCATGAGCGTCGGCGCCGTGGTGTGTGGCGCAGGGCTCCTGGTCGCCGGGCTCACCGGCGGCAGCGACCGAGTGGCCACCCGTGATCCGGGTCCCAGCACGCTGGTGCTCGGCGAGGTGATCGAGGGCACGACCACCACCAACGCCCCGGCGGGCTCTGCTCCGTCCGCCGTCGCCGCCCCCGTCCGAGGGGGGCGAGCGGACGACACGAGCAGCACGTCGAGCACGGTGCTGGGCCCAGGTGGCCAGGTCGGGGCCACGACCACGACGGCCCGCGGCGCGCCGACCACGACCGGCCGAGCGCCGACCACGACGACGAGCACCACGGGGCCGTGCACCGACTGCGGGTCGCTGTGGACCCGCTCTCCGGGCCCCAACGAGCCGCTGGCGCTCACGGTGGAGCCCTCGGCGCGCACGCTGCGCCACGGCGAGGAGCTGGTGATCACGGTGCAGGCCGCCGACCCCGACGCCGCGGTGCGGGCGCCGTACATCTGCGTCAGCAGCGCCGACGGCACCTACACGGCTCGGTTCCACCTGGGCGATCCCACGGGCGACGCCTGCGCCGTCCCCGAGCGCTGCATCGACCAGCGGTCGGAGCCGATCGACCCACCGGCACGTTCGCCCTCGCAGGGTGCGTGGTCGGTGCGCCTCACCCCACCCAGCACCGGCGACTACACGATCACGGTCGACGCCGATTCGACCTCGATGGCCTGCCAGCCCGACCCGTACGGCTCGATCGGGCACCACGCCAGCAGGTTCACGGTCGGCTGATCCGCATCCAAGAGTTGCCAACTACCGTGTCAAGTTTTCTGAGCGCTGGATAGGCTGGCTGCATGGCGCTCGATCCGAACCGGTGGACCCAGAAGACCCAGGAGGCGATCAGCCGGGCCGTGGAGACGGCCAAGGCCGAGAACAACCCGGAGGTCACCCCCGACCACCTCCTGGTGGCCCTGCTCGGCCAGACCGACGGCATCGTCCTGCCCATCGTGCAGCGGCTGGGCAAGACCCCACTCGAGCTGCGCAACGCGGCGACCGACGCCATCGCCAAGCTCCCCAAGGCTTACGGCAGCGAGGCCCGCCTGTCCCGCGACCTGCAGACCGTCATCGACGATGCCGACGCCGCCCGGGCCGACCTGCACGACGAGTACCTGTCGACCGAGCACCTGCTCTTGGCGCTGGCCGCTCGCATCGGCGTGGAGCGAGAGGCCCTGCTGGCCGCCATGGCCGAGGTGCGGGGGAGCCACCGGGTGACCTCGCAGAACCCCGAGGAGCAGTACCAGGCACTGGAGAAGTACGGCCGCGACCTCACGGAGGCGGCCCGGGCGGGCAAGATCGATCCGGTCATCGGGCGCGACGAGGAGATCCGGCGCGTCATCCAGGTGCTCTCTCGTCGCACCAAGAACAACCCGGTGCTCATCGGCGAGCCGGGCGTCGGCAAGACCGCCATCGTCGAGGGCCTGGCTCGACGCATCGTCGAGGGTGACGTCCCGGAGAGCCTCAAGCACAAGCGCCTGATCAGCCTCGACCTCTCGTCGATGGTCGCCGGTGCGAAGTACCGCGGTGAGTTCGAGGAGCGGCTCAAGGCGGTCCTCAAGGAGATCACCGATGCCGAGGGCGAGGTCATCACCTTCATCGACGAGCTGCACACCGTGGTGGGCGCGGGCGCCGCCGAAGGGGCCATGGACGCCGGCAACATGCTCAAGCCGCTCCTGGCCCGGGGCCAGCTGCGCATGATCGGCGCCACCACGCTCGACGAGTTCCGCAGCCACATCGAGAAGGACGCGGCCCTCGAGCGTCGCTTCCAGCAGGTCTTCGTGGGTCAGCCCACCGTCGAGGACACGGTCGCCATCCTCCGCGGCCTGAAGGAGCGCTACGAGGTGCACCACGGGGTGCGCATCCAAGACGCGGCCCTCGTCGCGGCCGCCGTGCTGTCCGACCGCTACCTCACCGGCCGGTTCCTTCCCGACAAGGCCATCGACCTTATGGACGAGGCCGCCTCCAAGCTGCGCATCGAGATCGACTCGCTCCCCACCGAGATCGATGTCGTCGAGCGGCGGGTGCGCCAGCTCGAGATCGAGCGGGTGGCGCTGGCCAAGGAGACCGACGCGGCGTCGATCGATCGGCTCGAGGCTCTCGATGGCGAGCTGGCCGATCTCGTGGAGCAGCGCGACGGCATGCTCGCCCACTGGCGCAACGAGAAGGAGGCCATCGGTCGCATCCAAGGCCTCAAGGAGGAGCTGGAGGGCTTCAGGGGTGACCTCGAGCGCGAGACCGACCTCGAGAAGGCGGCCGAGATCCGCTACGGCCGCATCCCCGAGCTCGAACGCGACATCGACGCCGCCACCGCTGCCCTCGACGAGCTCCAGGGCACGCTGCGGATGCTCAAGGAGGAGGTGGACGCGGAGGACGTGGCCGAGATCGTGGCCAAGTGGACGGGTGTCCCCGTCTCGCGCCTCATGGAGGGCGAGACGGCCAAGCTCGTGCGGATGGAGGAGGTGCTCCACGAGCGGGTCATCGGCCAGGACGAGGCCGTCACCGCGGTGGCCAGTGCCATCCGTCGGAGCCGGGCCGGCCTGTCGGACCCTCATCGACCGATCGGCTCGTTCCTCTTCCTCGGTCCCACGGGCGTCGGCAAGACCGAGCTGGCCCGCACCCTGGCCGACTTCCTCTTCGATGACGAGCGGGCCATGGTGCGCATCGACATGTCGGAGTACATGGAGAAGCACTCGGTGAGCCGTCTGGTCGGCGCCCCTCCCGGTTACGTCGGCTACGACCAGGGCGGTCAGCTGACGGAGGCCGTGCGGCGCCGGCCCTACTCCGTGCTGCTGCTCGACGAGGTGGAGAAGGCCCACCCCGACGTGTTCAACATCCTCCTGCAGGTGCTCGACGACGGGCGTCTCACCGACGGGCAGGGTCGCACGGTGGACTTCACCAACGTCGTGCTGATCATGACCTCGAACCTGCCGGGGGAGCCGATCGACCACTTCCGTCCCGAGTTCGTGAACCGCATCGACGAGATCGTGCGCTTCCGCTCGCTGACCGAGACCGATCTGCTGCCGATCATCGACCTGCAGCTCGACCACCTCCGGACCCGCCTGACCGACCGTCGCATCACCCTCGAGGTCACCGACGCCGCCAAGGCGGCCATCGCGGCCCAGGGGTACGACCCGTCCTTCGGCGCCCGGCCGCTCAAGCGGGTCATCCAGCGCGAGGTGGCCGACCGCCTGGCGTCCGCCCTCCTCGAGGGCGTCGTGGCCGACGGCGCGACCGTCGTCGTCGATGCCTCCGACGGCCAGCTCGCGGTCCAACGTGCCTGAAATGCCCTTGAAGGGGCTGAGGTGGAGCGGGGCCCCGGACGGCCTGTAGGCCGTTCGGCCTCTTTCCACGACCACGCTCCGTGGTCTACAGTGCTCGCAGGGAAGCATTGATCCGACGATCGAACTGGTCGCTGCGTCGTCGGGGAGCTATAGCGAACCCGGCCCTGTCATCTTCACCGATGCCGCCGGGGTGCCCTGATCGAGGGTCTGCTCTGTCGGCACACTGCGACAGGAGCGGGGCCCATGACCACCAAGCGAGCTGATCGACGCCGGAGCCGGCGTCTCGGACTCGGGGCGATGATGGTCGGAGTGGCCTTCGCCGCCTCCGGTCTCGCCCTCACCCCCGCCAGCGCTGAGAAGCCGGAGCGTGGGGACACGTTCAAGGTGGTGATCTGCCACCGAGACAACAACGACGCGCAGCCCTATGGCCCGAAGCCCATCGAGGTCAGCGTCTCCGGCACCGACGGGTCGATCCAGGGTCCGGACCACACCGGTCACGACGGCCCCGTGTGGGCCCCCGGCATGAAGGCCGACCACGACAAGTGGGGCGACATCATCCCGCCCTACGAGTGGGACGGCGGCTCCTTCCCCGGCCTCAACTGGGATGACGGCCAGGAGATCTACGGCGCTCAGTGCCAGATCCCCACGGACGACCCGGAGTGCCCCGAAGACACGACGTGGGTGGACGCCAACCAGAACGAGGCCATCGACGAGGGCGAGTGCGAGGTGCCTTGTCCGATCGGTGACGACGAGGTTGACGACCTGCAGGCTGCGATCGTCGTCCCCGACGACTGTGATCCGCCGGAGTGCCCCGAAGACACCACGTGGGTGGACGCCAACCAGAACGAGGCCATCGACGAGGGCGAGTGCGAGGTGCCTTGCCCGATCGGTGACGACGACGAGGCCGACCTGCAGGCCGCCATCGTGATCCCCGACGAGTGTGATCCGCCGGAGTGCCCCGAGGGCACGACGTGGGTGGACGCCAACCAGAACGAGGCCATCGACGAGGGCGAGTGCCGGGCGCGCTGCGTCGAGAACTGCTCGCCTCCGCCGCCCCCGCCGCCCCCGCCGCCGCCCAGCTGCGTGCCTGATGCCGGCAACAACCGGTGCACCCCGTGCCCCGACGGCAGCACGCCAGACGGCAACGGCAGCTGCGACCTGCCGCCCGAGGTCCTGCCTGAGGTGACCGAGCCGCCGGTGGTGCCAGCGGATCCGCCGGCTGCTCCAGTCGCCGAGGTCAAGGGTGAGGTCATCACCCGCAGCGCCCCGGCACAGCTGCCCCGCACGGGCACCGACACGCAGCCGCTGCTCGAGGTGGGCTTCGGCCTCATCCTCCTGGGCGCCGGCGCCATGCTCTTCGGGAGGGAGCGCACCGCCCTGAGCTGATCACAGGGCGGGACAGCAAGGACGTGGGCCGGGGAGGCGATCCCCGGCCCACGTTCGCGTCGCGGCGGCCACCGCTACTGTCGGCCCCGTGCGCCGTCTGGCCGTGATCCTGGTGGTGTTCACGCTCACGCGCCTCGGGGCGGGGTACCTGGCCGACAACCCGGAGCTGTACCCGGCCGGTTCGGCCGATCCCACCACTGACATCGCGAACTACGTGGTGTGGGCCAACCAGATGCAGGACTTCGGCCACCGCGCCTACCGCGACTTCTCGGTCGAGTACCCGCCCGGGTCGTTGCCGCTGGCCAACGCTCCCTATGCCGTCACCCACGAGCACTATCGCCTGGCGTTCATCGTGCAGGCCGTGGCCATCGACGCGCTGGGCCTGTGGGCGATGTGCCGGCTGGCCAGGCGGCGCGGCTCGTGGTGGGGAGTGGTGGCCTGGCTGGCGCTGCTGCCCCTCCTCGGTCCGGTGGCCTACACACGCCTCGACCTGGGGGTGGCGACCTGCCTGGCCTGGGCCCTCGAGCGCGTCGAGGCCCGTCGATGGACGGCGGCCGGTGTGTGGCTCGGCCTCGGTGCGGCCATCAAGCTCACGCCCGGCCTGCTCATCCCGGCGGTGGCGCTGGCTGCCCCTCGGCGTTGGCGTCCGGTCGCAGCGGCGGGTGCAGTGGCGGCGCTGTTCGTCCTGCCCTTCCTCGGGGATCTCCCGGCCATGTACCGAGACGTGGCGGGCTACCACCTCGACCGGGGTGTGCACGCCGAGAGCCTCTGGGGATCGTTGGCCCTGCTCGCGCGCGTGGTGGGCGACGCTCACGTCGACGTGATCCCGGCCTTCGGTGCCTACGACATCTCCTCCGCCTTCGACGACGGCTTCAAGGTGCTCGCCAACCTCGCCGCGCTGGGGGTGCTGATCGACAGCGCCCTGGCGGCGACCCGACGGGTGCGACGGGGCGACGGTGCCCACCTGGTGCTCGTCGTCGGCGGGGCACTGATCCTGCTCACGGCGGTCGGCCGGGTGTTCTCCCCGCAGTACCTCGTGTGGCTCGTGGCCCCCATGGCCGCCGGCCTGGCCATCGCGCCGCGTGCCCTGCGCTGGTCGGCGGCCCTCCTGGCGGTCGCCATCGCCTTGGCCCACCTCGTGTTCCCGGTGCTGTTCTACGACTACCTCGGGGTGCAGGGCGGGGCGGTCACGGTGGGGTTCGTCCGAAACTTGGCCCTGCTGGGCTCCGGCCTGCTGGCGGTGCGGGTGGCGTGGCGCTTCGAGGGATCCTCAGGGCTCCCAGCCGCCGAAGAGCATCAGGGAGTGGAAGCGGGAGAGGCTGATGTCCTGATAGGTCCAGACCGGTAGGAAGGCCACGAAGGCCACGACGGCCCCCACGCCGACGATCACGGGCGCCAGCCGACCCACCCGCCAGCGAGAGGCCACCTCCCGCACGGTCCAGGTGACGCCGATGGCCATGAAGGGCACCAACGGGGTGAGGTAGTAGAGGAACCCGGGGCGCAGGATCACGAGCCAGACGAGGTGCAGCGACGCCCAGGCGAGCAGCACGAGCTCCACCGTGCGGTCCCGACCCCGCCACCAGGTGACGAGCAGGACCGGCAGCGAGGCCACGAAGGCCCACCACAGCGCCGGGTTGCCGAGGGCGACGGTCGTGGCGATCCGCCCGGGGGCGTTGAGCGACCCGTACGACACCGGTCGTTGCAGCCACAGCCAGGTGAGCGGCGAGCTGTCGCTCGGGTGGTCGACGCGGAAGCCACGGTGGTAGTCGGCCATGTCCCGCTGCAGCCGCACCCACTCGCCCGGGTCGAGGCCGCGCGCGAAGTGACCGGCGTAGCTGGCGACGTACACCGCGGCCGGCACCAGCAGGAAGGCAGTGAGAGCCGTCTGGAGCGCTCGGCGATCCCGTCGGGCGGGGATGGCGAAGGCGGCCAGGATCCCGATCAGCGCGGAGCCGGCCTGCCACTTGACGGCGGCCGCTGCCCCGAGCAGAGCACCGGCGCCGAGCAGCCAGCCGCTGAGGCGCTGGCGCGGGTGGCTGTCGAGGTGGACGGTCACGCAGAGCGCGGCGCCCACCAGGAGCGGGGGGAGGAGGCTGTCGAGGATGGCGGTTCGACTCTGGACGATGAGCAGCCCGTCGGTGGCCACCAGCAGCGCGGCAAAGGTCGCCCACCACGCCGAGGCCAGCAGGCGCCGGACCAGCAGCCAGGTCAGCGGGATGGTGACCACACCAGCGATGAGGGCGGGCAGCCGCCACCCCACCGGCTGATCGCCGATCAGCTGGATCCCGGCCGCGATGGCCCACTTGGCCAATGGGGGGTGCTCGAAGTTCATGGAGAGGTCCCCATGGAGATAGCCCCGGGCCGCGGGCACGTAGTAGCTCTCGTCCCACGCGAACCCGTCCGTGGCGCCCAGCCGAAGTGCTCGGGGCACCGCCCCCGCCGCGGTGATCCCGATGAGCAGCAGGAGATGGCCCCAACGCCACCGGGGTACCGGTATGAGCGAGTTCACCCTGCGTGCTCCCTTGTCCACTTGCCCCGTCACCGACTGTGGTGGTTGACTGGAGCCCGGGCGCATGCACGTTCAGCGTCCCATATGAAGTACGGGGATGCATCGATCCCGCTCACGCAAGTTGGTCGCGAAGTGAGCGGAGGAGCAAAGCGCGAAACCGGCCCCTCTCCAACCGCACAGCGAGAGAGAGAACCGGATGCGACGCATCAACAAGCGCAAGTCGGCCGTGGCGATGCTCGTCGTCGGACTGATGACGATCGGCGCGGGCTTCACGCTCGCCGGCACGGCCTCCGCCGACCCGCATTGGGACGAGAGCGAGTACGACCTGCACTTGAAGGACAGCCACCACGGTGGGGCCTGGGCCGACTTCCGCGAGGGCGACTGCAAGGTCGGCGAGACCCCTCAGGGCTTCCCGTACCTCTGGCACTTCGTGGTGCCGAGCTACCCCGTCAAGGGCACGCCCGACGTCACGGCCGTGTACGCGTTCTTCACCGGCGCCGGCGAGGTGACCGGCGGCAACGTGGTGCAGAGCGGCAAGGGCTGGAACCTCTACACCAGCTCCCCCGACACCCTGATCGATGCTGTGGGCGACTCCTCGGCCAGCGAGAACGCACCGGTGGAGATGAACCTGTCCCACACCTGCGGCCCGGCCAACCAGAGCTCGTCGTCGAGCAGCTCCTCGTCGTCCTCGAGCAGCTCCTCGTCGTCCTCGAGCAGCTCGTCGTCCTCGAGCAGCCGGACCAGCTCCAGCTCCAGCTCGTCGACGACCTCCAGCAGCCTGACCAGCTCGAGCTCGGAGTCGTCGAGCTCGGAGTCGTCCAGCTCGGCGTCGGTGCTGTCCTCGTCCATCGAGAACTCCAGCTCTGCTCCTGGCGCCAGCTCCCCGGCCGTCTCGGTGGCCGGTGTCGTGTCGCAGCGGGCGCTGCCTCGCACCGGCTTCGATCCGGGCTTGCTGCTGATGATGGGCGGCATGCTGGTGGTCGGCGGCGTGCTGATGCTGCGCTACTCCGACGAGCAGGCCTGATCCAGACCTGACCTGACGTGAGCGACGGGGCCCCTGTGGGGGCCCCGTCCCGCGTCCCGGCTTCCGACGACCACCACGCTCCGCATCCGCTCAGCTCCAACGTGGGGGTTTGGCCACCACGCTGTGTGGGTATGGCGGCGGACCTAGGGAAGCACTGATCCGACGATCGAACTGGTCGCTGCGTCGTCGGGGAGCTACAGCGAACCCGGCCCTGTCATGGACCACCAGTCCCCCGAGAGCCCTGGCGCGAGCCCTGGCCTCGGGAGCACACCGACAGGAGCAACGACGTGAAGCGAGCAGATCGACGCAGGTTCGGGCGGTTGGGGCAGGCCACGGCGGTGGCGGGGATGCTCCTCGCCGTCACGGGTGTCGTCGTCAACCCCGCGGCCGCCGGCAATGGCAACAACGGGACCATCAAGGTCGACGAGCAGGGCCTGGAGAACGGCCCCGGGGGGCCCAACAGCAACGACCCGCACATCGATTGCGCGGGACGCATCGAGTGGTACGGGTTCGATGAGAACGCCGTGTCGGACGTCACCTTCGAGGTGCAGGCACCTACGGCCAACACGGCGCCGGCCGGCGCGCCGACGTCGACGACCTACTCCGACGTGCCCATCGTGGACGGCGACGGCCCCGGCGGCACGAGCCTCGACGGCCAGCTCGACTTCGACCTCTCCGACCTGTTGGCGAGCTATCAGCCGCACCCCAAGCAGGGCTATCACGTGAAGGTCACGGCCGAGACCACCGACTCGCGCGGCAGCGATGTCAAGCACAAGGTCTTCTGGGTGCAGCCGTGCGCCGGTGACGAGCTCGGTGGCCTGACCATCGACAAGGCGGTCACGGGCGACGACCTCCCGGCGGCCGACACGGCGTTCGGGTTCACGCTCGCTTGTGAGGTGGACGGCGACGCGGTCGACCTCAACGGGGACGACCCGGGTGACACCGCCACCTTCACCCTGACGGCCACCGATCCGGCAGAGAGCTTCCCCTTGCTGCCGACGGGAGCCACCTGCACGGTCACGGAGACCGACGACCAGGATGCCGACGGCACCACCTGGACCGGCGGCACCGCCATCCCCGACGCGAACGGTGTGTCCGTCACCATCGGCAACGCCACCACCGTGGCGGTCGTCGCCACGAACGCCTTCAACACCACAGGCGGCTCGACGTTCGGTGCGTTGAGCGTGAACAAGGACGTCTCGGGCGACGACGTCCCGGCCGCGACGACGGAGTTCGGCTTTGACGTCGACTGCTCCAACGGTGTCGAGGAGAGCTTCGAGCTGACCGCCGGCGATCCGGCCCACGTCATCTCGGGCTTGCCCACCGGCACCACCTGCACCGTGACGGAGACCGACGACCAGGATGCCGACGGCACCACCTGGACCGGCGGCACCGCCATCCCCGGTGCGAACGGTGTGTCGGTCACCATCGGCAACGCCACCACCGTGGCGGTCACGGCGACCAACGACTTCGACGCCACCGTCCTTCCTGAGGTGATCGTCCCGGAGACGCCCGAGCGGCCGAACACCGTCACCCCGAACCCCGCCGTCGAGCCGACCGCGAACGTCAAGGGTGAGGTCGTGACCCGCGCCGCGGCGGCCCAGCTGCCCCGCACCGGCACCGACGCATTGCCGCTCTTCCAGGTCGGCCTCGGCCTGATCCTGGTGGGCGCCGGGGTCATGCTGTTCGGCCGGGAGCGCTCCGTCCTGATCCCGACCTGACCTGACCTGACGCGCGACGGGGCCCCTGCGGGGCCCCGTCCCGCGCCCGGGCTGCGGACCCACCACGACGCTGCGGGTAGCATCGTCGGCTGTCCCGAGAACGGCTGAGGAGACGGGCGAGTGCCTGCAACGATCATCGTCGGAACCCAATGGGGTGACGAAGGCAAGGGCCGCTTCACCGACCTCTTCGCCAAGGAGATGCACCTGGTGGTGCGCTACCAGGGTGGCCACAACGCCGGCCACACGCTGGTGGTCGACGGCGAGACGTTCGCCCTGCAGCTCATCCCCAGTGGTGTGCTGTACGCCCACATCACGCCGGTGATCGGCAACGGCGTGGTGGTCGACCCGGCCGTGCTGCTGGCCGAGGTGGCCATGCTCGAGGGTCGGGGCATCGACTGCTCCAAGCTCAAGGTGTCGGGCAACGCCCACCTGATCCTGCCCTACCACCAGCTGATCGACCGGGTCACCGAGCGCCACCTGGGCAAGAACGCCCTCGGCACCACCCGCCGGGGGATCGGCCCGGCCTACGCCGACAAGGCGGCCCGCGTGGGCCTGCGGGTGCAGGACCTCTACGACCCGAAGATCTTCCGGGAGAAGCTCACGCTGGTCCTCAAGGACAAGGCGCCGATGCTGGCCAAGGTCTACAACCAGCTCTCGCCCACGGTGGAGGAGATCGCCGAGGTGTACCTCGACGACCTCGCCCCCCGGATGGCCCCCTACGTCGCCGACACGATCAACCTCGTCCACGAGGCGCTCGAGGCGGGCCAGCACGTGCTCTTCGAAGGCGCCCAGGCCACCTTCCTCGACCTCGATCACGGCACCTATCCCTTCGTCACGTCGTCGAAC
>JBKJIL010000299.1:0-6052 GCA_046598435.1 Acidimicrobiales bacterium
GGGTTGAACGTGGCATGCCCGCCGGCGCCGACCAGGGCGTGGTCGATCGTGCGATCGGCGCTGCGCAGCGGGATGCCGGCCAGGTCGAGGCAGTTGAGCAGGTTCGTGTAGACGAGCTCGGAGGACAGGTTGAAGGCGACGATGTCGAACTCGTCGGCGCTGCGGTGGGTGTCGACCGAGAAGAGGGGGATGTCCTCCCGCCGCATGACCGCTTCGAGGTCCGTCCAGGGGGCGTAGGCGCGCTCGGCGAGGGCGTCGGGGCGCTCGTTGATGATCTCGTAGAGGATCTGCAGGCCCTGGTTGGGCAGGCCAATCTCATAGGTGTCCGGGTACACCAAGAGCCACCCGACCCGATGGGGGGCGGGTGCCGGAACCTCGGCACCGAGCTCGCAACCGATGTAGCGCGCAGGCTTCTGCACCGAGGCGAGGTGCGGCTCGAGGCGAGCCCAGACGTCTGCCATGGCGACCCCAGGGTACAGGGTGACACCCACCCCATTGGCATCGCCCCAGGTCAGCGCCATCCCGAGGTTCGGGGCACCAACGCTCGCTGTGCGCGCACTCATGCCCCCAACCCCCGCTGACCGCCAGGTTCGGGGCACCAAGGCTCGCCCAGCGCGCGCCCATGCCCCCAACCCCCCGCTGATCCGTCAGTCCGCTGCGGACAGCACCGCCGCGATCGCGCGGCGACCGATTGCCGCCACCCGGTCGTCGCCGGTGGCCATGGCCACGCCAAGGGCGAGCGCCCATGCCTCAGCTCGAGCCCAGGTGTCGGGGTCGGCGCCGGCCGAAGCACGGAACACCTCCCGCGGCCCCGGTGGGAACAGCATCCAGCCGACCGCCAGGTCGCAAGCCGGATCACCG
The DNA here is from genome assembly GCA_046598435.1 of Acidimicrobiales bacterium. Lineage (GTDB taxonomy): Bacteria > Actinomycetota > Acidimicrobiia > Acidimicrobiales > VFJN01 > VFJN01. Next base: position 862 of record JBKJIL010000299.1, read on the forward strand.
GCGGTGATGTCACCGAAGTCGATCACCGCGGACAACCGACCGTCGTCGACGAGAAGGTTGAGCGGGTGCACGTCGCCATGGAGCCAGAGCGACGGACCCGACCATGCCGGCGTGTCCACGAGCGCCGACCAGCGGTCCATCACCGTGGCGCGGTCCACGCTCCCCTCGAGCAGATCGAGCCCGGCGACGAGACGGCCCGACCGCTCGGCAAGCGGCACGCCGCGATAGGGGTTGCTCGGGGCATGGGCAGGCGCTGGCCGGTGCAGCGCGGCCAGGAACTCCCCCAGCAGCGCCGCCGCGAGCCCCAGGTCCTCAGGCGGATCGAGCTCCGCCGGGCGTCCGGGCAACCAGGGGCCGACCGTCCACCGCCAGGGGTAGCCGCACCCAGGCGCGCCAATCCGCACCGGAACGGGCACCGGGAGCGGGAGGCCGACAGCCAGATCCGGCAGCCAGTGCTGCTCGTGCTCGATGAGGACGGCGCTCGTCGCCCGGCGCGGCAGGCGCACCGACAGCGCGTCGCCCAGCCGGTAGATGACGTTGTCCCACCCCGATGCGCCATCCGCGAGGGGCAGGGCGGCGAGATCGGGGTGCTGCTCGCGCAGCAGCGCCCGCACCGTCCCCGCGGTGATCTCCACCTCGGCCGCCGGCGTCCCCATGGCGTCGATGCTGACACGCCCGCGCCGCCCACACCCCGCGAATCCGATGCCCCGCTGCTTCGGGGCACCGACGCGCGCTCACCGAGCGCCCATGCCCCCAACCTCCGACACGCGGGGGTCAGCTGAAGCGGCGCATGTGGACGTTGAGGACGAGGCCCATGGCGATGAACGCGGTGAGGGTGCTGGACCCGCCGTAGCTCATGAACGGGAGCGGGATGCCGGTGACCGGCATGATCCCCATCGTCATCCCGATGTTCTCGAACACCTGGAACACGAACATGGACAGCACGCCGATGCAGATCAGGGTGCCCAGCGGGTCGCGGGCCAGCTGGGCGGTGCGCCACAGCCGCCAGGCGATGATCGACAGGAGGGCGAGCAGGGTGCCGGCGCCCACGAAGCCGAGCTCCTCCCCCACCGCGGTGAAGATGAAGTCGGTGTGCTGCTCGGGCACGATGTCGAGCCGGGTCTGGGTGCCCTCGAAGAGGCCGGTGCCGAGGACGCTGCCGGAGCCGATGGCCACCTTGGCCTGGTCCTGGTTGTAGGCCGAGTCGCGCTCGGCGCAATCCTGGTTCTCCTGCTCGAGGAACGAGGTCAGGCGGCACTGCTGGTACGTCTCGAGCATCCCCGAGTTGAGGACGACGGCGGTGGCGATGATGCCCACGACCGTCAGGGCCACGATGTGACGCACCTGTGCGCCACCGATCAGCAGCATGCCCATCCCGACGGCGACGAACACGAGCGTGGTGCCGAGGTCGGGCTGCAGCATGATCAGCGCCATCGGCACGCCCGCCACAGCCAGCACCACGGCCAGGCGCCGAGCGTCGAGCTCGCTGTTGAAGTGGGCGATGACCGACGCCAGGGTGACGATCACGATGATCTTGGCCAGCTCGGAGGGCTGCAGCTGGAACGGGCCGAGCTGGAACCAGGCCTGTGAGCCCTTCTTCTCACTGCCGAGGCCGGTCACGACCATCACGAGCAGCAGCAGCACCGCCCCGTAGGCCAGGGGTGCCAGCTCGCGGTAGCGCCGGTAGTCGAAGAAGGCGGTCAGCACCATCGCCACGGCCCCGATCCCCATGAAGAGGAGCTGCTTGGCCAGATAGCTGGTGTCGAAGTCGGACGGGTCGCGGCCGCGGGTGGAGCTGAAGATCATCAGGCAGCCGAGGGCGCCGACGGCCACGATGCAGCCGACCAGCACGAGGTCGAGGTGGCGCCACGGCGCGGCGGGGTTGCGGGAGGTGCGTCCGAGGGCGCCCGGGGCGACGCGGTTGCGGCTCGAGAAGGTGGTGGACATCAGTCGCGCACGTCCCCGCCGTCGGGCACGAGCGCGCCGAGGTCGCCCAGCTGGCCGCCCTCGGGCGCGGCGGGCATGGGGACGGCTCCCGAGAGCACGTCGAAGATGCGGCGGGCCACGGGCGCGGCAACCGAGCCGCCGTAGCCCGACTCCTCGAGCAGCACCGACACGGCGTACTGCGGGGCGCCCGCCGGGCCGAAGGCGCCGAACACCGCCGTGGGGGCCTTGTTCTTCACCTGAGCGGTTCCGGTCTTGGCCGCCACCGGGAAGGTGGCCGACGGGAAGCCGGCGAAGGCCCCCACCGCGGTGCCGCCCTCCTGGGTGGTGACGCCGACGAGACCGTCGATGATGGCCTGGCGCCAGTTCGGCAGCATGTCGACGACGCTGGACTGGACCGGGTCGATGGTGCGCGTCACCTTGCCGGTGACGCCGTCGAGGATCTCCTTGGCCACGTGGGGCTGCCACACCACCCCGCCGTTGCCGAGCGCGGCGTAGGCCACCGCCAGCTGCAAGGGGGTGACGAGCACGTCGCCCTGGCCGATGGACATGTTGACGTTGTTGCCGGTGCGCCAGGTGGCCGCGTCTTCGTTGCACTGGATCTGCTCGCAGAACCCGGCCAGCCACTTGGGTGAAGGGATCCGACCCTCCTGCTCGCCCGTCAGGTCGATGCCGGTGTCCTGGTAGAAGCCCCACCGCTGGAGGAGCGTCGCGAACGTCTCCGGACCACCGAGGGCGTCCTGTTCCACCCAGAAGCGAGCGCCGAGGTTGTAGTAGTAGAAGTCGGACGACACCGTGAGCGAGCGCCGCAGGTCGACGTTGCCGTAGGCCTTGCTGCCGTCGTTGCGGAACAGGCAGGAGTCTCCGCGGCAGCCGGGCACCTGGTACACCCCGGTGTCGTGGACGGTCGACTCGGGCGCCACGAGACCGGCCGTCAGGGCGGCGGACGCCGTGAACGGCTTGAACGTGGAGCCCGGCGCGTACTGGCCCTGCAACGCCCAGTTGTTGAGCGGGTAGTGGTTGACCGGGTCGGTGAGGTAGCTCCACTCGTTCTCACTGATGCCATCCACGAAGTCCGACGGCGAGAAGGTGGGGAACGACGCCATGGCGAGGACGCCGCCGGAGCCCGGGTCGAGCACCACGGTGGAGCCGACCTTGCCGACGTTGGGCTCGTCGTAGCCGCGTGACGGTCGGGCCGCCGCTCTGGCCAGCGAGGTCTGCAGGGCCTGCTCTGCGGTGGCTTGGAGGTCGATGTCGATGTTGAGCACGACGTCGTCGCCGGGCACGGGTGGCGTCGTGCCGTCGGGGATCACCCGGATCGTGTTGCCGTCGGTGTCGACCTCCAGCAGCGTGATGCCGGGCTTGCCCCGCAGGTCGTCCTCGTACACCCGCTCGATGCCGGACTTCCCCACCTCGTCGTTCAACGTGTACGGCTTGGGTGAGGCGCCCTTGGCGTCGAACTCGTCCTTGGTGATCTTGCCCGTGTAGCCGATGACGTGGGCGGCCAGGCTGCCGAAGTGGTACTGCCGCACCGGCACACGATCGGCGGCCACCGACGGCAGCGCGTCGGCGTGCTCATCGATCCAGATCTTCAGCTCTTCCGGCACGTCACCGGCCACCGGCACCGGCACGTAGGGGCTGTAGCGCTGGTCGGCCACCCGGGCCTCGAGCTGCTGGACCGTGGTCGGGATGCCGGAGCGGGCCAGGCCCTCGGCCAGCCGCGTGAGCACCGCAGTGCGGTCCTCGTCGTCGAGGTCGCGCAGCACCGTGCGATCGATGGTGACCTGCACCGAGATGCGGTTGTCGACGAGCACCTTGCCGTTGCGGTCGAGGATGCGGCCACGGGGCGCCTCGACGGGCACGGTGCGGGTTCGGTTCGACTGGGCCGCCACCTGGAACTGGTCGCTGGCCATCACCTGGAGGTACCAGAGGCGCGCGAACAGCGAGGCGAACAGCGCGAAGACGACCACCCCGAGCACCGAGAGCCGAAGTCGGGGCGAGTCTTGGTTCACCGAGAGGGCCTCATCGCATCATCGCCTCATCGCATCATCGACCGGGCCCGCACGCTCTCGGAGGTGCCGGTGGCCCAGCGCACGGAGCGCACCACCACCGGCGCGGCGATGGCGTTCAGCGTGCCCACGACCAGCGCGATCTTCACGAGCGAGAGGTGCAGCAGGTCGGCACCGACCACTGTCCCGAACACGCCGTACAGGATGACACCCACGGCGCTCCCCGTGGCCGCGGTGGCCACCGGGATCCACCAGGCGGCCCGCAGCACCGAGTCCTGGAGGGAGCCGGCGAGGTAGGCGACGAGGGCGTAGGTGAGGGCGGAGAGCCCGAAGGGGCTCTGGAGGAGCAGGTCGAAGCTGAGGCCGGCCGCGAAGGCCAGCACCGCACCACGGTCGGGGCCGGCGGCCAACCCCGCGGCCACGCCCACCAGCAACATGAGGTCGCCTTGCACGCCGAAGAGCTCGATGCGCGCGGCGACGGCCAGCTGGAAGGTGAGGGCGGCGACCAGCAGCAGCGACATGCGCGCGGCCACCACGAGGGAACCCTCGGGCGTCACGCCTCGCCCTCCCAGAGCATCACCGTGACGAAGGTGAGGCGCTCGGTGTCGGCCAGCGGTCGCACGATGAGGTCGAGGGTGAGGCCGCCCCGTCCGGCCCGGGTGCCCCGGACGCGGCCGACCGGGATGTCACCGGGGAAGGCGCTGCGGTCGGCGCCGCTCGTGGTGAGCGAAGATCCGGCCTTCACCTCGGCGTCGGCGTCGAGGCCCGTGTCCACCACGAGGTCCTCCCCCTCGCCGGTGCCCCGCGCCGTGCCGGGCGTGTCGTCGGACACGAGGCGCACCCCGACCGCGAACTCGGGATCGGTGACCAGCTGCACGGTGGCGCGGTGGGCGCTCACCTGCACCAGCCGGCCGACCAGGCCGGCACCGTTGACGACGGGCATGCCCTCCTTGAACCCGGCGTCGGCGCCCTTGCCGATCTCGATGGTGTGGGAGAAGTTCGACCCGGGACCCGACACCACCCGAGCGGCCGCCGTCGGGATGTCACCCACCCACTCGATGTCGAGCTGGTCGAGGAGCGCGGCCAGCTGCTCGGTGGCGTCCTCCTCGAGCGCGGCCGCACCGCGGAGCTCGTCGAGCTGGCGCCGCAGCCGCTCGTTCTCCGACTCGAGCTCGCCGTATCCGGTGATGCCGTGCCAGGCGTTGGTGAAGGGCTCGGTGGCGGTCTCGGCCACGCCG
>JBKJIL010000302.1:0-13786 GCA_046598435.1 Acidimicrobiales bacterium
CTCCAACCCACCCGACAACGCATGGCCTCATAAGAGCCCGCCCTCGAACCTCGAGTGGCCCATCACTGGTCTGCCAGCACCGTCGGAACCCCGCCTCTTGACAACATAGGAGCATCGCTTGGAGTTGGCCCTCAGGGCGTGTCGCGCTCGGCTGTGATCGTCTTGGTGTCGTTCAGCCGGACGAGGAGCTTGCGGAGCTGGGCGTAGGGCGCCGTGCCGAGCTCATCTTCGAGCTCTCGTTCGATCGTGGTCACGGTGCGGCGGATCACTGAGCGCAGAGCTTGGCCGCGCTCGGTGAGGTGCACGTGTTTGGACCGTTGATCGCTGGGATCGTCACGCCGTTCGACGTAGCCGAGCTGTTCGAGCTGGCCGAGCAAGTAGTTCATCGCCTGCTTCGTCGCGCCGACCTCGGCGGCCAGGTCCGATGGTCGGCGACCGTCCGGGCCGGGATAGCGCAGCACCGCCAGATGTGCCGGCACCAGGTCCGAGAAGCCGGCTTCGTTGACCTCGCGCAGGATCCGCAGGTGCACGGCCTCGGCCGGGCGCCGTACGAGCGCTCCGAGCAGTGGCGGTGCTGGCTCGGCGGCTCCCGGTGTCATAAAGCCACTTTACTCCGTTCAATGCATTCAGTACAGTGACTTTACCTTCTTCCGACCCCGACAGGAGCTCACCATGGCCAAGGCCTCCAAGGCGCTGATCACGACACCTGGCATCGACGTCCAGTTCCTGGTCGATGCTGACGACTCGGGCGGGAGCACAACCGCCTTCCTCGCCCGGGTCGCACCAGGCGCGCAAACGCCGCCCGCCCATCACCACGCTGACTGGGACGAGACCGTCTACTGCACACAGGGCACGATGACCTACACGATCGACGGCGAGCGCATCGAGCTCGACGAGGGCCAGGCGCTGTGCGTCCGGCGGGGGCAGACCCACAAGTTCGACAACCTCACCAGCGCAGACGCCTGGATGCTCGTCGTGTCCACGCCCGGGATGTTCGAGGAGGACTACTTCCTCAGCATCGCGGAGATCCTCAACGCAGCAACCGACGGCCCACCCGACTTCGCCGCCCTCCTCGCGGTGCAGGCCCGCCACGGCGTCACCGTGGCCGCGAGCTGAGCGGGATGGCGGATGCCGTATGGAGGATGCATCATCTATTCCGCACGTAGGATCTGGTCATGGACGACGTCCGGTGGCTCACCCGGAGCGAGGAGCAGGCGTGGCGGGCGCTGCAGCTCATGCACATGCGTCTCGACGGTGCGCTCGCCCGCCAGCTCGCCGCTGACTCCTGCCTGTCATACCCCGACTACGTCGTGCTCGTCGCGCTCACCGACCGCCCCGACGGGCGGATGCGCCTCTTCGAGCTCGCCGCCGTCCTCGGGTGGGAGAAGAGCCGCCTGTCGCACCATGTCGCCCGCATGACAGACCGGGAGCTGGTGACGAAGGAGAAGTGCGACGCCGATCGTCGCGGGGCCTACGTCGTGGTGACGGAACGGGGCCGCAACGAGCTCGCGGCCGCCGCCCCCGGACACGTGGCCGCCGTGCGACGCCTGTTCGTCGACCGGCTCACGCCGCACCAGATCTCGGCGATCGGCGATGCCGCTGAGGCAGTCCTCGAGGGCTTCGACGAGCACCCGGAGCTGACACAGCCATCGGCGATCAGCGGGCGACGTCGAACACCTGGGCCAGACCGTTGAGGAGCCAGCGCTGGTCGTCCGCCACCGGGCAGGCGAGGGGCACGCGCAGGCTGAGGGCTTCGACGATCTCCACGGCGGGGCCCGAGAGGTGCAGCGCGTCAGTCGGCGCGGCGCTCGCAGGGTCGTTCGTGCTCACGGTCACCACGTCGCTGACCGACACCAGGAGCCGGACGTCGGGGTCGTCGGCGCTGATGGCGATCGCACCCCGCCGAGTGGCGTTCGTCGACGCTGCGAAGGCGGGGCTCAAGGCGGCCACGTAGCTGAGGCAGCCCACCACCTCGTCGGGCTCTTCCACGGGGGTCAGTCCCTGGGGCAGCACGATGTCGCGCTCGTGGATCCACGAATCCCACAGGGCGTGCAGGGCCACGGCCCGAAGCGCGACGTGTCCGGGAGGCGCCTCCCCGAGCATCGACCACTGGGCCTCGTCCAGGCTGTCGGTCACGTCGGCGAGGGCCTCGGTCGACTCGGCGAGCTGGGCCAGCACGTCGGCCGGTGACTGCGAACGACGTGATGCCACCAGCTCCGCGGGTGACGCGACCGGGTCGAAGGTGGCCAAGAAGCGGGTCGGCTCACCGGCCAGGGCCGAGCGCATCGAGAGGGCCCAGAACTGGTTGGTGCTGACGAGATGGGCGGCCACGTCCTGGGCCGACCACCCCGCACAGCGGCTGTCGGCGGCCCACTGGGCGCCGTCGAAGGTGGCGAGCAGCGCCGCCAAGCGCCGGCGCTGGCGCAGCATCGGCACCGCTGGATCCTCCATGGGGACGTCGATCCGCAGAATGGGGGACTCGCCGTAGCGGGGGCTGAGCAACATGGTCGCCAACGTACCGGCCGGCCGGGGAGATCAGGGCCGGGCGCCGGCTTGGGCCACCGAGCGGGCGGCCACAGCCGCACCGGCGGCCAGGGCGGCCTGCGGCTCCGCACCCCGGAGCAGCGCGTCGATGACACCGGCGTCGAGGGCATCGCCGGCCCCGACGGTGTCGACCACTGCGACGGGCACGGCGGGAACCGACACCGACCCCTCCGAGGTGATCCACGAGGAGCCGGCGGGGCCGTGCTTGGCCACGAGCACCGCCGCTCGTCGCAGCACGGCGGCCGCCCCGTCGAGAGCGGCCAGCTCGTCGTCGTTGGCGAAGATCACCTGGGCACCGGCCACCCAGTCGAGGAAGCGTGCCCCACCCACCTGGAGCAGCAGGGCGTGGCTCGATGCGTCCACGGACATCGGGACGCCCCCCGCGCGGGCGGCCTCGATGGCGGCCACGGCGGCTGGGCGCGAGCCGTCATCGAGGAGCGTGTAGCCCGAGACGTGCAGCCAGTCGGGACGGTCGGCCATGGCGGCCTCGACGGTGGCGGCCGGCAGCGCGTCGTTGGCGCCGCGGTCGGGCAGCATCGTGCGGTCACCGTCGGGGTCAACGAGCACCACGCACGAGCCGCTGGCGAGGATCGGATCGACCGAGCCCGCGAAGCGCACGCCTCCCGTCTCGAGCTCGGAGGCGGCGCCGTGGCCGATGGCATCGTCACCGATGGCGGCCACCAGGCGCACCGGCCGGCCGAGCTCGGCCAGCCAGCACGCGGTGTTGGCGGCCGCGCCGCCACCGATCGAGCGGATCTCGGCCGGTGTGTCGCTGCCGTGCACGAGCGGCCCCGACGCCACGACCACGACGTCGACCATGAGGTCGCCGACCACCAGCACGTCGCCGCTCATCGGGCCGCTGCTGCGGCCGCTGCGGCAGCGACCGCGATCTCCGCCGCCAGCGCGGCGTTGGCGAGGATGATGGCGATGTTGGCGCGCAGGCTCTCCCCGCCGGTGTCGCGGTGGAAGCGCTCGAGCACGAACGGCGTGACAGCCTTGCCCCGCACGCCGGCGGCGCGGGCGGCGTCGAGGCTGTCGGCCAGCACCCGGTCGTGCAGCGCACGGTCGACCTGTTCGTCGACAGCGATGGGGTTGCCCACCACCAGCGCGCCGCGGTCCGTGCCAAGGTCGGCACGGGAGCGCTGGATGGCCACCACCTCCTCCGGGGTGTCGACCCGCCAGTCGAGCGCCACCCCGCCGTCGCGGAGGTAGAAGCCCGGGAAGCGATCGGTGCGGTACCCCACCACGGCCACCCCGAGGGTCTCGAGGCGCTCCATGGTGGCGGGGATGTCGAGGATCGACTTCACACCGGCGCACACGACGGTGATGGGGATGCGGGCCAGGGCCGTCAGGTCGGCCGACTCGTCGAAGGTCGACGCCGCCTCGCGGTGCACGCCGCCGAGGCCGCCCGTGGCGAACACGCCGATGCCGGCGGCGTGGGCCAGGTGCGCGGTGGCGGCGACCGTGGTGGCGGCGTGGCCGCCACGGGCGGCCACGATGGCGAGGTCGCGCTCGCCGGCTTTGGCCACGTCGGGCGCGGTGGCGACGATGCGCAGGGCCTCGTCGTCGAGGCCGATCCGCCCGGTGCCATCGACCATGGCGATGGTGGCCGGGACGGCACCTCGGTCGCGGACGACCTGCTCGATCCGGCGGGCGACCGCGAGGTTGTCGGGCCGGGGCAGGCCGTGGCTGATGATCGTGGACTCGAGGGCGACGACGCCGCGCCCCTCCGCGAGCGCCGCGGCGACCTCGGGATGGAGGAGCATCGGGCGAGCGTAGGCCCCGACGTCGCGATCGTCTGAACGATGCGCGGACGCCCGCCCCAGGCGGCGAGGGGGCGCGTACCCTCAGGGGCGACGAGGGGAGCGATCATGATGGGAGCAGCCGAGGGTGGGGGCGCCGGCCAGGTCGGGGCGCGGGTGTGGGTGCGCGTGGCCAAGCCGTCGATGGCCGAAGGGCAGGTCACCACCGTGGTGGCCGGCGAGCGGGCCGTGTGCCTCGTCCGCACGGCCGCAGGGTGGGGTGCGCTCGACAACCGCTGCCCGCACCAGGGCGGGCCGCTCGGGGACGGCCAGCTCGACGGCGACCTCCTGATCTGTCCGTGGCACGCCTACGAGTACGACCCTGTGACCGGGCAACCGCCGCCTGGGTTCCGTGATGCGGCCACGCCCTATGCCGTGCGGGAGGCGGGGGAGGACCTCGAGATCGAGGTGCCCGCAGAGGTGCCGCGCACGAGCCTCATGGATCAGCTCGTCGACGTCCTCACCGGATGGGGCCTGGATGCCGCCTTCGGGATGGTTGGTCACTCCAACCTCGGTCTGGCCGACGCGCTGCGCAAGGCCGCCGATGACGGTCGGCTCACCTATGTCGGGATCCGACACGAGGGGGCAGCCGCCTTCGCCGCGTCGGGCTACGCCAAGCTCACGGGCCGACCGGCGGCCTGCTTCTCGATCGCCGGCCCCGGCGCCACCAACCTCATGACCGGGCTCTGGGACGCCAAGGTCGACCGCGTGCCGATCCTCGCCCTCACGGGCCAGGTGCAGACCCAGGTGGTGGGTCCGGGGGCCTTCCAGGAGGTGCCCCTCGACGCCGCCTTCGCCGCCGTGGCCGAGTGGAGCCAGACGGTGCTGTCACCGGCCAACGCCACCGAGCTCGCCGCACTGGCCATGAAGCACGCCATCGTGCAGCGCGACGTGGCCCACCTCATCTTCCCCGACCAGGTGCAGGAGCTGCCCGGGGTGACCGACGCGCCACCGCGCCCGATGGCGGGGCGCATCGCGGCGGCCACCATCGCCCCACCCGAGGCAGAGCTGGCCCGGGCCATCGAGCTGCTCTCCCGCGCCGAGCGCCCCGCCGTCGTGGTGGGCAACGGCGCACGTCCCTTCCGGGCCGAGGTGCTGGCCCTTGCCGAGCACCTCGACGCGCCCGTCATCTCCACGTTCAAGGCCAAGGGCACGGTGCCCGACACGCACCCGCTCGGCTGCGGCACGCTGGGACGCTCCGGCATCCCGGTGGCGTCGCAGACGGTAGCCAAGGCCGACTGTCTCCTGGTGCTCGGGGCCAGCTTCTCCAACCACACGTCGATCCCCCAGTGGGTGCCCACGATCCAGGTCGATGCCGACCGCATGGCGCTGGGCAAGTTCCATCCCGTCGAGGTGCCGCTGTGGGGCGACATCGGCCGCACCCTGTCGCTGCTGAGCGCCGCCCTGCCGGCGGCGGACCGACCGGGCATCCGGGCGGAGGTGGCCGAGCGGTGGGCACGTTGGCGAGCCGAGAAGCGGCGGCGCAGGACGCTGGTCGACGACCAGGGGAGGCTGCACCCGGCACTCATCTTCGAAGCGCTCGGCGAGGTGATGCCCGACGACGCCATCATCGCCGTCGACGTCGGCAACAACACGTACAGCTTCGGCCACTTCTTCGAGTGCCGTGGCCGCCAGGACGTGCTGATGTCGGGCTACCTCGGCTCGATCGGCTTCGCCCTGCCCGCTGCCCTGGGCGCCTCGGTGGCGGTGCGCCGCGGGGGCGCCCACGCCGGTCGCAAGGTGGTGTCCATCTCTGGCGACGGCGGCCTCGGGCAGTACCTCGCCGAGCTCACCACTGCCGTGAAGTACGGCTTCGGACTGACGCACGTGCTGCTCGACAACGGCGAGCTGGCCAAGATCAGCCGCGAGCAGGTCGGCGCCATCCGGCCCGTGTGGGAGACCGACCTCGTGAACCCGGACTTCGCGGCGTACGCCAACTCGTGCGGTGCGGCCGGCTTCCGGGTGACGGTGGCGGACGAGCTGGCACCGGCGCTGGCGGCCGCCCTGGCCATCACCGACCGCCCCAGCCTGGTGGCCATCTCGTCATCGAACCGCGATGTCTGAGCGCCTCAGGGAGCTGCCCGCGTCCTTCGGTGAGACCCGGAGCTCGCTGCACCGCCTCGCCGTGCACGTCCTGGCCCGTCGCCGGCAGGCGCTGGTGGGCAAGATCGGGCTGCGGGCCACCCCGGGCGGGTTCGGCACGCCCGCCGCTGGCCCCGACCACGAGGTCGTGCGCGTGTCGGGGCTCACCCTGCTGCGGGAGACGACCGGGTCCTCGGCCCGCACCACGTCGTTGGACCTGACGCGGGCCACCCTGGCCGACGCCGCCGACGTGGCGGGCGTAGACCTGGCCGACCCCCTCGACGTGGGCCACGACACCCCGCCCGTGGGCTCCGCCGACGCCGTGCTCGACCTGGACCGGGCCGGGGCCGCCGCGCTGGCCGACTGGCTGGCCTTCGGCTGGACGGTGCTGGACGGCGCGCTCGGGGCGCTCGGCCGCGAGGCGGTGCCCTCGGTGGTGCAGCTGTGGCCCGAGCACTTCGATGCGGGGTGCGACGTGGCCGCGGACGGAAGCCGGGTCAACCTCGGCGCCTCCCCAGGCGACGGGTTCGATCCCGAGCCCTACCTCTACGTGGGCCCGTGGGACGATGCCCGTCCCGGTGACGCCGGGTTCTGGAACGCACCGTTCGGCGCCGTCCTGCGCCACCGCGACCTGCGATCGGCGTCGGACCCTGCTGCGGCCGCGGTCGACTTCCTTCTCGGCGGCGTGCGGCGGCTCACCGGGCGCTGAGGTCCGCGCCTCTTCAGGAGGGAGCGACCATCCGCACCATGTCGGCGTCGATGTCGGCGCTGACCCGGTCGATCATCGCCTTGCGCAGGGCCAGCTTGGTGTGGCTGTAGGCACCGGTGCGGAAGGCGCCCAGGCGGCGGGCTTCGGCGATGGCTGCCGCCTCGCACTCCTCGGCCGGCACCACCCAGTCGAGGTAGCCGGCCTCGACGGCTCCGGCCGGGTCGTAGATCTCGGCCTGGATGGCCGAACGGGTGATGTGGGCGGGCGACAGACGGGCCTGGGCCAGCTCCGTGGCGAACACGGGCAGCCCCATGCCGATGGCGGTCTCGTTGTGGCCGATCTTCGAGGGGCCCTCGGCGCCGATGCGGGTGTCGCACGACAGGGTGAGGAGGGCGCCGGCGGCCAGGGCGTGGCCGGTTACCGCCACCACGACGGGCTGCGGGTGCCCGAAGATGCGCATGAGGAGCTTGCCGCCGGCGCCCACGAGAGCCCGCGTGCGCTCGATGCCAGCCGTCATCTCGGTGAGGTCGAAGCCAGCTGAGAGCTTGCCAGGTCGACCGATGATGGCCACGGCCTGCGCCTCGCCCTCGGCGGCGTCGAGGAAGCGGTGCAGGAGGTCGATCACGCGGTGGCTCACCACGTTGACCTTGCCGTCGTCGAGGCGCAGCACGGCCACGCCGTCCTCGAGGGTGTAGGTGACGGGGGCGGGGGTGGAGTCGTCCGACATGGCGGCGAGACTAGGCCCGCGATCTGTGCACACGCAGCACCGCAGGGCGGTGCTGCGTGTGCACAGATCGGGTGGTCAGTCCTCCGTCACGAAGTCGATGAGCTGCTCGACGGCGCCCACCAGTGTGGGATCGAGGTCGGCATAGGTGTGCACGCGGCCGAGCAGCTGGCGCCAGAAGTCCCCGGGGTGGGCGGTGACGCCGAGGGCGTCGAGCACGCCGGCCTTCCACGGCACACCGCGGGGCACGGTCGGCCAGGCGTCGATCCCCGCCACGGACGGACGGATGGCCGCCCAGACGTCGATGAAGGGAGTGCCCGTCACCAGCACGTGGGGATGGCGCACGGTGTCGGCGGCGCGCGTCTCCTTCGAGCCGTCGACCAGGTGGTCGAGCAGCACTCCGACTCGGTGACCAGGACCGGGGTCGAGGTCGCGCACCACGTCGATGAGGTCGTCCATGCCGTCGAGTCGCTCGACGACCACCCCCACCTCGCGCAGGTCGTCGCCCCACACCTTCTCGACGAGCTCGGCGTCGTGGATGCCCTCCACGAGGATCCGGCTGGCGCGGGCCACCCGAGCCCCCCGGGTCGGTGCCGCGATCGAGCCGGAGGCCGTGATGGAGGGGCCACTCGGGCGGGCCTGGGGGACGACCAGGGTGATCACCTTGCCATCGAGCAGGAACCCGCCGGGCTGCACCCGCAGCGGTCGATCGTGGCCCTGGCGGTCGTTCAGCACGACGATCTGGTCGTTGAACGAGGTGATCGAACCGACCACCCCGCTGACCCGATGCTCCACCACGAGCCCGCGCTGTGCTGGCACCAGCGGGATGGTGGGACCGGTCGGCCGCCGGCCGTCGAGGTCGATCGGATCGGAGAGGATGCCGTCACGAGCCACCGCACGACGGTACCGACGCACTTGTGGTTCGTCGCGGACCGTCTGGGAGGATGCGCCGGTGATCCTCGTCGACGCCTCAGGTCTGGCTGTCAGCCGTCCTGGCAAGCCCCTCTTCACCGACTTGTCGGTGACCGTCGGGAGCGGCGACCGCTTGGGCGTGGTCGGCATCAACGGCTGCGGCAAGTCCACGCTGCTGCAGGTGCTGGCCGGCAACCGCGAGCCCGAGGGCGGCACGGTGCGCCGGGGTCGAGGGGCACGCATCTCCGTGCTCGACCAGGACATGCCGCTGCCCGGCGGCACGGTCGCCGAGGTGGTGGGCGAGGGCTGGGAGGGAGCTTCCGTGCTCGATCGCCTGGGGATGGGCGGCGCCCTCGACGCCGACGTGGCCACCCTCTCCGGCGGCCAGGTGAAGCGCGTCGCGCTGGCCCGAGCTCTCGTCGCCGTGGGCGGGCCCGGCGGGCACGTCGATGACGGGGACCTCCTGATCCTCGACGAGCCCACCAACCACCTCGACCTCGATGGCATCGCCTGGCTCGAGGACTGGCTGGCCCGCTTCCCGGGCGGCCTGATCCTCGTCACCCACGACCGACATGTGCTCGACCGGGTCACGACCACCGTCCTGGAGCTCGACCGCGGCAAGGGCTACGTGCACGTCGGGGGCTACCAGAGCTGGCTCGATGCCCGGGCCGAGCGTGAGGAGCGCTCGGCCGGCGCCGAAGCCAAGCGCCGCAACCTGGCCCGCTCCGAGCTGGCCTGGCTGCGCCGCGGTGCCCCCGCCCGCACCCGCAAGCCCCAGGCGCGGATCGACGCCGCCACCGCGCTGGTCAGCAGCCGGCCCGAGGCGGCCGCCCGCAGCGGTGATCTGCCGCTGCACAGCGAGACCCCGCGCCTCGGCGACCAGGTGGTGGAGCTGCACGGCGTGGGCGACGGCTACACCGACCACTGGCTCTTCCGGAACCTCGACCTGGCCCTCGATCCGCGCGAGCGCCTCGGCATCGTCGGGCCCAACGGCGCCGGCAAGTCGACGCTGCTCGACATCATCAGCGGTCGGCGCACACCACGTGCGGGCCGGGTCGTCACCGGGTCGACCGTGCGACTGTCGGTCTACGACCAGCGGGGCGCCTCGCTCGACCCCACCAAGCGGGTGCGGGAGGCCATCGCCGGACCGAACCGTCAGCCCGACTGGACCGACGCCCGGCTGCTCGAGGCCTTCTGGTTCGACGACGACGCGCAGTGGGCGCCCATCTCCCTGCTCTCGGGTGGGGAGCGTCGTCGGGTGCAGCTGATGTTGGCCCTGGCCGAGAAGCCCAACGTCTTGCTGCTCGACGAGCCCACCAACGACCTCGATCTCGACACGTTGCGGGCCCTCGAGGACTTCCTCGAGGACTGGCCGGGCGCCCTCTTGGTGGTCAGCCACGATCGCGCCTTCCTCGAGCGCACTGTGGCCGACGTGCTGGTCCTCGATGGCGAAGGCTTCGCCGGACGCCGCCCTGGTGGCTACGCAGCGTGGGACGCCGACCGGCGATCCCGGCGCACCGGCGGCGGCCGCGGCGCGCCCTCGGTCGCCCCTGCCGGTCGTGCCTCCGCCAAGGCCCCAGCGACGACACCTGCGTCACCTCCCAACCGCTCGCCCAAGGTCCGCAGCGGTCGCTCGACGAGCACGTTGCGCAACCTGCTGCGGGAGGTCGACAAGGACCTGGCTCGCCTCGAGCGCGACCGGCTGAAGCTGGAGGGGCAGGTGGCGCGTGCCGCCGAGCTGGCCGAACACGAAGAGCTGCGCCGCCTCGGCGAGGCGCTGGCCGACGTGCAGGTGCGTCAGGCGGAGGTCGAGGAGCGATGGCTGGCCCTCGGCGCCGAGCTCGAAGGAGCCTGACCGACCCGGTGGCGGTCGAGCCCCGCCCTCCGGGGCTCGACCGACGTGCCAGCCCTCGCCGCTCCGGGCGGTCGAGGTCGGCAGATCACCGAGGCGCTCCCTCCAGGAGATCCCGTTGGTCGCAGGTCACCAGTAATCCACTTCTGGCACGGATCGTGCCAGGGTCGATCGACCCAATTCTGTGGGGCCCGTGTCGCGCTTGGCGCGCGATCAGCGACCTCGGAACTCCGGGGGGCGCTTCTCCATGAAGCTGAGCAGGCCCTCCTGGAAGTCCTTGGTGCCGAAGAGCTGCATCGTCTGGAGCAGCACGTGATGGGAGTGGCTGGCGAAGTCCTCGGTCTGGCCGTGGCGGAAGAGGCGCTTCATGGCCCGGACGGCCAGCGGCGCGTTGGACGCGATCTCGGTGGCCCACTCCGTGGCCACGGCCAGCAGCTCGTCGTCGGGCACCACGCGGTTGACGAGACCGATCCGCTCGGCCTCGGCGGCGTCGAGGTCTCGGCCCAGGTACGAGATCTCGGTCGCCTTGGCCCAGCCGAGCAGGCGTGGGAGGTACCAGGTGCCACCCGACTCCGGCACCACGCCCCGCTTGGCGAAGCCCGGGAGCAGCGTGGCGGAGCTGGCCATCAGGCGCATGTCGCACCCGAGGGCCAGGTCGAGGCCGTAGCCGGCGGCTGCCCCGTTGAGCACGCCGATGACCGGGGTGTCGATCTCCTGCAGGATCACGGTCGGCAGGTTGCGCGTCTGCATGAACGAGCCGCCGCCGGAGCCGCCGGTGCCGCCGATCCCCGATCCGGCCATGGCGTCTTTGATGTCGAGGCCCGAGCAGAAGCCCTTCCCGGCGCCGGTGAGGAGCACGACGCGGACGTCGGCGTCGTCATCGGCCCGGGCGAACAGCTCGCCCAGGAGCTCGAGCATCCGCACCGAGATGGCGTTGCGTCGGTGCGGTCGGTTGAGGGTGATGGTGGCGATGTGGTCGGCAACCTCGTAGAGCACCTCGGGGCCGTGGCCCTCGTTGCCGTCGTCGGTGGGCGTTGCGTTGGTGTCGGTCACAGCCCCACTCGTTAGCCTGATCCCATGGCCGATGCCACCACCACCGCCGACCTCGTCGTGTTCACCGTCACCCCCGAGGCGATCGCTCGGATCCTCGAGCTCCGCCAAGCTGAAGATGATCCGTCATCGCTCGCCCTGCGGGTGGAGATCACCGGCACGAGCGGCGTCGAGTACGCCTACGACCTCACCTTCGACCCGATCGCAGAGGCAGAGGACGTCGACGCGGTCTACCAGCAGGATGCCCTGCCGGTCATCGTGCCCGCGGGCAGCATCGAGCAGCTCAACGGCGCCACCCTCGACATCCCCGCCGGTGGCGGCCCGGGCCTGGTGCTGCGCAACCCGAACCGACCCAACCCGCTCTCCGGCAAGCACCTCGAGCTCACCGGCGATGTCGCCGACAAGGTGCAGCAGCTCCTCGAGCAGCAGATCAACCCCTCGTTGGCGGCGCACGGCGGCTTCGCCGAGCTGAAGGGCGTGGAGGGCGACAAGGTGTACGTCACCATGGGTGGCGGCTGCCAGGGCTGCGCCGTGTCGGCCATGACGCTGCGCGACGGGATCGCCCGCTCCATCAAGGAAGCCATCCCTGAGGTCACCGACGTGATCGACACCACCGATCACGATGCCGGGGAGAACCCCTTCTACACCTGACCCGAAGGCGTGAGCGCGGGCGTCAGGCCCGCAGGGCGGTGACGAGCGAGCGTGCTTCGGCCGCCAGCCCGGCGCCGTCGAGGCCCAGCTCGGCGAGGATGGCATCGGCCTTGCCGTGGGGGATGTACGCCGTCGGCGTGCCGAGCACTCGCACGCGGGGCGGCGTGCGATCCGTCGTCGTCCGGGAGATGGCATCGGCGATGAGCGCGCCCACGCCGCCGTCGCGGATGCCGTCCTCGGCGGTGAGCACCAGCGGGTGGTTGGCGGCGTCGGCCAGCATCTCGGGGTCGAGCGGCACCACCCGCACGTCCCACACGGTCACCTCGATCCCCTCCGCGGCGAGGACCTCCGCGGCCTCGAGGGCGGCGGCGAGCATCTTGCCCACGGCGAGGATGCACAGGTCGCGCCCGGTGCGCACCTTGCGACCCGTGAGCCCCGAGCCCACCTCGTCGGCGTCGACGGAGGGGGCCGCTGTCTTCGACCAGCGCAGGGCCGCCGGACCCTCGCACAGCTCGAGGGCGTCGTGGAGCATCTGCCCGAGCTCCTGGTACGACGACGGGGCGAACAGCGTCATGCCCGGCACCTTGGTGAGCAGCGCCATGTCGAGCACGCCGTGGTGCGAGGGGCCGTCGTCACCGGTGATGCCGGCTCGGTCGAGGCAGAACACCACGGGCAGGCCGTGGAGGCCGACGTCGTAGGTGATCTGGTCGATGGCCCGAGTGAGGAACGTGGAGTACACCGCGAACACCGGACGCAGGCCGCCCATGGCCATGCCGGCGGCCGAGGTGACGGCGTGCTGCTCGGCGATGCCGACATCGATCAGCCGGCCGGGGAACCGCTCGCCGAAGGGCAGGAGCCCGGTGGAGTCGGGCATGGCGGCGGTGATGGCCACCAGCTCAGGACGAGCTTCGCCCTCCTTGATGATGGCCTCGGTGAAGCCGGCCGTGTAGGTCCCCGGCTTGGGCTGGCCGATGTCGTGGAGCCGCTTGATCGGGTCGTTCTCGGCCGGCGCGTAGCCCCGGCCCTTCTGGGTGACGACGTGCACGACGATGGGACCGTCGAACTCGGCGGCATGGCGGAGGGCCTTCTCCATGCCCTCGATGTCGTGCCCGTCGAAGGGGCCGGTGTAGCGGACCCCCAAGGTCTCGAAGAAGGCGGGAGGCTCGAACATCTCGCGCACGGCGGCGACGAAGCCGTCGAGGCTGCGCTCGAGCTGGTGGCCCACCACGGGCACCTCGGAGAGGATGCGGTCGAGGCGAGCCCGGTTGCGCAGGTAGCTGGGGTTGACCCGCAGGCGGGCCAGGCTCTCGCCCAGCTTCGACACGGTGGGGGCGTAGGAGCGCCCGTTGTCGTTCAGGATGAGGATGGCCTTCTTGCCGGAGTGGCCGAGGTTGTTGAGGCCTTCGAAGGCCATGCCGCCGGTGAGCGAGCCATCACCGATCACGGCGACGATCCGCCGT
>JBKJIL010000094.1:0-37128 GCA_046598435.1 Acidimicrobiales bacterium
GTCGTCGATCGGGGTGCGCTCGCCCAGCGCCTCGGGCAGGGGGCGGTCGTCGTGCTCGACGTGCGTCCGTCCGCCGAGTTCGGCGCCGGGCACATCGCCGGCGCCCGCTCGGTGCCCTTGGGCGAGCTCCGCAAGCACCTCAAGGCCCTGCCGCCCGGCACCGAGGTCGTCGCCTACTGCCGGGGCCCCTATTGCGTGTACGCCGACGACGCCGTGCGCGAGCTTCGTGAGCGCGGCTTCACAGCCAGTCGGCTCGAGGACGGCTTCCCCGAGTGGAAGCGCGCCGGCCTGCCGATCGCCGCCGGCGAGTGATCCGCCGCCGCGATCGCATCCTCCCGTCCTGATCGAGCGGCTCGAGAGCCGTTGCTCGTCCGCCGCCGAAGGGGAAGACCCTCAGAGTGGCGAACTGGTGTTCGCTGTCAACCCCTCACCGGCACAATCCGTCCTGTCATTGCTGCCCATATGGCCCCAGGACCGCGTCGACCTGTCGTCGCTGACACCGGCCCGTCGGACCTCGTCGACCTACATGACGTGAGTGTCAGAAACCCGCTAGCCTGCGAGCAGCGCCGGGCCCGCTGGGGGGCCTCGGCATCGGCCACGTGGGAGCGGACGTCATGGCACACAAGGGATGGGTGGTCGCCGTCGCGGCCGGGGCCCTGCTGGGGGCCGGCGGGTCGGCGGCCGTGGGTCAGCCGGCGCCGCCGCGCGGTCAGGAGATCGTGCTGAGCGGCGAGAACAACCGCCTCAACGGCTACGACGCCACCACCGGTCAGAAGCGCACGGTCATCCCGTCCGCCGCCGACCGCCCCGAAGGCCTCGACATCAACGCCGAGATCTGCGTGGTCCCCGACGGGGTGTCGTGGAAGCCCGACGGTGAGACGTGGATCATCGCCGGCGAGGACACCGAGCAGAACAGCGAGCCCGGCGTCATCAAGCAGGGATGGGGCCTGTTCCACCTCACCGGCACCACGCTCGACTCGCTGGTCGCCGAGGAGGTGGCGAAGCTCGTTCCGGACAGCTTCGTGACGGAGACCGACAACCCCGAGAACTACGGGTGTGGCGTGCTGCCCGACGGACGGATCGTCACGGGCGACGTCGGGGACCAGCTGCCCCAGTCGCCGGCCACCGGTGAGCTGATCGTGTGGTACCCGACGGCGGCCCACATGACGGGCTCGATCGGCCCCGACCGCAACGACTTCCCGCGGGTGCCCCACTGCAAGATCGATGTCGGCATCGGCACGGCCGGCGGGATCCTGGTGGACGGCACAGACGTGCTCATCGCCAGCAACCGACCCAACCTCGCCACGGTCGAGCCCGGCGGCATCTATCGCTACGACACCACCACCTGGCCCGACGGCGAGGCACCGGGTGACGGCTGCGGGCGCACCGACGGCACCGGGGAGCAGCTCGCGGACGCCGATCGAGTGGGCAAGACGCTCTTCATCCCGCAGGTGCCCGGCCTCATCACCACGCCCTCGGACATCGTCGACAGCGGACGCGACAGCTACTACGTGTCGAGCGTCTTCACGGGCCAGGTGGCGGAGTACGGGCGCGACGGCATCTTCCGCCGCCATGTCGTCAACACGACGGGCCAGCTGGGAGGGATCACCCCGTTCGGCATCGGAGTCACCAGCGACGGGACGCTCTGGATCGCCGACATCGGCGTGGTCGGACCTGGTCCTGCGGAAGGGGAGGGCTCCGTCGTGCGAGTGACCTTCGACGAGGCCGGCAACCCTGGCGCCCTCGAGGTCATCGACGAGGGGCTGGAGTTCCCCGACGGCATCGGCGTGCTCGTCCTCGACGGCGTGGCATCAGCCCCGGCCGGGCCGGGCCGCCCCTCGGGCGATCCGACCGACGCCGACAGTGGCGCCGAGGCCCGTCCCGGGGCCGGTGCCAGCACCGGGGGATCGCTGCCGGCCACCGGTGCGACGACGCCGGTGGCGGCCGGCGCTCTCGCTCTCATGGCGGCCCTCGCCCTGCGGGCTCTGCGAGGCGCGACCCAGCGCTGACCGCTCGCGTTCTGTGCACCGTCACGTCCGCATTCCGGTGCTCCCGGTGCACAGAAGCTGCGAGTCGCGGGTCAGGCGCCGCTACCGTCCCCCACCGATGGACGACGGAGGTCTCGGCAGCTCGATGGGACATCCACTCCCTGCGACCGCGTCCGAGGCGCGCCACGCCGGTCGTCGGCGGATCGAGGAGGCGCTGGCCGAGGACCCGTGCGACGACGACTTCGTCTGGAGCCTGTTCCGTCCCTTCGGGGTGCACGTGGCAGGCGCCAACATCGTCATGCAGCTCAGCCGCATCGGCGTTGGCCACGGCGTGGCCGAGAGCAAGGTGGACTCGGGCCGCCTCGACAAGCACCCCATCAAGCGAGCGCGCACCACCTTCTCCTACGTGTTCGTCGCCCTGCTCGGGACACCCGCCGAGCGCGCATGGCTCCGATCGGAGATCGATCGAGCCCACCGCACGGTCCGCAGCGACCCCGGTGCCACCCCCACCTACTCGGCCTTCGATCCCGTGCTGCAGCTGTGGGTGGCGGCCTGCATCTGCAAGGGGGTGCTCGACGCCACGGAGGCCCTGCACCCCGAGCTCGACGACGCCACTCGAGATCGGATCATCCGTGTCTTCCGGCGGATCGCCACCACGCT
The DNA here is from genome assembly GCA_046598435.1 of Acidimicrobiales bacterium. GTDB lineage: Bacteria > Actinomycetota > Acidimicrobiia > Acidimicrobiales > VFJN01 > VFJN01. The sequence continues at coordinate 2,649 of JBKJIL010000094.1, forward strand.
CCAGGTGGAGGCCAGCGCCTGGCCCGTCGACGCGGCCGCCTTCGACGAGTACTGGGCCGAGAACCTCGCCCTGCTCGAGGTGGATGACGTCACCGCCGCCTACCTGCACGACTTCCTCCGACTGCGCTGGCTCGGCCGGATCCCCTCGGCACTGCTCGGACGGCTCCACGTGTTCGTCTCCACGGGATTCCTCGGCGAAGAGTTCCGCGAGCCGCTCGGCCTCGAGTGGTCGTCGACGCACCAGCGCCGGTTCGAGCGGCTGGTGACCGTCTCGGCGCTCATCGATCGTCTGGTGCCGGCACCGCTGGCTCGGCTGACCCCGTCGCTGTACCTGCGCGACTTCCGGCGCCGCCACCGCCAGGGACGTCCGTTCACGTAGGTTGATGCGGGCATGAGCTGGCCCACCTGGTATCAGGCGGTGACCCTGGCGGCAGTCAGCTTGGTGGTGGCCCGTGCCGCCGCCGGGCGTGACAGCCGCACGGCGCGGGCGATGGGTCTGGCCGCCAAGGAGCTGGCGCTCGTCGCCTCGCTGTACGCCGTGTGGCGCGTGGCGCGGCTGCTCCCGCTGGCCGAAGACGAGGGGGCCGTCGACCGGGCCCGCCAGATCGTGCGCCTCCAGCACGACCTCCACCTGCCCACCGAGCTCTCGCTTCAGCATCTCGTCCTGCGCCACGACTGGCTGGGGCGCCTCACCAACCTCTACTACGCCACGTTGCACGTGCCCTCGCTGGTGGCGTTCCTCGTGTGGATCTACGTGCGCCATCGCGACCACTACCCCCACTGGCGCAACGGGCTCGCACTGCTCACCGGGTTCTGCCTGGTGATCCGCTTCATCCGGGTGGCGCCGCCGCGGTTCCTCACCGACCTCGGCTACGTGGACCTCTCCGAGCGCTACGGGCTGTCGATCTACGGACCGGTGGGCACAGGGGTGTCCGACCAGTTCGCGGCGATGCCGTCGATCCACGTGGGGTGGGCCGCGGTGGTGTCGTTCGGGATCGTGGCCGCCAGCACGAGTCGGTGGCGCTGGCTGTTCCTGCTCCACCTGGTCCTGACGACGCTCGTGGTGTCGGCCACCGGCAACCACTGGTGGCTCGACGGGATCGTCGCCGTCGCCCTCCTCGGCCTCGGTCTGCGGCTCGACGTCGCCGCGCGGGGCGCCCTGCTGCGACGACGCCTGCTCCGCAGCACGGCCGTCCCGCCGTCGCGGTCGTCGGTCTCAGGTCCGGTCGAGGCGGTCGACTCGCTCACCTGACGAGCGCCCGGGGCGACCCCAGCGCGCCAGATGCCGATGCCGCGAGCTTCCGCGTGACGACCGCGTCGCAGTCACTCGCTCGTCATGTGGCTGTCTCGCCGTGGCGGCCGGCGCCGGCCGCGAAGCGCTCCGCTCCGGCCCGGGTCTCACCGCTGTGGATCGTCTCGATGCCGTGTCGGTACTCCACGGCCAGCGCCTCGTCGATGCCGAGACCCCACTGGTCATAAGACGCCAGGCGATCACTGCGCAGGCACCGCTGCGGGAGGGCGGCCAGCTCGGCAGCCAGCTCGATGGCGGCGGCGAGGGCCCCGCCTGGCTCCGTCAAGCGGTTGGCGAGCCCCATCGCCTTGGCCTCGTCCCCGCTCACGCCGCGGCCCGTGAGCATGAGGTCGAGGGCGTGGCTGTGGCCGATGAGGCGGGGCAGCCGGACGGTGCCACCGTCCACGAGCGGCACGCCCCACCGGCGGCAGTAGACCCCGAAGGTGGCGTCGGTGGCCGCCACCCGCAGGTCGCACCACACGGCCAGCTCGAGGCCGCCGGCCACGGCGAACCCCTCGACGGCGGCGATGACCGGCTTGCTGAGCAGCATCCGGGTGGGGCCCATCGGGCCGGGGCCGTCCTCGAGGACCCGGTTGCCGGCGCCTGTCGACACCGCCTTGAGGTCGGCGCCGGCGCAGAAGTTGCCACCGGCGCCGGTGAGCACGGCGACGGCGATGTCGTCGTCCTCGTCGACGCTGCGGAAGGCGGCCTCGAGGGCGGCGGCGGTGGGACGGTCGACGGCGTTGCGCCGCTCGGGTCGATCGATCGTCACCACCCGGACCGGGCCGTGGTCGGTGATCGTGACCGTGGCGCGCTCGGCGGTCATGCCAGACCTCCTGCCGCGGGATCGCGCGTGGGATCTGGATCGGGACGGCCGCCCTCGGGGATCCAGCGCCCGGAGTCGCGCCACTCCACCGCGGCGTGGAACCCCTCGGTGGCGGCCAGGTCCTGGAACCAGCGCCCCTCCGGGGAGTGCCTGGTGATGCCATCGAACAGGGTGGCGAGGATCTGGGTGCTGTGCAGGCCCATGTTGTCGTAGGCCTGGTTGACCATCAGCTTCTGCATGACGAGCTGGTTGATCGGCACGCCGGCCATGCGGTCGGCCAGCGCCTCCACCCGGGCGTCGAGCTCATCGAGCGGCACGGCCTCGAGGACCAGCCCCCAGTCGGCGGCCTGGCGACCGTCGATGGTGTCGCCGGTGAGCAGCATGCGCTTGGCCTTCTCGGCGCCGAGGCGGTACACCCACATGGCGGTGGTGGGGCAGCCCCACACCCGGGCCGGCATGTACCCGATGCGGGCGTCGTCGGCCATCACCACGAGATCGCAGCACAGCGCGATGTCGCTCCCGCCGGCCACGGCGTGGCCCTGCACCTTGCAGATGGTGGGCTTCAGCGAGCGGAACAGGCTCGTGAAGTCGTCGGTGTTGCGCTTCATGAACCGGTAGTCCTTCACCGGATCCCACACGGTGCGCTGCGTGCCGGTGCCCTCCTCGGCGTAGGCCTTCAGGTCGTAGCCGGCACAGAACGATCGGCCCTCGCCGGCTACGACGATGACGTGCACGTCCGGGTCGTCGTTGGCCTCCTCGACCGCGGCGTGGATCTCGCGGGGCATGACGTCGTCGATGGCGTTGAGCCGATCGGGGCGAGCGAGGGTGAGGTAGGCCTTGCGGTCCCTCGTCTCATAGCGGATGGCGGTGAACGGCCGATCGGTCATGGGTCTCCGTCGTCGTGCGCAGGGCGAGCACCGAGCATGCAAGCACAGTGCCGGGCGTCGAGCGACCCGGCCCGTACGACCGATCGGCGGCGGCCGAGCCGGTCAGGACTCCGGCGGGGTGACTGCGTTTGCGGCGGCGGCCGCCGGAGCGGCAGACATCCCGGGCGTGGGGTCCTGGAGCAGGGGGTCGTCGAACGGCCACTCGAGGGCGGCGTCGAACTCGCCGAGGAGGTCGAAGAAGGACATGGGAGAGATGTGCCCCGTTGGCCGTGGCCGCAGACCAGCGGCCGACGAGACGTTGGGCACACGGCGGCAGGGAACTGATCTGGAGCGGCGACGGTAGGGTGCCGAGATGTCAAGCGAAGACCTCCACGCCCCTCGGGAACGCCTGTCCGCGCAGACCATCGCCCGTCACCAGGCGATCGTGTCGCTGATGGAAGAGCTCGAGGCTGCTGACTGGTACCAGCAGCGCGCTGACGACTGCGACGACGAGGAGCTCAAGGCCCTGCTCCTGCACAACATGCACGAGGAGAAGGAGCACGCGGCGATGCTCATCGAGTGGCTCCGCCGTCACGACGAGGGGTTTGCCGAGCAGCTCGGCAAGTACGTCGGCCGCTCCGGACCCATCGCGGGCGAGGGCGACTGACGGGCGGTCGCCCGCCGGTAGCGGGTGGTCGCTAGCCGCGCCCGCTCATCGCACCGGGAGGCGCAGGATCAAGAGCGCGATGTCGTCCTTCCGGTCGGTGATCGGAAGGATGGCGGAGAGGTCGGCGTGGAGCCGATCGGCGAGGTCTTCGGCGCTGCTCGTGGTGGCGGCGGCTTGCGCCACGAGCGCATCGAGCTGGTCGGGGTCGAGGCCATAGGGCGGCCGCACGTCGGTGACCCCATCGGTGTAGAGCACGAGCGTGTCGCCCGGGTGCAGGATCGTGGTGGTGGGGGTGACGCCGATGTCGTCGAACAGGCCCACCAGCGACCCGGGAACACCGATCCGAGCGACCGTGCCGTCGGCGCAGGCGACGATCGGGAGGGGATGCCCGGCGATGGCAACCGTGAGCTCGATGCCCTCCGCGGCGGGGTGGAGCGTGCCGTACACCGCGGTGCAGAACGAGTTCGTTCGCCGCTCCCGCATCGCGCGGTTCAGGTTCTTGAGCACCGTGGTGTGGTCGTCGCTGTGCCAGGCGGCGCTGGCGATGGTGTGGCGGGCCAGCCCCGTGACGGCGGCGGCGGCCGGACCGGTGCCGCACACGTCGCCGATCACCACCGCCCAACGATCGTCGGCGAGGCTGAAGAGGTCGTAGAAGTCGCCGCCCACGTCGATGCCTTCGCCGTTGGCCCAGTAGCGCACCGCCACGTCGACCCCCGGGATGGCGGGCAGCTCGGTGGGGAGGAGGCTGGCCTGGAGGGTGGAGGCGATCGACCGCTGCGCCTCGGCGAGACGCAGGTTCTCGACGCTCGAGGCGATGCGGGCGGCCACGGCCTCAGCGAGGGTGACGTCGTCCTCCGTGTACTGCCGCCCGGACTCAGTCATGATGAGCTGGAGGCCGCCGAGCACCTGCCCCCGCTTCACGAGCGGCACTGACACGGAGCTGCGGAGCACGAGCTTGCGCACGACATCACGCTGCTCCTCCGAGGTGTCGAGGCTCTCGAGCACCGCCTCGTCGATCACCGGGTAGAACTCCGGCTGACCCGTGCGGATCACGTTTGGCATGCCCGCCGGTGCCTGCGGGTCGTACGGGAATCGCTTCTGGAGCTCCAGCGCGTAGGCCACCATGACCGGGTCGATGTGCGCGATCTCCACCTCGGGGATGGCGGCACCGGGCTCGGGGAGCACGTAGATGGAGCACCAGTCACCCAAGTGGGGCACCGCCGCCTGGGCGACGTTGCGCATCAGCTCGTGCCGGTCTCGGGCGTTCGACAGCGCGTCGTTGATGCGGCTGAGGAACTCCAACCGCTCGCGGTTGATGCGCTCCTGCTCGGCGGCCGCCAGTGCCTCGAGGGTGAACCGCTGACGCTCCTGCTCGGCGAGCACCTCCTGGGTGACGTCGCGGGTGCAGCCGATCGTGCCGGTGACCGTCCCCTGGTTGTCGAGCGTGACGCCGCCCGCGCCCTCGAGCCAGTGCACGCTGCCGTCAGGCCAAACCACTCGGTGCTCCACGGTGAAGCGGCTCTTCGTGGCCACGGCCTCCTCGACTGAGTGCAGCACCTGGTCCCGGTCCTCAGGGTGGAGCAGGTCGACCCACGCGTCGAAGGTGCCGTCGAAGCTCCCCGGCGCGAGGCCGAAGAGCGCCTCGAGGCGCTCGTCCCACTCGGTGACACCAGTGGCCATGTCCCACCGAAACGTGCCGAGCCCACCGGCCTCGAGAGCGAGGCGCAGGTGCTCGGTGAGGTCCTGGGCCCGCTGCTCGAGCAGTCGCTGCTCGGCCACGTCTTCCGAGGCGCCGACCACGGCGATCACGTTGCCGTCGTCATCGAGGATCGGGCAGTCGGTGACCCAGATGCGCACGGGCTCGCTGTCACGGCGCAGCACCGTGAAGTCGCCCGCCCACACGTCGCCCGCTCGCACCACGTCCATGATCTGCTCGGCGTGGTCCTGCTCGTCGATCGGGACGAGGACGTCAGAGACCATGGTGCCCACCACCTCGGAGGCGGGCCAGCCGTAGAGGGTCTCGGCCAACCGGTTCCACATCAGGATCCGACCTTGGGGGTCGGTGACGATGATGGCCCGGGGGAGGGCGTCGAGGATGGCGAACAAGCTGAGCTCGCCGTGCGGGCGCTCGCTCACCGACGCGTCGTCCACGTCATCTCCTCGATCGGGAACCCGCCTGGCAAGACCTCAGCATATGCCGTGGGCCGTTCGAGCCGCCACGCGGCGACGTCACCAGAACGGCTCCGAGGACGGCACCCCGAGAGCCCTCGCAGACCGTGGGTCGGGGCGCCCGGAAAGAGACTATTGGCAACCGTACTGTCAATAGTTAGAGTGCGTGGTCGGCGGGGATCGACGGGCCAACGCGACCAGAGCAGAGGTGACCATGGCGAGAGCGTCCAGGTTCGAGGGCCGCATCGGCCGCACGGTGGCCGAGTCGGAGGCATGGTTCGACGAGGCGCCGCACCCGACCGATGACGCGCCCAACGTCGTGCTCGTGCTGCTCGACGACACCGGGTTCGCGCAGCTCGGCTGCTACGGCTCCACCATCGACACGCCGCACATCGATGCCCTGGCCGCAGGGGGACTCCAGTTCACGAGCTTCCACGTCACCCCGCTGTGCTCGCCGACGCGCGCCTCGCTGCTCACGGGCCGCTCGCAGCACGCCGTGGGTATGCGCTCGATCTCCAACTTCCGAACGGGCTTCCCGAACCAGCTCGGCCACATCTCGAACCATGCCGCCACCGTGGCAGAGGTGCTCCGCGACCAGGGCTACGCCACCTTCTGCACCGGCAAGTGGCACCTCGCGCCGATGGAGCAGTGCTCTGCCGCGGGCCCCTTCGACCAGTGGCCGCTGGGGCGTGGGTTCGATCGGTTCTACGGCTTCATGGAGGGCGAGACCGACCAGTTCCACCCCGATCTCGTGTGTGACAACCACCCCATCGCTCCGCCCGGCGGCCCCGAGGACGGCTACCACCTCAGCGAGGACATCGTCGACCAGCTGCTGCGCATGGTGTCGGACAGCAAGGGCGTGCGACCCGACAAGCCGTTCTTCGCCTATGTCCCCTTCGGTGCCACCCACGCGCCGCACCAGGCACCGCCCGCCTACCTCGCCAAGTACCGCGGCGCCTTCGACGAGGGGTGGGACGTCGTGCGGCAGCGCTGGTTCGACCGCCAGCTCGAGCTGGGGGTGATCCCGGCCGAGACCCTGCTGGCCCCTCGCAACCCGGGCGTGGAGCCGTGGGACGACCTCCCCGAGAACCAGCGGCGCCTGGCCGCTCGCCTGCAGGAGGCCTTCGCGGCGTTCCTCGACCACACCGACCACCAGATCGGCCGGTTGGTGGAGGGCCTGCGCCGGCTCGGACAGCTCGACAACACGATCCTCGTCGTCCTGGCCGACAACGGAGCCTCCCAGGAGGGCGGACCCTTCGGCGTGATGCACGAGATGAAGTTCTTCAACGGCATCTTCGAGACGCCCGACGAGGCGATCCTGCGCATCGACGACATCGGCGGTCCGCACAGCCACACCAACTACCCGTGGGGCTGGGCGCAGTGCGGCAACACGCCCTTCAAGTGGTACAAGCAGAACACCCACGAGGGCGGTGTGCACGTCCCGATGGTGCTGCACTGGCCGGCCGGCGTGGCGCCCGAGCAGCAGGGCACGACGCGCGACCAGTTCGTCAACGTGGCCGACATCGTGCCGACCGTCTACGAGCTGCTCGGCGTCACGCCTCCGGACACCTACCGGGGCCTGGAGCAGCTTCCCGTCACCGGCCACTCGTTCGCGTCGCTGCTGCACCACGCTGAGGCCCCGGCCACGAACACCGTGCAGTACTTCGAGATGGCGGGGAGCCGTGCTCTGGTGGCCGGTGAGTGGAAGGCCGTGCAGAAGCACACGGCAGGCGCCGACTACGACACCGAGACGTGGGAGCTCTACCACCTGAGCATCGACCGCTCGGAGTGCAACGACCTCGCCGACGCCGAGCCCGAGAAGCTGGCCGAGCTCATCGAGCTGTGGTGGGCCGAGGCCGAGCGCCACGGGGTGCTCCCCCTCGACGATCGGCTGGTCGGTCTCTTCGGCGTGCGGTTCCGCGACCACTCGCCCCACCCCGCCGATCGCCGCTACGTGTACCGGCCCCCGATGTCGGCCCTCCCGGGTCAGGCCTCCGCGGCCATCGGCGGCCGCAGCTTCGACCTGACGGCTCGGGTCACCAGAGCCGCGGGCGACGACGGAGTGCTCTTCGCCACCGGCACGGAGAACTCGGGCATCTCGCTGTTCGTGCAGGACGACCGGCTGGTGGTGGACTACAACGCCTTCGACGACCACTCGATCCTCGAGTCCAGCGTCGCTGTCCCACTCGGCGACGTCGATCTCACGGCCCGGTTCCGTCGGGGCGAGGGCATGTCGGGGTCGATCGCACTCGCCGTCGACGGGGTGGAGGCCGGCCAGATCGATGTGCCGCTGTACATGCGGATGATCTCGTCGGTCGGCTCCAGCGTCGGGTTCGACCACGGCTCGGCGGTGTCGACCCGCTACCGCAGCCCCTTCGCCTTCCAGGGCACGCTCCACGAGGTCGCGATCCAGCTCGTCGCCCGCGCCGCCGCTGACGCAGCGGAGGCCGAGGCGCGCGCCGAGATGTCTCGCCAATGACCGTCGCCACCCCCCGAGAGGACACCACCTCGTGCTGACCATCACGCTGCTGGGCACCGGCAGCCCGCTCCCCGATCCGCATCGCGCCGGACCGGCCACCCTCGTGTCCTCGGCGTCGGAGCACTACCTCGTGGATGCGGGCCGGGGCGTGCTCATGCGCCTGGCCGCCGCTGGCCTCGGCGCGGGCCAGCTCACCGGGGTGCTGCTCACGCACCTCCACAGCGACCACATCACCGACCTCAACGACGTGATCACCAGCCGGTGGGTGATGACCTTCTCGCCCACGCCGCTCACCATCGTGGGGCCGGTCGGCACCCGGGCCGTGGTCGATCACATCCTCGGCTCGCTCGGCCCGGACATCAGCTATCGCCTGGCTCACCACGAGGACCTCGACCACCCACCGCCCGTCACCGTGCTCGAGGTGAGCGAGGGCCCGGTGCGGCTCGGCGGCCGCGTGGCCATCGAGTGCGCCCTCACCGATCACAAGCCGGTGGAGCCCAGCGTCGGCTACCGCTTCGATCTCGACGGCGCCTCGGTGGTGACGGCCGGCGACACGGTGCCCTGCGATGGGCTCGATCGGCTGTGCGCGGGCGCCCAGGCCCTCGTCCACACGGTGATCCGCAAGGACATCATCGCCACCATCCCGCTCCAGCGGATGGTGGACACGCTCGACTACCACTCCTCACCCGAAGAGGCGGCCGACACCGCGCAGCGTGCCGGCATGGAGACCCTCGTGCTGACGCACTACGTCCCCGCCTTCCCACCCGGCGGAGGGGACGATTGGCGGGCACTGGCGGCCGCCCACTTCGACGGCGCCATCGAGGTGGGCGACGACCTCCACCGCGTGGAGGTCCGTGGCGACGGATGAGCGCCGCGACGCCGAACCTCAGGCCGACAGGTACGCGATGATCCTTCCGCTCGCGGTGGATCGGTAGGCCGACCGCACCGGGGCGTCACCCGAACCCGCAGGAGCAGGTCATGCCGTTCGATCTCGTCATCAGGGGCGGAACCGTCATCGACGGCCGCGGGGCACCGGCCCGCACGGCCGACGTGGCCATCTCCGGTGACCGCATCGTGGAGGTGGGGTCGGTGGACGGCGCCGCCCGGCGCGAGATCGATGCCGACGGCGCCATCGTCACCCCCGGCTTCGTCGACATCCACACGCACTACGACGGGCAGGCCACCTGGGACGAGCGGCTCCAGCCGTCGTCGGGCCACGGGGTCACCACCGTCGTGATGGGCAACTGCGGCGTGGGGTTCGCGCCGGTGCGGCCTGCCGACCACGAGACCCTGGTGGAGCTGATGGAGGGCGTGGAGGACCTGCCCGGCTCGGTGCTGCACGAGGGGCTGTCGTGGGAGTGGGAGTCGATCGCGGACTACCTCGATGCGCTGGGTCGACGGTGCTACGACATCGACCTGGCCGCCCAGGTCTGCCACGCGCCCCTGCGCCTGTATGTGATGGGTCAGCGCGGCGCCGACCGGGAGGCGGCGTCGGCGGAGGAGATCGACGCCATGGGTCGCCTGGCGGCCGAGGGCGTGCGGGCCGGGGCGCTCGGCTTCACCACCTCCCGCACCCTCAACCACCGCACCAGCCGGGGCGAGCCCACCCCCACCCTCACCGCGGCGCGGGAGGAGCTCGTCGGCATCGCCCGCGCCATCGGGGCCACCGGTCGGGGCGTGCTGCAGGTCGTGTCCGACTTCGCTGACGGTGCCGTCGAGGACGAGACCCTCCTGGAGATGATGCGGGCGTCGGGCCGGCCGCTGTCGATCTCGCTCCTACAAGCTGCGCCCGGGCCGGGCTATCGCACCAAGCTCGACCTCCTCGACCGGGCGCAGACCGAGGGCCTCATCATGCGGGCCCAGGTGGCGGCTCGCGCCGTGGGCATCCTCCTCGGCCTGCAGGGGTCGGTGAACCCGTTGGCCCGCACCCCGTCGTTCCGGGAGGTGGCGCACCTTCCGTTGCAGGAGCAGGCCCGCCGGCTGGCCGAGCCCGAGCGGCGTGAGCGTCTCGTGGCCGAGCTCGCTGAGTCGGCACTGCCGCTGTCGCTGGACCGCGTCTTCGAGCTCGGCGACCCGCCCGACTACGAGCCGGCGCCGGCCGACAGCATCGCTGCCCGTGCCCAGCGCGCCGGGGTCGACGTGCAGGAGCTGTACGTCGACCTGCTCCTCGGCGACGAGGGACGGGCCCTGCTGTACCTGCCCTTCCTCAACTACTTCGACGGCAACCTCGACGCCGCCGCCGAGATGCTCGCCCACCCGCACACCGTGCCTGGTCTCAGCGACGGGGGTGCCCACGTCGGCACCATCTGCGATGCCAGCTTCCCGACCTCGTTGCTCATCCACTGGGGCCGCGACCGAGCAAGCGGGGCCACGTTCGACCTGCCCTTCCTCGTGCAGCGCCAGAGCCGTGGCACGGCAGAGGCGGTGGGCCTCCTCGACCGCGGCGTGCTGGCGCCGGGCATGAAGGCCGACGTCAACGTCATCGACTTCGACAACCTCGCCCTCACGCCACCGACCATGGCGCACGACCTGCCGGCCGGCGGCAAGCGCCTCCTTCAGGGAGCACGCGGCTACCTCCACACCATCGTCTCGGGCACGGAGACCTACGTCGACGGCGTGGCGACCGGTGAGCTCCCCGGCCGCCTCGTCCGCGGCGAGCAGCCCGATCCACGCCCGGCGGTCAGTGGAGCTGGGGATCGGTGAGGTCGAAGAACTCTGTGTTGGCGAGCACCGACTCGTAGCCGGCCATCAGGGCCTGCACAGCCTCGGGCATCTCGGTCTGCTCGCCGGCGCGGGCGTCGGCTTCGCTCGTGAAGTAGGCCGCCTCGATGTAGGCATCGGCGCCGGTCCACGCCCGCAGGCCCCCCAGCACGTCGGGGCGCAGGTCGGCATGCTGCTCGAAGGCGGCGTCCATGTGCTCGACCTGCGTGCGGTCGGTGCCGGTCACCTTCATCACCTGCACGAAGCCGGCCGCGTCCGAGCCGCCTCCTCGGAACTCGGAGACGTCGGACGACTCCGCGAACGCGATGTCGCCGTCGTAGTACTTCTCCGTCTCGGCCCACCAGGCGCCTTGCTCCGGCCGTTCGCTGTTGGCCCGGGCCGACGCCTCCGAGTCGAAGCGCACGATGGTGAGCGCTCGCCCATCGGAGGTGACACCAGAGGTCACCCCGAGGAACCCGGTGGCACCGGGTCGCAGGTCCGCCTGCCAGCGATCTCCCTGACGCTGCAAGCCCTCGGCGTCGGCGGTGCGGCCCTCGATGATCTGCACGAACATGGCATCCTCCTCAGTGCGGTCAATCTGCCCCGCCGGTCAGCATGCGCCCGTCGTGTCAGGTCTGCAACGGGTTCGGCAGCGGGTTCGGCAGTGGGTTCGGCGCATCCGTGCGGGGCAGGAGGCGGCGGCGGAGCTCGACGTGGACGGCGGTGCCGACCACCGCCTCGAGCTCCGGGCCCAGCGACTCGAGCACGCTGCGGTCGCCGACGTAGGCGCGCGGCCCCTCGGTGCAGCACCAGGCCATCGTCTCTCCCGCCGTCCCCCAGTCCGCGCGCGACCACGGGCGCACGGTGGCCACCTCGGTGTCGTCAGGACCCGGCTGCCAGTCGACCTTGAGGGGAAGCTGCCAGCAGACCGACGGCTTCCACTCGATGGGCGATTCGTCGGCGTCGATGGCGGCCAGGTGCAGGGCACAGCCGGCACCGCCCGCGAAGCCCGGCCGGTTCAGGAAGATGCAGGCGCCGTCCACCACCCGGGTGGCCGCTCGCGCGTCGTCGGCGTAGATGCCGCCGGCAGTGGCCTCCCGGTGGTGCTGGAAGCGCTCCGGCTCGAGCATGGCGGCCATGGCGCTCAGCATCCGCGCCTCGTCCTCGTCGTCGAGGTCGGCGCCGAGCGAACAGCACCCGAGGCCCAGGTCCTCGGCCGGCTCAGCGCCGATGCCGAGGCACCCCCGCCCGAAGATGCACGTCCAGCTCGACTGGAGGAACCCGACGTCGAAGCGCCAGGTGATGTCGCCGTCGACGATCTCCTCCACGTCGCGGTCATCCGGCACGCCCCGAGGGTAGGCGTGCCGCGGGCCCGGATTCTGCACGCGAGCCGATTCCCGGGAGAATGGGGGAGTGACACAGCCTCCGACGCACGCGCACGAGCCCGCCGACTCGATTCTCGAGGCCGGCGCTGACGAGGGGAGCCGGTCCGACGAGCTCGGGTTCGCCGAGCTGGGGCTGGCCGACGAGCTCCTGCAGGCGCTGGTGCGGCTCGGCTACGAGGAGCCGACACCGATCCAGCGCGAGGCGATCCCCTTGCTCCTGGCCGGCACCGACGTGCTGGGTCAGGCGGCCACGGGCACCGGGAAGACGGCGGCCTTCGCGCTCCCGATCCTCCAGGCGATCGGCCGCGGTGCGCCGGCGGTACCGACCGCCTTGGTGCTGGTACCCACGCGCGAGCTGGCAGTGCAGGTGAGCGAGGCGATGTTCAAGTACGGCCACGAGCTGGGCGTGAAGGTGCTGCCCATCTTCGGCGGCCAACCGATCTACCGGCAGCTGCAGGAGCTCAACCGGGGTGTGCACGTGGTGGTGGCTACCCCGGGCCGCGCCATCGATCACATCAAGCGGGGGTCGCTGGCCCTCGACAAGATCCGCGCGGTGGTGCTCGACGAGGCCGACGAGATGCTCGACATGGGCTTCACGGAAGACATCGAGTCGATCCTCGACGGGATCCCCGCCTCCCGTCAGACCGTGCTCTTCTCGGCCACCATGCCCCGGCGCATCGAGGCCATCGCCAAGCGTCACCAGCGCAACCCGGTGCGCATCGAGATCGGTCGGGGATCGGCGGACGCGGCCAAGGCTCTCGTGCGTCAGACCGTGTACTTCGTGCAGCGCAATCACAAGGCCTCGGCCCTGGGCCGGGTCCTGGACATCGAGGTGCCCACTGCCACCATCGTGTTCTGCCGCACGCGCACGGAGGTCGATGAGCTCACCGCCACCATGAACGGCAGGGGCTACCGCGCCGAGGCGCTCCACGGTGGCATGGACCAGAGCCAGCGCGACCGCGTGATGGGTCGGCTGCGCGACGGCTCGGCCGAGCTGCTCGTCGCCACCGACGTGGCGGCCCGCGGGCTCGACGTGGACTCGCTCACCCATGTCGTCAACTACGACGTGCCCTCGGCTGCCGAGAGCTATGTGCACCGCATCGGACGCGTCGGTCGAGCCGGGCGAGAGGGCGTGGCCATCACCCTCGCCGAGCCGCGCGAGCGCCGGCTGCTGAGCAACATCGAGCGCCTCACCAAGCAGACCATCGAGGTGGCCAAGGTGCCCACCGTGGCCGACCTGCGCTCGAAGCAGATCGAGCTGACCGTCGAGGCGCTCAACGAGGCGTTGGGCTCCGACGATCTCGACGACTACCAGGCAGTGCTCCACGGCCTGTCCGGCGAGGACAACCGCCGCGTCGCCCTGGCCGCCATCAAGCTCGTGCACGAGGGCCGCGGGGCCACCCTCGACGAGCGCGAGATCCCCGACGCGTGGGCCGACACCAAGCGGCCCGACCGCAGTCGACCCGATCGTGGTGGCGACCGCACCCGTGACGCAGCAGGGCCCCGCCCCCAGGGCAAGGGGGGGCGCGGTGCCGACTCCGGCGTACCGACGGGCTTCGTGTACATCAACATGGGCCGCCAGGCCGGGGTGCGCCCGGCCGACCTCGTGGGCGCCATCGCCAACGAGAGCGGGTTGCCCGGTCGTTCGATCGGGCCCATCCGCATCGCCGAGCACTACTCCGTGGTGGGCGTGCCCGAGGCGTCGGTCGAGGACGTCGTGCGCACGATGGGCTCCACGACCATCCGCGGCAAGGCCGCCGAGGTGCGCCGGTACGTCGAGTGATCCGAGATCGGATGCCTCGCTACTCCTCGAGGGGGCGAGGCACCTCGAGGGCGGCCTGGAACACGGCGGCGACGTCAGCGCCGTAGGCGAAGGCGGCGTGGCGGCCCACCTGCACGATGGACATCAACAGCGAGAGCATGATGGCGACGACGCCGTTGCCGATCACCATCGGGTCGATGTCATGGCGCACCGACCCGGCGAGCTGCTCGCCGGCGATGCGCTCCCCGCATGCCTTGCGGAGCTCCTCGAGGGCGGGGATCTCGAGCACGCGCTCGGTGACGTCCGGCTCCAGACCCCCCAGCACGCGCCGGGCCAGGGGGTGGAGGTCGACGGCATCCATCAGGCTGAAGATCAGCGTCTGGCGCCAGTCGGAGATGGCGGGCTCGGCGATGATGCTCGTGAGGCCCTCGTGGATGATGGCGGCGGTGTCCTCGTCGAGGGCGGCCAGGAAGAGGGCTTCCTTGTTGGGGAAGTAGGCGTAGGCCACCGTGCCGCCCACGCCCGCGTCGCGAGCGATGTCGGCCACCGAGGTGGAGCGGAAGCCGTCCCGCCCGAAGCGCGTGATGGCGGCCGTGAGGATCGTCTGCCTCGTCAGCTCGCCTTTCGTCATCACCATGTGACCGATCTTACAGGAACTGAGCACTTGAGTAAATCTCTCAAATCATGCTACGTTCGCCACCAATGACGCAGACCAGCAACCCCGCCCGCAAGGTCCCGACCCGTCGCATCTCCTTCGAGGAGTCGCTGCAGGACCTGCCGAAGCACTTCGCCGCTGACGGTGACCTCATCCAGAGCCACCTGGCCGCCTCCCTCTCCGCGGTGTTCCCCGACGGCGAGGACTTCTTCGTGCGCTCAGTCCGCTACTACCGCGATCAGCTCACCGACCCGGAGCTCAAGCGCCAGGTGGCCGGCTTCATCGGCCAGGAGGCCGTGCACGGTCGTGAGCACCGGGTGTTCAACGAGCGCCTGGATGCGCTGGGCTACCCGGCCAAGCGCTTCGAGCGGATCACCAAGAAGGGCCTCGAGCTGCGTGAGCGCGTCGCCCCGCCGCTGTCGAACCTGGCCGCCACCGCCGCCCTGGAGCACTTCACGGCCACGCTGGCCGAGCTGATCCTGAGCAACCAGGAAGCCCGCGACCTGTTCGGGCACGCCGAGGTGCGCAACCTGTTCCTCTGGCACGCCCTCGAGGAGTCGGAGCACAAGGCCGTCGCCTTCGACGTCTACAAGGCCGTGGGCGGAACGGAGCGGATGCGGGTGTGGACCATGCGCCTCATCCGCTACAGCTTCGTGGCCGGCATGGCGGTGCAGGTGCTCATCTCGATGCTCGGCGACCGGGCCACCTACCGCCGCGGCAACCTCCGCCGGAGCCTCCGGGCCCTGCGCCGCTCGCCGCTGCTCACCCGTGAGCTGTGGACCCAGCTGTGCGACTACGACCGGCCGGACTTCCACCCTGACGACCGCGACACCGACGAGCTGGTCACCCGCTGGCGCGAGGAGCTCTTCGGCGCCGAGGGCACGCTCAACGACAAGCTCGCCAACGCGGCGGCCTGAGCCCTCATGACCGAGCACCTCGACGTCCTGATCGTCGGCGCCGGCCTGTCCGGCATCGGCGCCGCCCACTACGTGCAGACCGAGTGCCCGTGGGCCAGCTACGCGGTCTTCGAGGCACGCGACGCCATCGGCGGCACCTGGGACCTGTTCCGGTACCCCGGCATCCGGTCCGACTCCGACATGTTCACCCTCGGCTACTCGTTCCGGCCGTGGCCGAACAAGGAGTCGATCGCCGACGGCGCGTCGATCCTGCAGTACATCAAGGACACGGCCAGCGAGGCGGGGATCGACGAGAAGATCCGCTTCCAGCACCGCATCGTGGCGGCTGACTGGTCCACCGAGGATGCCCGCTGGCGGGTGACCGCTCAGCGCACCGACACCGGCGAGACCTTCGAGCTCACCTGTGGCTTCATGTTCTCCTGCAGCGGCTACTACCGCTACGACCACGGCTACACGCCCGACTTCGCCGGCATGGACAGCTTCCAGGGCACGATCGTGCACCCGCAGGCCTGGCCCGAGGACCTCGACTACGAGGGCAAGCGCGTCGTGGTGATCGGCAGCGGCGCCACTGCTGTCACCCTCATCCCGTCACTGGCCGAGAAGGCCGCCCACGTCACGATGCTGCAGCGCTCGCCCACCTACATCGCGTCGCTCCCGGCCACCAACCCGGCCGCTGAGCTGCTGCGCAAGATCCTCCCCGATCGCTACGCCGGCAACGCCATCCGCTGGTTCCTCGCCCTCACCACCCAGGCGTCCTACGTGGTGAGCAAGCGTCGGCCCGAGCTCGTCAAGTGGGTGCTGCGCCGGGGCCTCGAGCGCGAGCTCCCTGAGGGCTACGACATCGACACCCACTTCACGCCTCGGTACAACCCGTGGGACCAGCGCCTCTGCGTGGTGCCCGACGGCGACCTGTTCAAGGCGATCCGCGACGACCGGGCATCGGTGGTCACCGACCACGTCGACACCTTCACCGAGACCGGGATCCGCCTGCAGTCGGGTGCGGAGCTGGAGGCCGACATCATCGTGTCGGCCACCGGCCTCGAGCTCCTCTTCATCGGTGGGATCGACCTGTCGGTGGACGGTGAGACCGTCGACCTCCCGAACCGGCTCACCTACAAGGGCATGATGCTCGAGGGCGTGCCGAACCTGGCCCTGGCCATCGGGTACACCAACGCCTCGTGGACCCTGAAGTGCGACCTCACCTGCGACTACGTGACGCGGCTGCTGAACCACCTGCACGAGACCGGGCTGCAGCAGTGCACCCCGCGCAACGAGGACTCCTCCGTCTCTGCCCAGCCGCTGCTCGGCCTGTCCTCGGGCTACATCGCCCGCTCGGCGGACCAGTTCCCCAAGCAGGGCTCCAAGTTCCCGTGGCAGGTGCACCAGAGCTACCTCCGCGACTACCGAGCGCTCAAGCGCAGCGGCATCACCGACAACGCCATGGTGTTCTCCAACCCCATCTCGACGACGGCCCCCGTCCTCGAATCGACCGGGAGCTGATCGACGTGCAGGACTTCACAGGCCGCGTGGCCGCCATCACGGGCGCCGGTTCGGGCATCGGCCGGGCCCTCGCCAAGGAGCTCGCCGGCCGCGGCGCCCACCTGGCGCTCTCCGACATCGACGAGGTCGGCCTGGCCGAGACGGTGGCCCAGTGCGAGGGCCGCGGCGTGAAGGTCACCTCGCAGCGCGTCGACGTCGCTGACCGCGATGCCGTGCACGCCTGGGCCGACGCGGTCGTCGACGACCACGGCAAGGTCAACCTGATCGTCAACAACGCCGGTGTGGCGCTCGGGGCCACCGTCGAGGGCATGTCGTACGAGGACTTCGAGTGGTTGATGAACATCAACTTCTGGGGCGTCGTGCACGGCACCAAGGCCTTCCTGCCGCACCTCAAGACGGCGGGCGAGGGCCACATCGTCAACCTGTCGAGCGTGTTCGGGCTGATCAGCGTGCCGTCGCAGTCGGCCTACAACGCGGCCAAGTTCGGTGTGCGGGGATTCACCGACGCCCTGCGCATGGAGCTGGCGGTGGACGACTGCGGCGTCTCGTGCACCACGGTCCACCCCGGTGGCATCAAGACGAACATCGCCCGCAACGCCCGCATGGACGAGAGCGTGGCCGCCCTGGCCGGTCCGGCCGGCTCGGCCGGTGACGACTTCGACAAGATGGCCATGACCACGCCGGAGAAGGCCGCTCGCCAGATCCTCGCCGCCGTGCAGAAGGATCAGCGCCGGGCGCTCATCGGCCCCGACGCCAAGGCCATCGACCTGATCTCGCGGCTCCCCGCCGCGCTCTACCAGTTCGTGCTGGTGAAGGGCGTCAAGCGCCGCCGCTGAGCCTGCTGCTTCTGCCCGAGAACGGGATGGGGGCTACTGGCGGGCGACGGCCTCCTGGGCCGCGATCTCGGGATCCTCGACGGCAGGGCCGGCCACATCGATGTCGACGTGGTGCAAGGTGGCGGTGAGCTCGAAGCGGCCGCGGTAGTCCTCGTCGGCGGGGGAGAAGTCCGGTGACCAACCGGCTGTGAGGCCGGCCCCGGTGAGGGAGAACCGGCTCCAGATGGTGCGGCGCACCTCGCCGCCGCCCACCACCTCGCCATCGACGAGCAGCTCGACATGGGGCGGGTCGAAGCGCATGGCCAGCGTGTGGTCGCCGGCCGACAACCGGCCGTCGGGGCTGATGGGTGCCTCCACGCGATAGGTGCGCCACCCGGCCAGGTTGTGGACGTACACCAGGCGCCCGTCGGCCAGGACGTGGAACGACCACCCGCCGAGCACCGAGCCCTGCACGGCCAGCACCCCCTCGAGCGGACGGACGGCGTCGTGCACGGTGAGGTGCGCCGTGATGGTGTGGGCCCGGCTCCTGACGTTGACGGCGACGCTCTCGGGCACCGGCGCGCGTCCGGGCCAGTACCGGTACCTCGACCGCTCGGGCACTGTCGAGGGACGGCCGAACACCATCTCGGAGAAGGGCCGGTTGTCGATGGGGAGCACGTGGTTGCGCTCCGCCTCCACCCACCATCGCTCCACCATCGCGGCGAGGCGCTCGGGCTCGGCGTCGGCCAGGTCGTGGCACTCCGCCGGGTCGGTCCGGAGGTCGTAGAGCTCCCACGGCACCTGGTCGAGGCCAGGCGCGTCGTCCTGGATCTCGTGGTAGGTCACCGCCTTCCACCCCTCGTGGTACAGCGCTCGGCAGCCGAACATCTCGTAGTACTGGGTGGTGTGACGCTCCGGGGCAGCGCCGTCCGCGAACGTGTAGGCGAAGCTCACGCCGTCGAGCGGGCGCTGCGACACGCCGGCGACGAGGTCGGGCGCGTCGAGGCCGATCACCTCGAGCAGGGTGGGGACCACGTCGATGGCGTGCACGTACTGGTCGCGCACCTCGCCGCGGGCCGGGATGCCGTTGGGCCAGTGCACGATGAGCGGGTCGGCCACCCCGCCCTCGTGCGTCTCGCGCTTCCAGCGCCGGAACGGGGTGTTGCCGGCCACCGTCCAGCCCCACGGGTAGTTGTTGTGGATCCGCGGGCCGCCGATCTCGTCGAGCCGTCCGGCCGCCTCCTCCGCCGTGCGGGGGAGCATGTTCCAGACGCGGGCGTCGTTGAGCGACCCGAAGGGGCCCCCTTCCGACGAGGCCCCGTTGTCGGAGAGCACGAGGATGATCGTGTTGTCGAGCTCGCCGAAGACCCGGAGTCGGTCGATGAACCGGCCGATCTCGTGGTCGGTGTGCGAGAGGAACCCGGCGAAGGCCTCCATGTAGCGGGCGTAGACCTGACGCTCGGTGGCCGACAACGTGCTCCAGGCCGGCACCCAGTCGGGCCGCTCGGACAGCTCGGCGTGGGCGGGCATCACGCCTGTGGCCTTCTGGCGGGCCAGGGTGGCCTCCCGCCAGGCGTCCCAGCCCTCGTCGAAGTGGCCGCGGTAGCGCGCCACCCACTCCGGCGGCGACTGGTGCGGTGAGTGGCAGGCCCCGGTGGCCAGGTACAGCAGCCAGGGCTTCTCGACGTCGACGTTGCGGAGGTCTTCGACGTACTCGATCGAGCGATCGACGAGGTCGGTGGTCAGGTGGTAGCCGTCGTCGTAGCCGGCGGGTGGCTCCACGTGGTGGTTGTCGTGGATCAGGGCCGGCACGAACTGGTGGGTCTCGCCGGGGAAGAACCCGTAGTAGCGCTCGAACCCACGGCCCAGCGGCCAGCGGTCGCGCCGGGCGCCCTGGTGCTCTTCGTCCTCGGGCGTGAGGTGCCACTTGCCGACCGCGTAGGCGGCGTACCCGTGGGGCGTGAGCATGGCGGGCAGCAGTGCGCAGGAGCGGGGGATGCGAGCGTCGTAGCCCGGGAACCCGGTGGCTAGGTCGACGATGCGGCCCATCCCGGCGGCGTGGTGGTTGCGGCCGGTGAGCACACAGGCCCGGGTGGGGGAGCACAGCGCGGTCGTGTGGAAGCTCGAGTAGCGCAGCCCGCCGGCGGCCAGCGCGTCGAGGTGGGGGGTGGCGATGTCGGATCCGAAGCAGCCCAGCTGGGCGAATCCGACGTCGTCGAGCACCACGATGGCCACGTTGGGTGCGCCGGTCGGGGGCCTCGGCTCATCGGGCCACCACGGCTCAGACTCCCAGTGGTAGCGACCGATCGTGCCCTTGAACTCGCCTGGTTCCACGCGTGCAGCATGCCTGACGCCAGTGTTCGATGCGTGGTCGACGAGCAGCGAGCCGAAGCGGCGAGCCGGTCGCGATCGGTGTCAGCAGCAGCCGCCGGCTGGCGCAGCACCCACGGCGGCCGGTTCGGTCGATCCGGCGGCCTCCGCCGTGGCCGGCGTGCAGCAGGTGGCGGTGTCGGCGGAGCTCAGCACCTGGTTCGACATCTGCTCCGCGTCGCCGGTCTTGACGTACCACTCCCACCTGGCGCCGTCGGGATCGGTCACCCAGGTCTCCGTCTTGGCGGCGTAGCAACAGATGGTGTCGTCGACTCCGGTGGTGGCCACCCCGTCGTCCCGCAGGCGAGCCTCCGCGGCCACGACCTCGTCGCCGCTCTCGGTCTCCACGCCGAGGTGGTTCAGCGTGCCGCCCCCTGCGCCTTCGATCAGCACGAGCTTCAGCGGCGGGTCGGCGATGGCGAAGTTGGCGTAGCCGGGCTTGCGCTTGGCCGGCTCGGTGCCGAAGAGCAGCGAGTAGAACGCCACCGCCTCATCGATGTTGGACACGTTGATGGCGAGCTGGACACGGGACATGGTGGACCTCCTGAGCGACATATTGACACTGATCGATGGGTGCATCGTAGCAACGCATCGACAACTGTCAATGCTTATGGCTCGACCACGATCCACCCGCGGCGTTGGAGCTCGGCCGCCAGGACGTCGGTGGGGAGCCCGCGCGCCGTGTTCTCGGTGGCCGACAGCCGCTGGGGCCGCGGGGGGCTCGCGCTGTCGGGCGCCTCGCTGTCGGGCGCCTCGGCCTCCTGGAGCTGTTCGGCCTCCTGGAGCTGTTCGATCAGGGCGGTGGCTTCGTCGCGCGTGAACTTCCCAGCCGCCTGCCGCTGGGTGAACCCCATCGGTCCGCGGGCATCGCGGAAGTCGCTGTGCCCCGCCTCCTGCAGCAGCCCCAAGAGCTCCTGCACCTGCTTGCCTGACGCGGGTGGACCACCTTGCTGACCGAATGCCATGGGCCCAGTCTCACACCGACCTGCGACACTCGACCGGATGCGGCCCTCGCGCTGTCCCTCGGCCCCCTCCAGCCGATAGGTTCATGCGCCCCTTCATCGCAGGAGTCCCACATGTCGACCGCCACGACGCTCACCCTCGCCAAGCATCGCAAGAACCTCGAGGCCATGCGGATCGCCACCGAGGCGCGCATCGAGATCCTCCAGCGGGGCTACGACGAGCTCGAGGAGGCCGGCGACGACGTGGGCGCCGGTGACGACGAGGGTGGCTCCGAGGCGGACAGCAGCTTCGTGGAGCGCGACCGGCTGCGAGCGCAGATCGCCGAGGAGCGCAACGTCCTCGAGGCGGTCAGCGCGGCGCTGGCCCGGGCCGAGACGCGCACGTGGCAGCGCTGCGGCGTGTGCGGCGAGCCCATCGGCGCCGAGCGCCTCGATGCCATCCCCACGGCCGACTCCTGCGTGAGCTGCAAGGCCCGCCAGTCCTGGTGACCCGCCCGGGGGCCTGAGTGCTCAGGGGGCGCGATGGCCCTCGAGGACGCGGCCGAGCTTCTCGAGGCTGCCCTTGTTGCGAGCGGCCACCAGTGGTGCCAGCACCGGCGCCAGCACGCGGTGCACGCCGATGGGGTGCTCCTCGAGGCTCACCTCCGTGCCCCCCGCCATCGGCACGAGCCGAAAGGTGACGGTCGCGTGGATGAGCGGCCCGGCCCGCACGTCGAGCTCCAGGCAGCGCTGGGGATCGAGCGAGACGCATCGCGTGCGATCGGCGATGGTGAGCGGTCCCCCGAGTCCCACCTCGTGATGGAAGGCGGTGCCGGGGGCGGGCCAGCCGTCGTCGACCCGGCGGATGCGCTGGGCGCCGATCAGCCAGTGCGGGTAGGTCCGCGCGTCGACGAGCGCTTCCCACACCTCGGACACGGTCGCCGCAAGAGTGGTCCGTACTGTGGCCATGGATGCCTCCTGCCCGAGCGGCGCGGCAGCCAGACGTCGGCCTTGGGCGGCGTACGTGCGTCGCGCGAGGCTGCACCCTCGACCTGCCCCGACCCCGAGAGAGATCGCCCTCCCATGAAGCTCGCCAACCTGGCCGGCCGTGCCGTGCTCGTCCTCGGTGACCGCGTGACCGACATCGCCGAGGCCTCGGAGGGCCGGTTCGGGCCCGACCTGCGGTCCGTGTACGACCAGTGGAGCGCCTTCTGCGCGTTCGCGGCGGGGATCACCGAGGGCACGGCGCCCCTCGACGAGACGCAGCTCGCATGTCCGGTGCCGGAGCCTCGCCAGGTGTTCGCCATCGGGCTCAACTACCGCTCGCACGCCGAGGAGGCGGGCATGGTGGTGCCGGAGGTGCCGGCCACGTTCACGAAGTTCCCCGCGGCCCTGGGTGGGCCCTTCGACGACATCGAGGTGGTGGGCGACACTGTGGACTGGGAGGTGGAGCTGGTGGTCGTCATCGGCACGCGCGCCGACCGGGTGCCTGAGGCCCAGGGGTGGGACCACGTCGCCGGCGTCACCGTCGGGCAGGACATCTCCGACCGGACGCTGCAGTTCGCGGCCGGCTCGCAGTTCTCCCTCGGGAAGTCGCGGCGGGGCTACGGGCCGATGGGCCCGTGGCTGGTGACCCCCGACGAGCTGGCCGACCGCGACGACCTCGCCCTCGGCTGCTCGCTCGACGGCGAGGTGGTGCAGGACGGCCGCACCAACGACCTGGTGTTCAGCATCCCGCGGCTGGTGGCCGAGCTGTCCGCCGTGCTCCCCCTCCTGCCCGGCGATGTGGTCTTCACCGGCACGCCGTCAGGCGTGGGCTTCACCCGCGAGCCCCCGCAGTCGCTCCAGCCGGGCCAGGTGCTCGAGACCTGGGTGGAGGGCATCGGTCGGATGCGCAACCGCATCGTCGCCCCGTCCTGAGCCGTCGCGAGGTCTACGCCGTGAGGGCGGTGCCGGCGCGCACCGCGGTGTAGACGGCCACGGCCACGAGGAGGGCCGCGAACCAGCGCAGGCTGCGCTCGGCGTCGAGCCGGTCGGCCACCTTGCCGCCGGCCAGCACCCCACCCACGGCGGCCACGGTGAACGGGATCGTGATGTGCCAATCGATGCTCGTCGTGGCCAGGCGCGTGGCCAGCGCCACTGCGGAGTTGATGGCGATGACGAGCAGCGACGTGCCGATGGCCTCAGGCATGGGGAGCCGCAGCGCCAGCGCCAGGGCGGGGACGATGACGAACCCGCCACCCACGCCGAACAGGCCGGTGAGGAACCCCACGCCGGTGCCCGCGAGGACGACCACCATCACGGTGCGGGCATCGACCGCCGCCGGTCGGGTGAGCACTGCGGTGCCGGACCGGCCGAGCTCGAGCTGCTCGCCCACCTTGGTGCAGGTGGGGCAGCTCGTCAGCATCCGCCAGGCGGCCACCACCACGAGCCCGGCGAAGCCGAGCAGGAGCGCATCAGGGTCGAGGTGTCGGTTCAGGGCCGATCCGGCGATCGAGCCCCCGATGCCGGTGAGCCCGAAGGCGATGCCGGTACCGACCCGCACCCGCCCAGCACGGCGATGGGCGTCCATGCCGACCAGTGCGGCCGTCCCCACGAGGAAGAGGCTGGTGGCGGTGGCGGCACGGGGGTCTTGGCCGGCCGCGTAGACGAGGGCCGGTACGGCGAGGATCGACCCGCCGCCGCCGAGGGCGCCGAGGGACAGCCCGATCAGGAAGCCGAGCGGGGAGGCGAGGAAGGCGCGCACCTGGTGCCGTCGGTCTCAGTGCCCGGGCATGGTCGCGGCCCATGCGCCGTAGCCGCCGATGAGGTCAGCCACGGTGGCGAACCCGTGGGCCCGCAACGTGGACGCCGCCACCGACGACCGGTACCCGCCCGCGCAGTACACGATGGTGGGCCGGGTGGGGTCGAGCTCGTCGAGGTGGTCGAGGAGCTGGGGGAGGGGGAGGTTCCGCGCGCCGGGGACCATCCCGCCCGGGTTGGTCTCCCCGGGGTTGCGGACGTCCACCACCTGCAGCTCGGGGTCCTCGGCCAGCCATTCGGCCACCTCGTTGGCGGGGAGGCGCTGGGCCGACGCAGCCAGCTCAGGATGCGCGGCGAGGGCCCGCTCGATGTCGTCGACCTCGCCGATCACCGCATCGAAGCCGATGCGGGCCAGGCGCACCTTGGCCTCGGTGCCTCGCCCGGGATCGCTGAGGAGCACCACCTGCTGACCGGGCCGGATGACGTCGCCGGCGTACTCGGCGAAGCGCCCGTCGAGGCCGACGTTGATGGAGCCCCGCAGGTGGCCTGAGGCGAAGGACTCCGGGGCCCGTGTGTCGAGGAGCACGGCACCGGCCTCGCGGGCCGACAGCGCCTCCTCGAGCCCGATGGCGGCCGGGGCCTCGTGATCGTCGAGCAGCTCGCGCTCGCGGCGGTTGGCGTCGGCCGCGAAGGCGAAGTAGAGCGGCGCCACCCCCTGGCCCTCGGTGACGACGTCGACGAACTCGTCGTCGGTCATCGGCCGCAAGGCGTAGTTGGTGGCGCGCTGTTCGCCGATGGTGGACATGGCGGCGGCCGAGAGGTGCTTGCCGCACGCTGATCCCGCGCCGTGGGCGGGGTACACCTCGGTCGCATCGGGCAGGGTGAGCAGCTGCTCCTGGAGCGAGTGGTGAAGATCGCGCGCCAGGCTGTCGGCGCTGCGGCCGACGGACGTGAGCAGGTCCGGTCGGCCCACGTCGCCGATGAAGAGGGTGTCGCCCGTGAGCACCGCCCAGGGCGCCGCATCAGGGTGCTCGTAGACCACGATCGAGATGCTCTCCGGGGTGTGGCCCGGTGTGTGGCGGATCTCGAGGGTCACCTCGCCGAGCGAGAGGCGCTGGCCATGGGCCAGGGGCTCCATCGGGAAGTCGGTCGTGGCGACGTCGCCGTAGGAGATCACGGCCCCGGTCGCCTTGGCCAGCTCCAGGTGACCGGAGAGGAAGTCGGCGTGGAAGTGGGTCTCCAGCACCCGCTCGATGCGAAGCCCGTTGGCCTCGGCATCGGCCAGGTACTCGCCGATGTCGCGCTGGGGATCGATCACGACGGCCCGTCCGGTTGTGGTGTCACCGATCAGGTAGCTGTAGAGCGACAAGCAGGCGAGGTCGTACTGGCGGAAGTACATGTGTGCATCCTCCTTCGGGGGAGCTCGTTTCGGGTCGAGGCGCGGCAGGGCAGGGCCGGGGCGCGCCCGGGAGGCGATGGGGTGTGGAGACCGAGGCAGCACCCGGGTGCCCGGTCAGGCCAGCTTGGTGAACATCTTCTGGACGTCGGCCACGTCGTAGCCCTGGGCGGCCGAGCGCTCCGGGTCCTCGAGGCACCAGGTGAGCCCAGCGGCTACCAGGACGAAGCCGGCCTGCTCGAGGGCCTTGTTGGCGGCCGAGATCTGCGTGACCACGTCGCGGCAGTCGCGGCCTTCGGCGAGCATCTGCTGCAAGCCGCGGACCTGGCCCTCGACGCGACGGAGTCGACGGATGAGATCAGCGACGGTGTCCTCCGGGAGTTCCATGGAGTCACCCTACCGGTACCCCAGGGGGTATACAAGAGGTCCCGCGTGATCGGGACCTTCGGATCTACCCCTGGGGGTACCCGGGGACGTTGGCTGGACGCATGACGAAGCGTCTTGTGGTCCTCGGCGGCGGCACCGGGGGAACTCTGACCGCCAACCGCCTCCGCCGCCGGTTCGACGAAGCCGACCTGAGCATCACCGTGGTCGACCAGGACGACCGCCACGTCTACCAACCTGGGCTGCTCTTCGTGCCCTTCGGTCTGGCCCACGCCGAGGACATCGTGCGCCCCCGCGGCCGGCAGCTGCACGACGGCATCGAGTTCCGCCAGTCGGCCATCGATCGAGTGGACATCGACGGCAACGAGGTCCACCTCGTCGAGGGCTCCACCCTGCCCTACGACGTGCTCGTGGTCGCCTCCGGCGCCGTCCTCGTGCCCGAGGAGACCGACGGCCTGACCGGGCCGGGCTGGATGGAGAAGGTCTTCACCTTCTACAGCCCCGAGGGCGCGGTCGCGCTGGCGGAGGCCCTGGCCGGCTTCGAGGGCGGACGACTGGTGGTCAACGTCGTCGACATGCCGATCAAGTGCCCCGTCGCCCCATTGGAGTTCTGCTTCCTCGCTGACTGGTACTTCCATGAGCGAGGCATCCGCGACCGGGTGCAGCTCACCTATGTCACGCCGCTCGACGGTGCCTTCACCAAGCCGGTGGCGTCCCAACAGCTCGGCGGGATGCTGGCCGACAAGGGGATCGAGCTGGTGACGGAGTTCAACACCGGCGAGGTCGACGGGGCCGGGGGTCGCCTCGTGTCCTATGACGACCGTGAGGTGCCCTTCGACCTGGCCGTGGTGGTTCCGCTCCACGGCGGCGCCGAGTACGTCAGCCGGTCGCCGGGCCTCGGCGACGACCTCAACTTCGTGCCCACCGACGAGCACACGCTGCAGTCCAAGGCCGCACCCAACATCTTCGTCATCGGCGACGCCGCCAACGTGCCCACCTCCAAGGCCGGCTCCGTGACCCACTTCGAAGGCGAGACCCTCGTCGAGAACGTGGTCCGCCACCTCTCGGGCGAGCCCCTGGAGGCTGGCTTCGACGGCCACGCCAGCTGCTTCATCGAGACCGGGTTCCACAAGGCGCTGCTCATCGACTTCAACTACGACACGGAGCCGCTCCCCGGCCACTACCCGGGGACCATCGGGCTCCCGCTGCTCAAGGAGTCGCGCCTGAACCACCTCGGGAAGCTCCTGTTCCAACCCTTCTACTGGCACGGGCTCCTGCCCGGCCGGGAGATCCCCGGCATCGGCTCGATGATGCCGACCGCCGGCAAGCACCCGACAGAGAGAGAGGACTGACGATGTCGACCACGACCATCGCCGCCACCCAGGTCGAGCTCACGGACGAAGGCTTCTTCGTCGATCCTGAGCTCTGGACCGACGACATGGCACCGGAGCTGGCCCACCGGGAGGGCATCGACGAGCTCACCGACGCCCACTGGACCGTGCTGCGCTTCATGCGCAAGGAGTACGCCGAGAAGGGCACCGGCCCCACCGTGCGGATGCTGGGCAAGACCTCCGGCGTCTCGGTGAAGGAGCTCTACCAGCTGTTCCCCAAGGGCCCCGCGAAGGTCGCGGCCCGCATCGCCGGCATCCCCAAGCCGCGCGGATGCATCTGAGACCAGGAGCGAACCATGGCCGACACCATTGAGAAGATCTCGATCATCATCTCCAAGGGCTCCCTCGAAGGGGTCTATCCCGGGCTGATCATGGCCAACGGCGCCCGCGCCGAGGGCATCGAGGCCAACCTGTTCTTCACCTTCTTCGGGCTCGACGTCATCCACAAGGCCCGCCACGAGCACATCAAGCTGGCCACGGTCGGCAACCCGGGGCTCCACGTGCCCACCCTGCTCGGGGGCCTGCCAGGCGTGTCGTCGGTGATGACCCAGTACATGAACCACAAGATGGAGCAGCTCGACATCCCGTCAGTCCCCGAGTTCGTCGAGATGATCGCCGACACGGGCGCCGGCATGTACGCCTGCCAGGCGTCGGTCGACCTCTTCGGGCTGGAGAAGAACGACTTCATCGAGCAGGTGCAGGACATCATCACGGTCGGCGAGTTCTACGAGATCGCGGCAGGCGGCCAGATCATCTTCACCTGAGCTGGCCCTCACTAGGTTGCGGTGATGACGACAGATGCGCCTTCGGGCGACGCGGGGGGCCCAGCTCGTCGTGTCGCCATCGTCAGCGACGCGGCCGGCTACGTCGGGCCCGACCTGAGCAGGTTGCTGGCCCAGCGGGGCCACGACCTCGTCATCGGCGACCCGGCTGAGGGGCTGGTGGCGGAGCTCACCGGGCTGGGGGCCGCGGTGGAGGTCGTCGAGCGAGTCCGGGACCTGGCGAAGCCCGACGCCGCCGAGCGCCTCGTGCAGGCCGCCCTCGACCGCTTCGGTCGGATCGACTCGGCCACCGCCTTCACAGGGCGCATCGTCGTCGGCCGGTTCCTGCGCTCGACCGTGGACGACCTGCGCGCCACGCTCGTCGGCTGCATGGAGGCGCCCTACCAGTTCCTGCGCACGGTGGTGCCCGTGATGGTGGAGCAGGGCGAGGGGCAGGTGCTGGTCTTCACCAGCGCGGCGGGCGCCCGCCCCACCCCGGGGGCGCCGCTGTACTCGTCGGCCCGGGCAGGGGCCAACATGCTGGTGCGCAACGTGGCGGCCGAGGTGGCGCCGAGCGGGGTGCAGGTCAACGCCATCGGCACGAACTACATGGACTTCCCCGACTTCCTCAAGGCGAACCGGGCCGAGGACCCAGAAGGCCGGGCCCGGGTGGAGGCCATGGTGCCGATGGGTCGGCTGGGCACGCTGCCGGAGCTGGCCAGCTTCTCGGCCGCCTTCGTCGACGGCACCAGTCGCTTCGCCACTGGCCAGTTCGTCGCCTTCGCCGGCGGGTGGGCCTGAGCGGAACCGGCCGGTGCGACGTGGCCGTGGATCGACGGGCGTCGATGGGTAGCCTTCGGAGCGTGGACACCGACCTCCTCGCGGCGTGCTGTGCCCCGCTCCTGACGAGCCCGCTCGACGCGAGCGGCGCCGACGAGCTGGCCCGCGCCTTCAAGGCGCTGGCCGACCCTGTCCGGCTGCAGCTCCTGTCGCTCATCGCCTCGGCGCCGGGGGGGACGGCCTGTAGCTGTGACCTCGAGGCGCCGGTCGGCAAGAGCCAGCCCACGGTGAGCCACCACCTGTCGCTCCTCGCCGAGGCAGGGCTGATCACCAAGCAGAAGCAGGGGCGCTGGGTGATGTGCGCAGTGGTGCCCGAGCGGGTGGCCATGCTCCGCGCCGTGCTCGATCACTCGTGACCTGAGTCGCCATCCGCCAGACTGCGGCCTCGTCGCCGCTCCCGGGAGGATGTGCCATGTCATCGCTGCGAACCGTCGTCGTCACGGGGTCGGCCTCGGGAATGGGGGAGGCCACCCGGCGTCGCCTCGAAGCGGCCGGCCAGCGGGTGATCGGCGTCGATCTCCACGACGCCGACGTCGTCGCCGATCTCAGCACGACAGACGGACGCGCTGGCGCGGTCGATGCCATCACAGCGTTGGCCGACGGTGCCATCGACGGCCTCGTCACCTGGGCGGGGGTGGCGGGGCTCGACCACCTGCCCGGCCGCCTGCTGGTGTCGGTGAACTACTTCGGCACGGTCGCCCTGCTCGAGGGGCTCCGTTCGCTGCTGGCTCGGGGCGACCGGCCGGCGGCCGTCGCCATCAGCTCGAACTCGACGACCTGCCAGCCCGGCGTGCCCCTCGACCTCGTGGCCGCGTGCCTCGACGGCGACGAGGGCGTGGCGTGCGACCTCGGCGACGCCGCGGGGTCGCTGGCCGCCTATCCCGCCACGAAGACCGCGGTGGCGCGCTGGGCGCGACGCAACGCCCCCGGCCCGGACTGGGCCGGCGCGGGCATCACCCTCAACGTCGTCGCCCCCGGCGTGGTGGAGACGCCGATGCTGCAGGCCACCCGGGAGGACGAGGTGATCGGCGCCTTCGTCGACTCGTTCCCCGTGCCGGTCGGACGAGGCGGGACGCCCGACGAGCTGGCCGCCTTCGTCGAGTTCCTGCTCGGCCCCGATGCCCGGTTCTTCTGCGGCGCCGTGGTGTTCGTCGACGGCGGCACCGACGCCCTGCTGCGCGCCGACGCCATCCCCACCCTCATGGCCTAGTCACGAGTTCCCGCCCTCCCCGCCGCAGCGGGTAGAACGGCACGACCCGATCTCCCGATCCCGATCCCGGAGTCCTCATGCGCACCAAGGCCACAGAGCTCGTCGGCATCGACGTGCCGATCTTCGCCTTCAGTCACTGCCGCGACGTCGTGGCGGCCGTCACCAACGCCGGTGGGCTGGGCGTGCTCGGCGCCGTCGCCCACAGCCCCGAGCAGCTCGACATCGACCTGGCGTGGATCGAGGAGGAGGTGCACGGCAAGCCCTATGGCGTCGACCTCCTCGTGCCCGAGAAGTTCGTGGGCTCCGACGAGGGCGGCCTCGACCGGGCGGCCCTGAAGGACCTCCTGCCCGACGAGCACAAGGCCTTCGTGGACGATCTGCTGGCCCGCTTCGACGTGCCGCCGCTGCCCGACGACCTGGCCGCCTCGACGGGCCGGAGCATGGGCGGCATGCGGATCGACCCGAAGAGCATGGCCCCGCTGCTCGATGTCTGCTTCAGCCGGCAGCCTCGGCTGCTGGCATCGGCGCTCGGCCCGCCCCCGGCCCACTTCCTCGACCGCGCCCATGCCGCGGGCATCCCGGTCGCCGCGCTGGCGGGCTCCGTCGAGCACGCCGTGAAGCACGCGGCCGCGGGCGCCGACCTGATCGTCGCCCAGGGCACCGAGGCCGGCGGGCACACCGGTCTGATCGCCACGATGGTGCTCGTCCCCGAGGTGGTCGACGCCGTGGGACCGATCCCCGTGCTGGCGGCCGGCGGCATCGGCAAAGGCCCCCAGCTGGGGGGCGGGATGGCGCTGGGCGCCGACGGGGCCTGGTGCGGCTCCGTGTGGCTCACCACCGAGGAGGCCGAGACCCCGCCCGCCGTCAAGGCCAAGTTCCTGGCTGCAGGTGCGGGCGACACCGTGCGGTCGCGCTCGATGACCGGCAAGCCGGCCCGGATGCTGCGCACGTCCTGGACCGACGAGTGGGAGCGTCCCGACGGGCCCGGGCCGCTGCCGATGCCCATGCAGCCCATGCTCATCGGGCCGGCCATGAACAGGATCCACCGGGTGGCCGACAAGGCCGGGTCGGGCGCCAACGAGCTCGTCACCTACTTCGTGGGCCAGGTGGTGGGCAGCATGCAGACCGTCAAGCCCACCCGCCGGGTGGTGCTGGAGATGGTCGACGAGTTCATCGACGCCGTGCAGCGCCTCGGCACCTTCCTCGAGACGGACTGACGCCCGCCTACTGCTGAGGACTGATTGAGGACTGGCCGACGACCGAGTCGTGAGGTCGACGTCGTGTCTACCGGCGGACTCAAGCGTCGCGACGACCGGATCCGGGCTGAGGCCGTCGACCTTTGAGCCGGTCAAACGACGAGCGGATCGCTGACATCGTGGAGGCCGCTGCCGAGATCGCCGCAGTCGTCGACCGGGGCAAGACCGCTTTGGGACGAGGACCGAGCCAGCCGGCTGGCCGTGGAACGTCTGCTGGAGATCGTCGGGAGCGCCCCCGACCGAGCTTCGAGCATGACTCGCGAGGCAATAGGTTCCGCCGGGCGACTCTCGAGGCGTTGAGTTCCGCATGTGGAACCAATTGCCTCGGGCTCCCCGAACCGGAACCTATTGCCTCGCGGGGTTGCGCCCATCGAGCCGGCGGGTTCTTGGCCGTCGGCGTCTACATCGTCCGAGACCAGCTGCAACGGCCGGTCGGCGGATGAGCGCGAGAACGTCGCCAGTGATCCGGACACCCGCGCCGATGAGCGGGAGAGCCTCGCCGACGAGAGGGTCAGTCGGGGTGCTGTCTCGGCCCATCGGGTGCTCAACTCGTCAGCCGTCGTGGTCATGAACCACGAGGCCGCTTAGAGCGACGAGCTCCGCCTCACTGAGGACCAACGCCAACACATGCTGGATCGCTCGTTGGTTCATGCACGCTTGGTCCATGACGCTCTCAGGCGCATCGCCCAGGGAGCCCCGCAGGACGACTACGGCTCGCGTGCTGAACCTCCACCGCTGCGTGGGCGCAGAACGGGAGGTCAGAGGTAGCTGAGCGCCTTGGCGTCGCGGGCGAGGTCGTCGCGGAAGCTCGGGTGGGCGATGGCGATCAGGGCGGCGGCGCGCTGCGAGATCGAACGGCCGCGCATCTCGGCCACCCCGTACTCCGTGACGATGTGGTCGACGGTGTTCTTGGTGGTGGACACCATCGACCCCGGGGTGAGCGACGCCCGGATGCGTGACACCGTGCCGTCGGCGGCGGTGGACGGCAGCACCACGAAGGCCAGCCCGCGGGGTGCGTACATGGCGCCGCGAGCGAAGTCGCTCTGACCGCCGCTCGACGACCAGTAGCGCCCGCTGACCGTCTCCGACGCGCACTGGCCGACGAGGTCCACCTCCACCGTCGCGTTGATGGACACGAAGGAGTCCTCCTCGGCGATCAGGCGTGGGTCGTTGACGCGGTCGACGGGCAGGAACTCCACTGCGCTGTTCTCGTGGAGGAAGTCGTAGAGCGCCTGGGTGCCGAGGGCGAAGGTGGTGACGGCCTTGCCAGGAGCGGTCTGCTTGCGGGTGCCGGTGACGGCGCCCACCTCGATCAGCTCCATCAACCCGTCGGAGAACAGCTCGGTGTGGACCCCCAGGTGGCGATGCCCGCGCAGGCTGGCCAGCAGGGCGCTCGGGATCGACCCGATCCCGGCCTGGATGGTGGCGCCGTCGGGGATCCGGGCGGCCACATGGGTGGCGATGCGCTGGTCGATGTCGGTGGGTGCGGGCGGGGGCACCTCGATGAGCGGCCGATCGACCTCGATCCACCCCTCGACCTGGCTCACGTGCACCTGGTTGGCGCCGAAGGTGCGTGGCATCTGCGCGTTGACCTCCAGGAAGAAGGGCGCCCGCCCGATGAAGGGCGCGACGTAGTCGCAGGTCGTGCCCAGGGAGAAGTAGCCGTGGCGGTCCATCGGCGCGGCGGCGGCCAGCACGAGAGAGCAGCGGGTGGTCTCCCGCAGGAGCCGGGGCACCTCGCTGAAGTTGTTGGGCACGAGCTCGCACCCGCGCTCGTGGAAGGCCGGCCGGGTGACCGGAGACAGGAAGTACGACACGTGGCGCAGGTGGTCACCCAGCGCGCCGTGCAGGTACGGCCGATCGTGGAGGGCGTGCATCTGGTGCACCCGCACGCCCCGTAGCCGGTCGGCGTTGGCCTCGATGGCGTCGAGGACGGCCACCGGTTCGCCGTTGGCGAGGGGGACGATGAGGTCGGCGCCGTCCTCGATGTGGTCGAACACCGCCTCGACGGGCCCAGCGCTGCGTGGGTGGTTCATCACGCAGGAGCCTGGCACGACCGGCTGCGCGACGTCGGCCGCTCGCGGCCGGGTGCTCGCCGGGTGCCCGCATGCGGTCGCCGTGCGGCGCCCTCAGGCGATGGCATCCTCGATGCGATCGCGCGCTCGCTCGAGGTGGGCCCGCATGGCCGCCTCGGCGGCATCGGGGTTGCCGTCGACGATGGCCGTCACGATGGCGTGGTGCTCGTCGAGCGCAGGGGTGCCCATGTGGCGGCCGTAGTTCAGCCGGAACAGGTGGAGGTGGCAGTTCGTGCGCACGAAGGCGGCCCGCACCTCGTCGTTGCCGGCCACGGCCAGGACGAGGTCGTGGAAGCGGGCGTCGTGGGCCACCAGCGCCTGGTAGGTGGTGTAGCCGTCGCCGGCCGGGGCCTGGGGACAGGAGGCCAGCTCGTCTCGTAGGCGTTCCACGTCGTCCGGTCGGCGCTGCGCGGCCGCCCTGTGCGCGGCCCACGGCTCGAGGAGCAGGCGCAGGTCGTAGAGGTCGCGGAGGCGGGCGGGGGTGAGGGGCGGAGTGACGGAGTAGCCCCGCTGGGGTTCCTTCACCACGAACCCCTCGGCCTCGAGGCGCACCAGGGCCTCGCGCACCGGGGTGGGCGAGACGTCCAACGAGCGGGCCACGGCCTCGATGTTGACGCGCACGCCCGCCTCGCGGATCTGGTCGATGATCCACACCTTCAGGCTCTCGTACACCTCGTCGGTGAGCGGTGCCCGCACCGGGAGGGGAGCGAGTGGGCGCTGCTCGGGTCGTGCCATGGCCTGCGGTCCTCCCCCGGGTGCGGCCGCCGCCGGATTGTCCGATTCGTGTCCTAGATCCTATAGGATCCGCGCCGATGGGGGACGGACGGGACGACGCAGTGGGCACCGTGGCGCGGTCGTTCGCGACGGCAGGCGACGGTCCGGCCGCCATGGCCGCCGTCGTCATCGCCGAGGAGGAGCGCCGGCTGGCGGAGCTGGCCGAGCGCACTGCGTCCAGTGCGGAGCACGATCTCGATGCCCTCCTCGCCGCGAGCGCCCACGCCATCACGCTCGACGCCGGCGCCCGAGCCGGGCTCGCCGGTGTGGCCACGTGTGCGGCACTGGCCGGCATCGCCACCGCTGGC
>JBKJIL010000205.1:0-5093 GCA_046598435.1 Acidimicrobiales bacterium
GACGTCGAGGTCCGGACGCTGGAGCTCGACACCGCGGTCATGGCGTACCTCGTCGATCCGGCAGAAGGGAAGTACGACCTCGGCGACCTCGTGGGTCGGTACTGCGGCATCGAACTCGTCTCGCCGGATCGGGCGGTGGTCGAAGGGACCTTGGATCTCGACGGCGACGCATCTGGCGACGACGCGGGTCGCCGCGCCGTCGCCGCGCTCCGGCTCGCACCCGAACTCACTGCCGTGCTCGAAGCTCGCGAACTGTGGACGCTCTACGACACCGTCGAACGTCCGTTGATCGGTGTGCTGGCGATCATGGAAGCGACCGGCATTCGCGTCGACCGCGAGTTCCTCGATGTGATGCGCGCCGATCTCCAGAAGCGGTGCAACGAACTCGAGACCAAAATTCACGACCACGCGGGAGAGCCGTTCCTCGTGAACTCGGTGCCGCAACTGCGCCGCATCCTGTTCGAGGTGTTGGAGCTGACGCCGGTCAAGCGCACGAAGACCGGACCGTCCACCGATGCCGACTCGCTCCAGAAGATGGCCGCCGCCGGGGACCACCCGATCCTGCCCGACCTCCTGAAGTACCGCGAGGTCGAGAAGTTGCGGGGCACCTACGCCGAAGCGCTGCCGCGCCTGATCGCGGAAGACGGCCGTATTCACGCCACGTTCAACCAGATCGCCACGACGACCGGGCGCATCTCCAGCGAGAACCCGAACCTGCAGAACATCCCGATCCGGACCGAGGAAGGGAAGCTGCTACGGCGAGCCTTCGTGGCCGAGGACGGATACGGGCTCCTCACCGCGGACTACTCCTAGATCGAACTCCGCATCCTCGCCCATCTCGCGAAGGACCCCGGCCTGATCGACGCGTTCGCACGCGGCGTGGACGTGCACACCGTCACCGCGTCGAAGGTGTTCGGCGTCGCCGAAGCAGACGTCGCCGATCATCACCGACGTTTCGCCAAGGTCGTGAACTACGGACTCGCGTACGGAATGGAGGCCTACGGCCTCGCGCAGCGGATGGATATCCCCACCGATCAGGCGAAGGAAATCCTCGACAACTACTTCGCCGGGTTCCCGAACGTGCGCGCGTTCATGGAACAGACCATCGTCGACGCCAAGGCGTGTGGCTACACCACCACGATCCTCGGTCGGCGCCGTCAGATCACCGAACTCGCATCGGACAACTTCCGCATCCGCCAGATGGGCGAGCGGATGGCGCAGAACGCGCCGGTCCAGGGTTCGGCGGCGGACATCTTCAAGGTGGCGATGATTCGCATGGACCGTGCATTGCGCGACGGCGGCTTCGGCACGCGCATGATCCTCACCGTCCACGACGAGCTGGTGTTCGAGGTCCCGATGGACGAACGGTCGGCGATCGAACCGGTGATCCGCGAGGCGATGGAGGGGGCGATCGAACTGGACGTCCCTCTCGTGGTCGACATGGGCTTCGGCCCCAGCTGGGCCGAAGCGAAGTAGCACATCTCCTCTCATCGGCTTTCGCCACCTCTGGCGTGGTCAGAAACGATGAGACGAGGGGCGTCCCTGGTCAGGGGCGGCGTGCGCAGAGCAGCAACTCGGGGCGATCCAATGTCACCGGATCGTGCCCGTACGCGCCGGGCGCCACGGAGCTGACCGTGATGTCGACGAGTCCCGCCGCCTCGGCGAGTAGCTGCAACTCGCGGGCGGTGAAACACGTGGTCCAGAGGTCGAACTCGCGATCCGCACCAGTCTCGTTGCGGACGGTGGTGCGTTCGTGGAGGACGCCGGTGCGCGCGTCGAAGGTCTCGCCCGGCTCCAGGTGGCGGAGGGCGAAGTAGGACGAGAACGCGGTCAGCGCGAGTCCACCGCCCGGCGCCAGCGAGCGCGCCAGGCGCGCGACGATCGCGGCGTCGTCGTCACCGCCGAGGAGTCCGAATCCGCCTTGGCAGAGACACACCACGGCATCGAACTCACCGTCGTACGCGAGGGAACGAACGTCGGCCACATGAAACCGAGCGGGCAGGGACTCGGCGGCCGCCCATCCGGTGGCCAGATCGATGAAGTCGGGGGAGAGGTCGATGCCGACCACCTCGATGCCACGCCGGGCCAGGGCGAGCGCGTGCCGACCCGGACCGCAGCCGACGTCGAGGACCCGCCGGCCCGGCGTGAGCCCGAAGGAATCCACGAGAAAGCCCACTTCCTGCTCGGTACCGGCCGCGAAGGCCTGGACTCGGGAGGTGTGCGGCGCCCAGTACGCGGGGCCGACGAACGCGGCGAGTTCGTTGAACCAAGGACCCTCGGGCGGGCCAGATTGAGATTGGGTCACGTCGGCCAGGTTATGGCCAGGCGACCCTCCCCAGAATTGGGAGTTCGCCCCAGATCGCGGGGCGGGGATCGAGGCCGACGTTTCGCCGTCAGAGTCCGAGCCCGCTAGCCTCACTGCGTTCCAACCTCGCACGACCCCTGTTCACCCGCGTCGCCAACTTGGCGCCGCCCGACTCTTCCCGCCCTCTAGGAGACCGACTTCCGTGTCTGAGACCACCCAAGCCCCGCCCAGCGGCGAGGCTGCCCCCACCGCCACCGATCTGCCCGAGCCCAGCATCACGGACCTGCCCGAGCCGGACGTCGAGACCGACGCTCCCGCCGGCGACGCACCTGCGCCTGACGCTCCCGCGGCCGATGCTCCCGATGAGGACACCGAGGATGCTCCGTTCGAGGCGACCGACGACGTCGTCTTCAACGACCTGGGCGATCTGTCGTTCGCCGATGCGGTCGACGCGACCCTGGTGTCGTTCGACGAAGGTGGCCTGGTCACCGGCACCGTGGTCAAGATCGACGCCGACGAAGTCCTCCTGGACATCGGCTTCAAGTCCGAAGGCGTCATTCCTGCCAAGGAATTGTCGATTCGCAACGACGTCAACCCGTCGGAGATCGTCTCGCTCGGCGAAGTCATCGAAGCCCTCGTCCTCCAGAAGGAGGACAAGGACGGACAGCTCATCCTGTCGAAGAAGCGGGCCCAGTACGAGCGGGCGTGGGGCAACATCGAGAAGCTCAAAGAAGAAGACGGCATCGTCAAGGGCCTGGTCATCGAGGTCGTCAAGGGCGGGCTCATCATCGACATCGGCCTGCGTGGGTTCCTCCCCGCATCGCTCGTCGACCTGCGTCGGGTTCGGGATCTCCAGCCGTTCGTCGGCAAGGAGCTCGAGTGCAAGATCATCGAGCTCGACAAGAACCGCAACAACGTCGTGCTCTCTCGGCGTGCGTACCTGGAAGAGACCCAGCGCGAGCAGCGCGACGAGTTCCTCACGAACCTCAAGCCCGGTGAGATCCGGCCTGGTGTGGTGTCGAGCGTCGTCAACTTCGGCGCCTTCGTCGACCTCGGCGGCATGGACGGGCTCGTCCACGTCTCCGAGCTGTCGTGGAAGCACGTCGACCACCCCGCTTCGGTCGTCCAGGTGGGCGACGAGATCGAGGTGCAGGTGCTCGAGGTCGACCGCGAGCGCATCAGCCTGTCGCTGAAGGCCACCCAGCAGGACCCGTGGCAGGAGTTCGCCAACAACCACCGCGTCGGCGAGCTGGTCTACGGCCGGGTCACCAAGCTGGTGCCGTTCGGCGCCTTCGTGCAGGTCGGTGAGGGCATCGAAGGGCTGGTCCACATCTCCGAGATGGCCGCCCACCACGTCGACCTGCCCGAGCAGGTTGTCACACCCGGCGAGGAGCTGTGGGTCAAGATCATCGACCTCGACCTCCAGCGCCGCCGGATCAGCCTGTCGATCAAGCAGGCCGCCGAGGGTGGCGTGGTCGCGGCCGAGTACCAGGAGGCGTTCGGCGAGCACGCCTACGACGCCGAGGGTAACTACATCGGCGAGTTCGCCAACGTCGACTTCACGCCCGAGACCGAGGCGCAGGCCGCATGGGCCGAATACGCAGCCGAGATCGGTGGCGCCGCAGCTGCGCCGGCCGACGCAGGCGCGGCCGACGCAGGCGCGGCCGACGCAGGTCAGGCCGACGCGGGTCAGGCCGACGCGGGTCAGGCCGACGCAGGTCAGGCCGACGCAGGTCAGGCCGACGCCGCGCCGGCCGAGGCAGACGCCGGGGGCGCAGAGGCCTCCGACACTGCACCCCCCGCCGAGTAGGAGCTCCGCCCGGTGACCCGCCGGGTTCCCAAGCTCGAGTCGCTCTTCATCCTCACCTTCATGCTGTTCGGGTTCCGCTTCGGCGCGCGCCAGATCAGCGACAACTCGATGCTCACCCACCTCCGGACGGGCATCGACATGGCCAGAGGAGGCGGGATCCCGCGGGAGGACCCGTACTCCTGGGCCGCCCGCGGCACCGACTGGGTGGTGCAGAGCTGGCTCCCCGAGTGGACCTACGGATGGGCTCACCGCGTCGGCGGCTACCGCCTGGTGGTTCTCGAACAGGGGCTGCTCATGGCCCTCCTGGCCTGGCTCGTCCTGAGGCTGGCCCGGACCGGGTCCCCGTCGCGGACGGCTTTGTCGGGTTTGCTCGCCATCGGTATCGGCTTCACGTTCTGGGCCCCCCGGCCGTTGATCTTCGGCCTCATCTGCATGTGCCTGACCTTGACTATCGTCGAGCGCCGGCGTACCACCTGGCTGCTCGTTCCTGTCGTGTGGTTCTGGGTCCAGAGCCATGGCTCCTTCCCCCTGGGGCTGGCCTGGTTGGGGGCCAGGGCCGTCGGGGAAGCCCTCGACTGGAAGGGCTGGCCCCGTGACGCCATGTCCTACGTCGGCGCCTTCGTCGCCGGCCTCGTCATCTCGATCGCCAACCCGCTCGGGGTGCGGCTGCTGACGTTCCCGGTGACCCTCGGCGACAAGCGGGAGTCCTTCGAGCGCATCGAGGAGTGGATGTCGCCGAACTTCCAGGCCGGCTCCACCCGCTTCGCGCTCGTCTTCCTCGTCCTCGCACTCCTCCTCCTGCTCCGGGCCAGGCTGACGTGGCGCGATGTGGTGCCCTCGGTGGCCTTCCTCGCAGCCGGGCTCGTGGCCTCGCGCAACCTGCCGGTGACCGCCATCGTGCTGGCTCCGGTACTCGGCCGCGCCCTGCGGCGACCTGAGTCGGCACCGTCACGCAGGACGGCTACAGAGAGGGAGGCC
>JBKJIL010000219.1:0-5372 GCA_046598435.1 Acidimicrobiales bacterium
GCGCTTCCGCAGCCCGCTGCCTGCCAAGTTGCTGGGGCCCATCGTGCGGGCGCGAGGCAAGAAGATCCTCGAGCAAGACGTGGAGATCCTCGAGGCTCAGACGCGGAACATGGTCCGCTTCGGTGGAGAGCGCTACGCGAGCACCGACCTCGACCTGCTCGGCAACGCCATCTGGCGCCTCATGCGCCAGGCGGAGCGCGCCGAAGCCGACGAGGCCCCGGGCCCGGCCGAGACCGAGGTCGAGATCGGGAGCAACAGGGTCACCCTCCAGCTGTGAGCCGCAGCTGTAAGCCGGAGGGTTCCTCCCCGCGCTAGCGCTTCGAGTACTGCGGAGCCTTGCGGGCCTTCTTGAGGCCGTACTTCTTGGACTCCTTCTCACGGCTGTCGCGCGTGAGGAAGCCGAGGCGCTTGAGCAGCGGACGCAGCTCAGGGTCGAGCGCGATGAGCGCCCGGGAGATGCCGTGGCGCAGGGCGCCGGCCTGACCGGTGGGGCCGCCACCGTCGAGGGTGGCGTCGATGTCGTAGGCCTCGCGGGTCTCGGTGGCACGCAGCGGCTCGGTGAGGATCATCTGGTGCGTCTTCGAGGGGAAGTAGTCCTCGAGCGGGCGCTTGTTGACGGTGATGACGCCGTCACCCTCACCGGCGGCGGGACGGACCCGGACACGGGCGACGGCCTGCTTGCGACGACCGGTGGACTGCACGAGGGGCTGGGACACAGGATCTCCTACGCGGTGCGCCGGGCGGCGGCGATGTCGAGGGCCTCGGGCATCTGCGCCGAGTGGGGGTGGTTCGGGCCGGCGTACACCTTGAGCTTGGTGAGCATCTGGGCGCCGAGACGGTTCTTCGGGAGCATCCCGCGGATGGCACGGCGGACCGCGTCCTCCGGCTTGCGGGCCTGAGCATCGGCGAACGTGCGGCTCTTCAGGCCGCCCGGGTAGCCGGAGTGGCGGTAGACCATCTTCTGCTGCGCCTTGTTGGCAGTGAGGACGATCTTCTCGGCGTTGATGATGATGACGTGGTCGCCCATGTCGAGGTGCGGCGCGTACACCGGCTTGTGCTTGCCCCGCAGGATGCGGGCGGCTTCGGTGGAAAGACGGCCGAGGACGAGGTCCTCGGCGTCGATCACGAACCACTTGCGGGTGATCTCGCTGGCCTTGGGGCTGTAGGTGCGCACGCGGAGCGTCCTTGAGAGTTGCTGGAGGATCGTTGCCGGGCGCGCAGGCGCCCGAAGCGGAGTGCAAAACTACGGCGGCGCCGGCCTCTACCGCAACTCTGCCGCGAAGCGGTGGATCCCGGACGCTCAGAGCGAGATGCCGGGCCCGTCGTCTCGGTCGCCGTCGGGGTTGGCGGCGACGCGCTCGGCCATGGTGGTCAAGATGGCCGCCGCATCCTCCACGATGGTGTGCTTGGCCCGCCGCAGCACCAGGGTGCCGGCGATGACGGGGGGCGTGACGACGTAGAACGCCGTCACCAAGGAGCCGGTGAGATCGGAGATGCCGCCCACCACGATGGGGGCCAGGGCGGTGCCGAACACCGTCGACACGAGGGCAAAGGCCGACACGCTCACCCCCCGGGCGTGCACGGGGGTCACGTCCATCATGGAGGCCCGCAGGCCGGGGATGGCGCTGGCCGCCGACAGGACCGACACGAACTGCAGGGCGAGCCGCACGGGCACCCACGGCACCGCCAGACTGGCGCAGAACAGCACGAGGCAGATGAGCACGGCGTTGGCGACCTGGGTGATGCGACCGGCCGGCCCCTCGCCGTAGACCTTGTCGGCGAAGTGACCACCCCACATGGTGCCGACGATGCCGGCCACGCCCAGCAGCACGCCGGCCACACCGGCGGCCTGCTCCTCCGTGAAGCCCGAGTAGCGCTGGTGGTAGACGGCCAGCCAGTAGCCGACGCCCGAGACGGTGAAGAGCATGGCGGACACCCCAACCAGCACGAAGCGCATCGTGCGGATCCCGAAGATCATCTTCATGTCCTCCCGCAGGCCCGACCAGGCGCCCCTGGCCAGCTCGCGGAAGGGCACCTTCTCGGGCTCTGGCAGCGAGAGCCCCTCGGCCTCGCCACGCGCTGGCTCGCGCATGCGGAACACGGCGAAGGCCAGGATCGACCCGGGCATGCCGACGATGGCGAAGGCCCACTGCCAGCCGTAGGCGCCGCCCACGAGACCACCGAGGCCGATGCCGATGCCGGCACCCACGAAGCTGGTCACCTGCTGCACCGAGAACACCCGGCCCCGCACCTCGGCCGGGTAGGCGTCGGCCAGGAGCGAGGTGGACGCAGGGTCGTCGATGGCCTGCCCGAAGCCCAGCGAGGCCCGCGCCACGAACAGCTGCCCGAAGCTCCGCGAGATGGCCGACAGCACGGAGAGCACGCTCCAGGACAGCAGGGTCCAGCCGATGAGGCGCGTGCGCCGCACGCGGTCGGCCACCCACCCGGCGGGGATCCCGGCCAGGGCGTTGACGAACACGAAGGCGAAGCCGAGGGCGCCAAGCTGCCAGTCGGCCAGGTCGAAGTCGTCCTGGATCAGCGGCAGCACGCCCCGCAGGATGCTGGTGTCGATCTGGTCGACGAGGGTGACGAGCGACAGCAGCACCAGCGGCTTGGCTGGCCGTCCGGCCAGCCGCGAGCGGCGGCGCCGCCGACCCGCAGGCTCGTCCTGCTTCCCCAACCCCTGCTCGAGCGTCGTCACGTGCGTCTCCCCAGACTTGACCGGTCGGTCAATCTACGCCGGACGGGCCGCGATCAGTAGTCGACGTGCCAGAGGCACAGCCCCGACGGCGGGGCGATCGGTGCCGCGTTGGCGCGGTCGCGGCTGTGGAGGATGGCTCTGATGTCGCCGGCGCGCACCTGACCGTGGCCCGCGCTGACGATGGTGCCCACGATGCTGCGCACCATCTGGTGGCAGAAGGCGGTGGCGGTGATCTCGAACCGCAGCACCCCGTCGCCGAGGTCGCGCCAGCCCGCATCGAGCACCCGCCGCACCAGCGACGGCGGCGGGCTGCCCGGCGCCACCTTGGGACGGCGGCAGAAGGCGGCGAAGTCGTGCTCACCGAGGAACGGATCGCAGGCCAGGGTCAGCAGGTCGAGCTCGAGGGGCGTGGTGACGTGCCACGTCGTCGCGCCCAGGAACGGGTCCGGAAGCGGACGGTTCAGCACGGTGTAGCGGTAGGTCCGGGACCGGGCCGAGAAGCGGGCATCGAAGTCCGGCAGGGCACGAGTCACCTCCCGCACCACGATGTCGGGGCCGCAGAGCTTCACCAGTGAGCGGTGCAGGGCGGCCAGGTCGAGATCGATGTCGAGGTCGAGGCTCACCACCTGCCCCCAGGCGTGCACCCCCTTGTCGGTGCGACCCGCGCACGTGAGCTCGACGGGATGGCGGGTCACCTGCTCGATGGCCCCGCGAAGCACCCCGGCCACGGTCCGTTGGCCGGCCTGCTCGGCGAAGCCGTGAAAGCCGCTGCCGTCATAGGCGACCAGCAGCCGAACGCGCACCAGCGGCCCACTCGGGGCCGCTGGAGTCGGAAGATCGAAGAGCGTCACGCCCTGAGGCGTCAGACGAGCTCGATGCGAGCCATCGGTGCGTTGTCGCCCTGGCGGTTGCCGAGCTTCAGGATCCGGGTGTAGCCGCCGTTGCGCTCGGCGTAGCGGGGCCCGATCTCGGTGAAGAGCTTGTGGGCCATCTCCTTGTCACCGAGGTACGACACGACCTGGCGGTGGTTGTGGAGCCCGCCCTTCTTGGCCTTCGTGATGACCTTCTCGGCCACGGGACGCAGCGCCTTGGCCTTGGCCTCGGTGGTGACGATGCCCTCTGCGGCCACGAGCGACGCCACGAGGTTGGCCATCATCAGCCGCTGGTGCTGCGAGCTGCCGCCGAAGCGACGGCCCTTCTTGGGGGT
The DNA here is from genome assembly GCA_046598435.1 of Acidimicrobiales bacterium. Taxonomy (GTDB): domain Bacteria; phylum Actinomycetota; class Acidimicrobiia; order Acidimicrobiales; family VFJN01; genus VFJN01. Next base: position 3,909 of record JBKJIL010000219.1, read on the forward strand.
AGCAGGCATGGTGTGCTCTCAGTCCTTGGTGCGCAGCGCAAGGCCACGCTCGTTCAGCTTCTCGATGACCTCATCGAGCGACTTCTGCCCGAAGTTGGTGATGGCGAGGAGGTCGTCGTCGGTCTTCAGCAGGAGCTCGCCGATCGAGTTCACCTGGGCCCGCTTGAGGCAGTTCCGGGGGCGCTCGGAGAGGTCGAGGTCCTCGATGGGGAGGTCGAGGTCGGGCGAGCCGGCAGTGGCGGTGGCCACCTCGCCGAGCACGAGGCCCTGGGGCTCGTCGCTCATCTCGGCCACCAGGCCGACCAGCGAGCGCAGCGTGTCGCCGGCCGAGGCGAGGGCCTCACGAGGGGTGATGGAGCCGTCGGTCTCGATGTCGAGCACCAGGCGGTCGTAGGCCGTCGACTGCTCGACGCGGGTGGGCTCGATCTGGAAGGCCACGCGCCGCACCGGCGAGAAGATGGAGTCGACTGGGATGACGCCGATCGTCTGGCTCGACTTGTTGCGGTCGGCCGAGACGTAGCCACGGCCCTTCGACACGGTGATGTCGACGGCCAGGCGGGCCGACTTGTTGAGCGTGGCGATGGGCATGTCGGGGTTGAGGACGTCGACGTCGGCGTTGGGCTCGATGGCCGCCGCCGTGACCTCCGACGGGCCCTTGGTGTCGAGCCGCAGCGTGACGGGCTCGTCGCTGTGGCAGATCAGCACGAGGTCCTTGAGGTTCAGGATGATGTCAGTGACGTCCTGGGTGACCCCGGCGATCGTGTCGAACTCGTGCAGCGCATCGTCGAAGCGGAGCTGCGTGATGGCCGCACCGGGGATCGAGGACAACAGGGTGCGGCGCAGCGAGTTGCCGAGCGTGTGGCCGAAGCCGGGCTCGAGCGGGCTCACGGAGAAGCGCTGCCGGTTGCCTTCGGCCTCGCCGATCGCCTCGACGGTGGGGCGTTGGATGACGAGCATGGTGTGCTACCTCGGGACTCGGTGGCGGCGGGGGGAGAAACGGATTACTTGGAGTACAGCTCGACGATGAGCTGCTCACGCACGGGCACGTCGATCTGCTCGCGCAGCGGAAGCTCGCGCACGGTGATCGACTTGCCACCTTCACCAGCGTCGAACCAGGCGGGGAGCCGCACGTCGAGCGTGTCGAGGTTGTGCTGGATGACGATCATCTGCTGGCTCTTGGCCCGCAGGGAGACGACGTCACCCTTCTTGACGCGGTAGCTGGGGATGTCGACCCGGCGACCGTTGACGTCGATCAGCCCGTGGTTCACGAACTGCCGCGCCTGGGGCCGAGTGCGGGCCCAGCCGGCCCGGAAGACGATGTTGTCGAGGCGCTGCTCGAGCATGCGCAGCAGGTTCTCGCCGGTGACGCCCTTCTGACGGGTCGCCTCCTTGTAGAGGTTCTCGAACTGGCGCTCGAGCAGGCCGTAGATGTGCTTGGCCTTCTGCTTCTCCTGCAGCTGCATC
>JBKJIL010000031.1:0-8286 GCA_046598435.1 Acidimicrobiales bacterium
TCGAGTGGGCCCAGAGCCGCCAGGGCTTCCCGTGGGAGGAAGAGGTCGTGGCCCAGCGCCTCCGGGCACGGATGGACGGGGCCTTCGTGACGGTGTGGGCGCGCTCCCAGGCGCTCGAGGTCAACATGCGGCGGGCGGCTCTCGTGGTGGCGTTGGAGCGCATCGCGGCGGCCATCGAGGCGCGCGGCCTGTTCCCCTGAGGGCTCCCACGGACCACTTGACGGTATCGAACATGTGTTCGATCATGGGTGGATGCGGAGTGAGGCGGCCCAGCGTCTAGACCAGGCGGACCTGGCCGCGCTGGCCGCGCTGGCCGAGCGGGTGCGGCCGGTCACCCTCACCCGCGAGCAGCGCCTGCCCGTGCTGCCCGCCCTCGAGCGCCTGCTCCCCGGTGCCGGCCTGCGTCGGGGAGCCACGGTGTCGGTGGGGGCGGCGGCTGGTGTGGGCGGCGCCACCTCGTTGGCCCTGGCGCTGATGGCGCAGGCCTCGCAGGCCGGTTCCTGGGTTGCCGCGGTGGGGGTGCCCTCCCTTGGACTGGTGGCGGCTGACGAGCTTGGCGTGGCCTTGGAGCGGCTCGTGCTCGTGGCGGCGCCCGAGCGCGATGCCTGGGGTGGGGTGGTGGCGGCACTGATCGACGGCTTCGACGTCGTGGTCCTGCAGGCCGGGCGGGGAGGCGTCCGTGCTGCCGATGCGCGCCGCCTCGTGGCCAGGGCGCGCGAGCGGGGGGCGGTGCTCGTGCAGCTCGGTACCGGGTGGCCCGATGGTGCCGACCTGCAGCTGGAGGTCACGCAGGCGCGCTGGGAGGGCTTGGACGCCGGCCACGGCCACCTGCAGGCCCGCAAGGTGCGGGTGGTGCGCGGCGGCCGGGGCGAGGCGGCCCAGCCCCGTCACCTCGACCTGTGGCTGCCGGCCCCCAGCGGCGAGCTGGCGACATCCGAGCCGCCGGTCGTGCACCTGGTGGCGCAAGGCGGGGTGCCGGCATGACTGTGGTGCCCGGATGACCGGGGTCCGGACCCTGGTGGTGCGCTGCCCCGACTGGCCGATCGTGGCGGCGGGGGTGGCGCTGGAGGTGCCGGCCGCCGTCTTCCACGCCAACCGGGTGCTGGCCACCTCGCCGGCGGCCCGGGCTGAGGACGTGGTGCACCAGCAGCGGCGCCGCGAGGCGCAGGCGCGCTGCCCGTCGCTCGTCGTGCTCGACCACGACCCCGCACGCGATGCCCGAGCCTTCGAGCCGATCGTCGCCGCCCTCGACGCCATCACGCCACGCGTCGAGCTCACCAGCCCCGGCCAGGTGGCCTTCCCCACCCGCGGCCCGTCGCGGTTCTTCGGCGGCGACGCCGCGCTGGCCGCCCGCGTGCAGGTCGTCATCGACGCCGCGCTGGCCACCGGCTCCTGCCAGGTGGGCATCGCCGACGGGCTGTTCGCGGCTGCCCTGGCCGCCTCACCCGGGCGGTGTCACGAGATCGGGGACGATGTCCCGGATCTCGTGACAGGAGCGGCCATCGTGCCCCCTGGTGGCACGCCGGTCTTCCTGGCCCCGCTCCCCGTCGCCACCCTCGAGCGGCCGGCGCTGGTCGACGTGCTCGGCCGGCTCGGGGTGCACACCCTGGGGGCGCTGGCTGCCCTGCCCGCCCCCGACCTGTTGGCCCGCTTCGGCGCCGAGGGGCTGCTGGCCTGGCGGCTGGCCAGCGGCCTCGACGACCGCCCGCCGGCCACCACCTTGCCGCCGGCCGACCTGACCGTCAGCGCCGAGCTCGACCCACCGGCGGACACGGTGGCCCCCGCCGCCTTCCTGGCCCGTGGGATGGCCGAGGAGCTCCACCGCCGGCTCTGGGCCAAGGGATCGGCCTGCACGCGGGTGGTGATCGGCGCCGAGACCGAGCATGGCGAACGGCTCGAGCGGGTGTGGCGCGCCGAGGGCGCGCTCACCGCGGCAGCCATCGCCGACCGGCTGCGCTGGCAGCTCGACGGGTGGCTGCAGGGTTCGGCTCGGCACCGGCCCACCGCCGGCATCAGCCGCCTTTGGCTGGCCCCCGACGAGATCGTGCCGGCGGGCGGTCGTCAGCTGGGCTTCTGGGGCAGCGACGCGGCCACCGCCGACCGGGCCAGTCGGGCCGTGGCCCGAGTGCAGGGCCTGCTCGGCACCGGCTCGGTGGTCGTGCCCGAGTGGCGGGGGAGCCGCGACCCGGCCACCCAGATCGCGCTCGTCGAGGCCGAGGCCATCGATCTCACCGTGGAGCGCCCGGGCGCGCAGCGCGACCGCGTCGTGGGGCCGTGGCCCGGTCGACTGCCCACCCCTGCGCCTGCTCGCATCCACCCCGCGCCCACCGTTGCCGAGGTGCTCGATGCCGGTGGTCAACCGGTCGAGGTCAGTGGACGGGGCACGCTGTCAGCCGCCCCCGCTCGCCTGTCCGTGGCTGGTGGGCCGTGGACGGAGGTGGTCGAGTGGGCGGGGCCATGGCCACTGGAGGAGCGCTGGTGGGACAGCGCCAGCGGCCGCCGTCGCGCCCGCGTCCAGCTCATCACCACCGACGGCCAGGCTCGCCTCGTCGTGCTGGAGCACGGGCGTTGGCACGTCGACGCCACCTACGACTGATCGCCTGAGCGGGCGCGCTGCTGCTCGGTGCGGCGGCGCAGGGCGAGGGCGGCCCCACCGGCGGCGGCCAAGGCGACCGCCGGGCCGACGGCCGTCGAGGAGCCTGTGGCGGCAAGGCGGTCCGCCCCGCTGCCACCGGTGGTGGCCCCGGTGCTGGGGGGCTGGGCGGCGGGCCCGCACACGCTGAAGGGCGCCTTGATGACCAGCTCGACGTTGCGGTCCGTCGGCGCCCCCAGGGCGGCCATCGACGCCTGCGGCTCGTTGGCCGCCAGCTCCCGGCTCAGCGACGCCAGCTGGCTCGGCGAGGCAGACGCCGGATCGGTGAGCTGCACCGACGCGGGGGCGGCGTGCTCGATGAGGGTGCCGAAGATGGACAGGGTCCCGTCGCAGTTGTCGGTGATCTCCACCAGCCGGGATTGCTCCGGCCAGTCGATGTGGGCCGCCGTCGAGATCTCCCAGAAGCCACCTGTCTGCCCGGAGGGATCGGGCACCGGGGTGATGCGGTTCACGTGGCTGTGCCCGTTCACCCAGGCCACGACGTTCGGGAAGCGGCGCAGCATGGCCTGGAGCACCTCGAACCCGCGGCGGGGGTCCTGGGGGGCGAAGGGATCGGGGAGCGGGTTGCCCAGCGTGTAGAGGTTGTGGTGGCTGAACAGCACCACGAGGCGGTCGTCGGCGCCAGTGGTCACCTTGGCGCCACCGGGGTCGTAGTACGTGCTGTGGGCAGCGATGAGCTGGCGCTCCAACCAGGCCAGCTGCACGTCGCCCAGCGAGCCGTCGGCGTAGCCGCCGTGGTTGATGGTGTCGAGGCTGAGGCCGAGCACCGTCTCGCTCACCGGGAACGCGTAGTAGAGCTGCCGCGAGGCGATCATGTCGGCCGTGTACCCGTGGCCGGCCGGCCCCGGCGCGGCGGGCGAGTCGAGGTGGCGCTGGATCCACTGCTCCACGCTGGCCGACGCGCGCGTGGGGTCGGGAGCTACGACACGAGCCAGGCCGGGGTTGCTCAGCACGGTGGGGTCGGTGACGAGGCCAGGCAGCGCCCCAAGGGCGCTGCTGAGGTCGGTCGGGTCGAGGGAGGTGGCGACCGCGGTGATCTTCACGGGCCCGGTGGCGACGGCGTCGAAGGGCCGCACCCCTGCCGGGAGCTCGCCCGGTGCGTTGCCCTGCAGCAGGCCGTCGTGGTTGCCGTAGGTGGAGTACCAGGGGATCCCGAGACCGGGGGTGCGGAAGTCCGTGATGGCGCTGTCGAGCAGCCCGGGCAGCTCGGGGAACCCGTTGAGCGCCTTGTAGCTGTCGGCCGGGTTGGTGCCGGGTGGCGGGTCGGGGTGCCAGTAGTCGTTGTAGTAGCCGAGTCCGACGGTGTCGTCCTGCACGCCTTCGTAGCGCTCAGGGTCGCCACTGTTCGGGGTGACGGTGCCGCCGTCCAGAAGGGTCATGAACCACTCGAGCTCGTTCAGCTGCTGGTTGTCGATGTTGTCGCCCGTGGACACGGCGACGTCGAAGGCGCGCCCCGTGACGGGTCCGCGGGCGATGGCGTTGACCCGCTCCACCATCGCTGCGGCCACCTGGGTTGAGAACGTCTCCTGGGGCCGGTGGGCGCTCTCGAAGGGACCGGGCAGGCGGTCGGTGAACTCCACCCGGGCAGGGCTCTGCGCGTCGACGATGTGCACGTCGGTGAGGTGGACGATGGACGCCAGCGGTTGCCGTCGGGCCTCCCGGCCGGCCCGACCGGCGGCCAGCTCCTCCCGCAGCACCTGCGGGTACCCCTCGGCCTCGACCAGCTGCACGTAGCCGGCGCCACCTGGCCGGCGGATCGAGAGCTCGAGGGTGGTGCCCGTGGGGTCCGTGATGGCGGTCATCTGGGCCTGGCCCATGGCGGCGGCCCGCACCGGGTCCCACAGCACCGGCGCCGCCGAGGCGGCGGCCGTGGTGGCGGCCACGCGCCCGAGGAAGGCCCGGCGCGAGATCGACGGACGGCCGGTCATCGCGCACCGGCCGAGGCCAGGCGGTCGATCGCCGATCCCATGAGGTCGATGAAGTTGTCGCAGTAGAAGGCCTGGCGCACCGGTTCAGGCGCGTCGCCGAGGCTGGCCTCGAAGCGCTCATAGGGGCGACGGCCGCCTTCGACGTGCGGGAAGTCCGTCGAGAACAGCGGCACCTCGGCACCGGCCTCCGCGATGATCCAGCCGACGTCCTCCGTGGGGTACGGCGTGGCCTTCACCTGGCGGCGGACGTACTCGCTGGGGCGCAGGCTGAGGTCTTGGAGGCGCTGCTCGTGCTTCAGGAAGGCGTCGAAGGCCGACTCCATCTGGCGCATCCAGCTGGGCACCCAGATGGCGCCCTGCTCGATCACGCCCACCTTGAGGGCGGGGTGCCGCTCGAGGACGCCGTCGAAGATCATGGTGGCGAGCGTCTGTGCCGGCGGGCCGGGGATGGCCATGTAGTCGACCGAGCGGAAGTTCTCGTCGCCGCCATGGAAGTCGGGCACGTAGGCGCCGCCGTTCACGAAGTAGCTCGGGTGCAGCAGCTGCCCACCGCCGCCGACGTGCAGCACGATGGGGATGCCGGCCTCCTCGGCTTGCCGCCAGACGGGGTCGAGGCCGAGGTGGCTGGGGGAGTGCGCGTTGGGGCAGCCGCTCGGCACCAGCAGCGCCGCCGCGCCCATGGCGATCGCTTCGCCGGCCATGTCTGCGGAGCGCTCGAAGTCGGCCAGCGGGACGTAGCAGGTGGGCAGGAGCCGATCGTCGACGGAGCAGAACTCCACCATGCCGCGGTTGTGGGCGCGGGCAGCGCCGTAGGCGAGGTCGAGGTCACCACTGCGCTCGAGCCGGAGCAGGTTGCCGTTGTTGAACGTGTTGAACACGAGCTGGCTGGCCACGCCGAGCAGGTCGAGGGCGAGGGATCGGTCCTCGGCGAGGGTGGCACCCGTCGCCTTGAAGTTCTTCCGAGCCATGATCTCGGCGGCATCGCGTGCCCGGAACTCGGGGTCGAGCTGGCGTTCCAGCATCTGCTCGATGGCCTCGGCCTCGCCGGGTGCCAGCCCGAGCTCGACGTTGGGCCGGAGCTGCTCGCGCACCCCAGGATCAGCATGTGAGAGCAACCAGGTGGGCCGCTCCATGATGTGCGCGTCGGCGTCGTGCACGACACGCCCCTCGATGTACGCCATCTTCGTCCCCTTGTGACACGTGGGCCCATGCGCCCGTGTGACCCGAGCGAGGCTAGACGGCCGGGGTTACCCTGCCCCATGCGCAAGTACGTCGTCGCTCTCGTCGCTGCCGCCCTCCTCGCTCCGCTCGTGGCTCAGTCGCCAGCGGGAGCGATCAACTCCTACAACGCGCAGCCAGCGCCCGAGCGCACCGAGGTGGGGGCGTTCATCGCCCTGTGGGATGGCGCCGACGCCGACAGCACACCGGATCGCTTCGACTGGGTGTGCACCGGCGCCATGGTCGACGAGAACACCTTCCTCACCGCCGCCCACTGCACCGACGACTGGCCGGCCGGCACCCACTGGTACGTGTCGCTCGACGAGGACGTGCAGGGCTGGCTCGACGACGCGGCGGACTCGGGCCTCATCGGCCAGGCCGCCGCGACGTGGGCGCTGGCCGAGGGTCACGTGGTCGAGGGCACCCCGCACCAGGACCCCGCCTACCCGGGGAGCTCGGCCGACGCCCACGACATCGGCGTGCTGGAGCTGGCAGCGGGGGCGGCGAGCACCCAATGGGGCTTCACCCCAGCCCGGCTCCCCAGCGCCGGCCAGCTCACCCAGATGGGGAGCCGTCGCCTCGACGCGGCCGATTGGTGGGCGGTCGGCTACGGCACGGAGGAGTCGCATCGGGGCCCGGGCGGCCAGACCCACCCCGGCGGCGGCGTCCGGCTCAAGGCCCCCGTCGACTTCAACGGGCTGAACAAGACGTGGGTGCGGCTGTCGATGGTCGAGGCCCGCGGCTACGGCGGTGCCTGCTACGGCGACTCGGGCGGCCCGAACTACGTCGAGATCGATGGCTCGCTCGTGCTGGCCGCCACGACGATCACCGGGGACAGCCCGTGCTACGCCACCAACGTCGTGTACCGCACCGACACGCCGTCGGCTCGGGCCTTCCTCGCTCCGTTCGTCGCGCTTCCCTGAGTCGTCAGCCGGCTCGCAGGGCGGCGTAGTCCGGGTTGGCGGCGAGGAAGTCGCGCACGAACCAGCACTGCGGCACCACGACCTTGCCGCTCGCCCGCACATCGTCCATCGCCGCCCGCACGAGCAGCTCACCGAGTCCGCGGCCGCGGTGCTCGGGGGCGATCTCGGTGTGGGGGAACACGAGGATGTCGCCGTCGGGGCGGTAGTCGGCGATCCCCACCACCTCGCCGTCGAGCAGCAGCTCGTAGCGAGAGCGGTCCTCGGCATGGCGCACGTGCGTCGTCATGCCCTCGGTCTACCCGCATCTGCGCCCCACTTGACGAGAGCGAACAAGTGTTCGATCCTGGGTCGGTGGGGTTCAACAACCCGGATGTGCCGTGGCGAGAGCTGGAACAGACGCTCTCTGACCGCGCCCGCACGGGCCGCGCCAGCGCCGTGCCGCCGGGCGCCAACGGGGGCGACAGCCCGGCCTGGTCGCCGGTCCGGTCGGCCTATGAGCCGCCGTTGGTCCTGCCGAGGCGGGTCAACGCCACGCCGTACGCCGAGCTGCACTGCCACTCCACGTTCAGCTTCCTCGACGGGGCCAGCCACCCTGAGGAGCTGGCCGAGGAGGCGGCTCGTCTCGGCCTCGAGGCGCTGGCCATCACCGACCACGATGGCTTCTACGGCGTGGTGCGCTTTGCCGAGGCGGCCCGAGCGGTGGGGGTCCCCACGGTGTTCGGCTCGGAGCTCTCCCTCGGGCTGACCAAGCCGCAGAACGGCATGCCCGACCCGGAGGGCACCCACCTGCTCGTGCTGGCCCGCGACCCGGAGGGCTACGCCCGCCTGGCGTCGGTGATCAGCGCGGCCCAGCTGGCCGGCGTCGAGAAGGGCAAGCCCGACTACGCGACAGGCTTCGTGGGCCGTCACCGCGGCACCTGGCCCGGCGCCGCTGACCCGAGGTCACCTCGTCTGGACCCGGTCGACTGGGACGACGACGAGGTGCGCCACGCCATGGCCGCCACCCACGGGGGGCACTGGCTGGTGCTGACCGGGTGCCGGAAGGGCGCGGTGCGCCAGGCGCTGGAGGCACACGGCCCGGCCGCCGCTGCCCGTGCGCTCGACCTGCTCGTCGCCACCTTCGGGCGGCACAACGTGGCCGTGGAGCTGTGCGACCACGGCGACCCGCTCGTCTCGCACCGCAACGACGCGCTGGCCCAGCTCGCCATCCGTGCCGGCGTCGACATCGTCGCCACCACCAACGCCCACTACGCCATGCCGTCGCGCCGTCGCCTGGCCACCGCCATGGCCGCGGTGCGGGCCCGTCGCAGCCTCGACGAGCTCGACGGCTGGCTGCCCGCCTGCGCGGGCGCGCACCTGCGCTCGGGCGACGAGCAGGCGCGCCGCTTCGCCCGCTGGCCCGGTGCGGTGGAGCGGGCCGCCGAGCTGGGGCGAGCGTGCGCCTTCGACCTGCAGCTCGTGGCCCCGAAGCTGCCGCCGTTCCCGTGCCCCGACGGGCTCAGCGAGATGGCCTACCTGCGTCGCCTCACCGCCGAGGGCGCGGAGCGCCGCTACGGCTCGTGGG
>JBKJIL010000033.1:0-8244 GCA_046598435.1 Acidimicrobiales bacterium
TGAAGACGTCTTCCACCCGGTCGATTCGCTTGCCGCCACCGATCTTGGAGATGTGGAGCAGGCCGTCGCGGCCGGGGCGGATGTTCACGAACGCACCGAACTTGGTGATGTTCACGACCCGGCCGGGGTAGACCGCACCGACGTCGGCGGTGGGCGGGTTGAGGATGAGCTTGATCTGGCGCTCGGCCTCTTCCAGCCGGAACTTCTCCGGGGAACCGATGGTGACGGTGCCGATCATGCCGTCGTCATCGACGGAGATGTCGGCGCCGGTCTCAGCCTGGATGGCGTTGATGACCTTGCCCTTCGGCCCGATGACCTCGCCGATCTTGTCGATCGGGATCTCGAAGCTGACCACCTTGGGGGCGGTCTCGCCCACCTCGGCGCGGGGCTCCGCGATCGCCTTCTGCATGACCTCGAGGATGGCGAGGCGAGCTTCCTTGGCCTGCTGCAGGGCCTGGGCGAGGACGTCGGCCGGGAGGCCGTCGATCTTCGTGTCCAGCTGCAGGGCCGTGACGAACTCCGCCGTGCCGGCGACCTTGAAGTCCATGTCGCCGAAGGCGTCCTCGGTACCCAGGATGTCCGTGAGGGTCGTGTACTTGCCGTCGTCGTAGATGAGTCCCATGGCGATGCCGGCGACGGGGGCCTTGATCGGCACACCGCCGTCCATCAGCGCGAGTGTGGACCCGCACACCGAGCCCATGGAGGTGGAGCCGTTGGAGCTGAGCACCTCGGACACGACCCGAAGGGTGTAGGCCCAGTCCTCCAGGGAGGGCACGACCGGCAGGAGGGCCCGCTCGGCGAGGAGGCCGTGGCCGATCTCGCGGCGCTTCGGGCTGCCCACGCGGCCGGTCTCGCCGTTGGCGTGGGGCGGCATGTTGTAGTGGTGCATGTAGCGCTTCTTGGGCTTGTCGCCCAGGTTGTCGAGGAGCTGGTCCATCTTCGGCATGCCGAGGGTGAGGGCCGACAGCACCTGCGTCTCGCCCCGCTGGAACAGGCCGGAGCCGTGGGCCTGGCTGAGCACGCCCACCTCGGAGGTGACCGTGCGCAGGTCGGCCGGGCCACGGCCGTCGATGCGGATGCCCTCCTTGACGGTGCGGGCCCGGATGGCGGCCTTCTGGATGCTGCGGGCGGCCTCCTTGATCTCCTTGGTGCGCCCGGCGAACTCCTCGCCCATCTCGGCCACGGCGGTGGCGATGGCCGCGTCGGTGGCGGCATTGCGCTCGGCCTTGGCGGCGATGGTGCCGGCCTGGGCGAGGGCGTCACCAGAGATGGCCTCGACGCGGGTCTTCACGTCGTCCTGGTAGTCGAGGACGGGGGTGAAGCTGAGCGGGGTGATGCCGCGCCCGGCTTCGACCTGGGTGACGAGCTCGTTCTGGAGCTCGATCGACTCCTTGATCCAGACCTTGCAGGCATCGAGCCCGTCGGCGATGACCTCTTCGGTGACCTTGGGGGCACCGGCCTCGTAGTGGTCCCACGCCTTCTCGGTGCCGCCGGCCTCCACCATCATGATGGCGACGTCGTCGCCGACGCCGCGGCCGGCCACGATCAGCTCGAAGGTGCTGTCCTCCACCTCTTCGAAGGTGGGGTGCGGCACCCAGGTGCCGTCTTGGCTGTAGGCGATGCGCACGGCGCCGATCGGGCCCTGGAAGGGGATGCCCGAGATCGACAGTGCGGCTGACGCGCCGTTGATGGCGAGCACGTCGTAGGGGTTCTGGCGGTCCGAGCCCATGACCGTGACGACGACCTGGGTCTCGTTGCGGAAGCCGTCAGCGAAGCTGGGGCGCAGGGGCCGGTCGATGAGGCGGCAGGCGAGGATGGCGGCGTCGGTGGGACGGCCCTCCCGGCGGAAGAAGCTGCCCGGGATGCGCCCGGCGGCGTACATGCGCTCCTCGACGTCGACGGTGAGGGGGAAGAAGTCGATGCCGTCGCGCACGCCCTTGGCGGCGTTGGCGGTGACGAGCGCCTCGGTGCCGGCGATCTTGGCGACGACGGCGCCCTGGCTCTGGAAGGCCAGCTTGCCCGTCTCGAAGGTGAGCGTCTTGTCGGTGCCGGAGATCGGCCCCGACACGGTGATGGCGTCAGCCATGGTGTGTGTCTCCTTTGCCGGCCTGGGACTCCCCAGGGCCGGGTTGGGCGGTGGGGCCAGTTCCCAGTTGGCGACCACCGGAGGATGCACCCCCCGGGGATCGGCAACTGGCAGCTGACCCGTCCTACCGCCGTTGTTGTTGGTTGGTCTGTCGCTAGATGTGCAGCGGGCGGCCCTCGATGGACCGCCCGTCGTGCAGATCAGTTGTCAGCGGCGCAAGCCCATCGTGGCGATGATCGTGCGGTAGCGCTCGACGTCGTTCTTCTTGACGTAGTCGAGGAGCCGCCGTCGCTGGCCCACCAGCATCAGCAAGCCTCGCCTGCTGTGGTGGTCCTTCTTGTGCTTCTGGAGGTGCTCGTTCAGATGGTTGATCCGCTTGGTGAGGATCGCGATCTGCACCTCAGGGCTGCCGGTGTCGGTGTCGTGGAGACGGTGCTCCGCGATGATGCCGGCCTTGGCCTTGTCGATCTGCTCAGACATTCGTTGGGGTACTCCGAATCGGGAGGTGGGGACTTGGGCCCGGCTCGATCGAGCGCTGCGCGCGGCTGGCGCGTCGACGGGCAGAACACCTCGGAGCGCGCAGGGCGCGCCTGTGGAGGCGCTCATACGGTAGCAGTCGCCCTTCCGAGCGCCTCAATCAGCGTCGGTCTACCGTGACGTCGGTGACCTCTCGCAAGCTCGCCAACGCCCCCACCCTACGTGGCGTCCCGCTCGCCCACGCCTTGGAGGACTACCGCACCGCTTGCCTGTCCCGTGCCATCGACGACCGAGAGATGGCCCTCCAGAAGCAGAGCCGGGTGTTCTTCCAGATCTCCGGGGCCGGCCACGAGGCCCTGCTCCTCGCCCTGGCCCGCCAGCTGCGCCCCGGCTACGACTGGTTCTTCCCCTACTACCGGGACCTGGCGCTGGTGCTCGGCCTCGGCGTCAGCCCCACCGACGTGCTGCTGCAGGCCGTCGGCTCGGCCGCCGACCCGGCCTCGGGGGGCCGGCAGATGCCAGCCCACTGGGGCGCCAAGGACAAGAACATCGTCACCCAGTCGTCGTGCACCGGCTCGCAGTGCCTCAACGCCGTCGGGTCCGCCGAGGCGGCCCGCTACATCTCCCGGCGACCGCACCTGCCTGGCTGCGTCGCCCACGGTGACGAGCTCACCTACGTGTCGCTGGGCGAGGGCGCCACCTCCGAGGGCGAGTTCTGGGAGAGCCTGAACACGGCCTGCACCCTGCACCTGCCGGTCCTCTTCGTCGTGGCCGACAACGGCTACGCCATCTCCGTGCCGTCGGCCGACCAGTCCCCCGCCCCCATCTCGGAGCTGGTCGCCGGGTTCCGCGGCCTGCGGACCTACCGAGTGGACGCGCGCGACTACTTCGAGGCCTACGCCACGGCCCACGACGCCGTAGCCCACGTGCGAGCGGGCACCGGCCCCGCCCTGGTGCACGCCAAGGTCACCCGGCCGTACTCCCACTCGGCTGCCGACACCCAGAGCAAGTACCGCACCGCCGAAGAGCTGGCCGACGAGACGGCCCACGACCCGATCGCCCTCCTCCGCGCCGCCCTCATCGACGCCGGTGCGCTGACCGAGGACGACGCCGAGCGCATCCGCGTGGAGGCCACCGCCGAGGTGGCCGAAGCGGCCAAGGTGGCCATGGCCGCCCCGCTGCCTGAGGCCGCCAGCGCCACCGAGCACGTCTACGTGCTGCCCAAGGTGCCCATGCCCGGGGAGCCGTCGAGCGACGGGGAGGTGGTTGCCTTCGGGGAGGCCATCAAGCGCACCCTGCACGAGATCATGGAGGCCGACGAGCGGGTGCGGGTGTTCGGCGAGGACGTGGCCGACGCCCGCGAGGCGCTGCTGGCCGACCTCGAGGGCAAGGGCGGCGTGTTCGGCACCACCCACGGCCTGCAGCGACGCTTCGGCGAGGCCCGCTGCTACAACACCCCGCTGGCGGAGGCGAACATCATCGGGCGCGCGGTGGGCCAGGCCATCCGTGGGCTGCGGCCGGCCCCCGAGATCCAGTTCTTCGACTACATCTGGCCGGCCATGCACCAGATCAAGAGCGAGGCGGCCACCATCCGCTGGCGCTCCAACGGGGCCTTTTCCTGCCCCACCGTGATCCGCGTGCCCATCGGCGGCTACCTCACCGGCGGCGCCATCTGGCACAGCCAGAGCGGCGAGTCGATCTTCGCCCACGTGCCCGGCCTCTTGATCGCCTTCCCGTCGCGGGCCCGCGATGCCGTCGGCCTGCTGCGCTACGCCTTCCAGTGCGAGGACCCGGTGCTCTTCCTCGAGCACAAGCACCTGCTGCGCCAGCCCTACGCCCGCGACCCGTTCCCCGAGCCAGGCTGGGTCCTCCCCTTCGGGCACGGCGACATCCGCCGGCCGGGCACGGACCTCACGTTGGTCACGTGGGGCGCGACCGTGCAGAAGAGCCTGGAGGCAGCCGCCGCCCTCGACGCGGAGGGGGCCGGTGCCGTCGAGGTCATCGACCTCCGCACGATCTCCCCCTGGGACCAGGATCTGGTCGGCCAGTCGGTGCAGCGCACCGGCCGTGCCCTCGTGGTGCACGAGGACGTGCTCACCGGCGGCTTCGGCGCAGAGGTGGCAGCGTGGATCGGCAGCGAGGTCTTCGACCACCTCGACGCCCCGGTGCGCCGCGTCGGCGCTCTCGACACCCACGTGGGCTACGCCCCGGTGCTCGAGAAGGCGATCCTCCCCCAGACGGCCGACATCACCGACGCCGCCCGATCGCTCCTCGCCTACTGATCCCGCCGCCCTGGGAGGATGGAGGACATGACCATCCAGGCTCGCCCCGTCGACCCGCGCGACGTCAACATCGAGGTGGACGCGCCGACCTTTCGCGTCTCCTTCTGGAACGGCTCCCCGGGGCACGCCTGCCGCGAGTACGAGGTGACCGGCGCCGACGTCGACGAGGTCAGCGACTGGGCGGAGACCAACGCGGGCGTCGACGAGTCCTATGTGATCGGCCTCCTGACCTCACTGGTCGGAGCACACGAGGGCGATGTGCTCCTGACCACGATCAAGGGGACAGGCCCGTCCCGAGCAGAAGATGACGGCTCCGGCACTCCCGCCGACGCCGGCGGATAGCTGGTCATCCAGCGGATCGGCGCGCACACCGTCCTGGTGGGGCCGGACGCAAGGGCGGCAACGATGCGGCGGAGGCGTGCGGCTCGAGTCGTCCGTGGCGGTGTCGCTGGCCCGGGGTTGGGGGTCGGCGGCGCACGGTCCGCGATTCGTGCCTCGATGCACGTACGTGCCGACTTGCACCGCAGGGGTGCAACCCCACACGAACACCGTCGCACCGGACACGCTGCGATTCGTGCCACGATGCACGTACGTGCCGACTTGCACCGCACGAGTGCAACACGACACGAACCGCTGGTGGCCGGCACCGGCAACCCCGGCGTGGGGACACCGGCCACGCTGGCCGGCCGCCGTCGCGCCCTTGCCCTCCAGCGCCGAGTGCGCTGGCCTCGCCGGCACCGACTCACCCGTTTGACCCCGCTGCGTGGCGTGCTCCGTGCGGCCCCTCGGGCCGTCGCGCTCCGCCGCGGCGGCGGAGCGTCAGTCTCGCGGGTCGCGGGCTGGGAGCAGCCGCCAGCGGTAGCGGGGCGGGCGGTGCAGCTCCTCGGTGTCGTGGAACCGCTGCCGTGGGGTGAGCTCGAGCACCAGTGCACCCGGCGCGTACATGGCCCGCTCGATCTCGTCGTCGGTGGCGTCGAGGTCGAGGCCCTTCTCGAGGCGGGCCTTCAGCACCGCCGTGCCGAGCCGTCCCCGCATGAGCGCGTGCATGATCGACGGCAGCGTCTCGGGGTCCTTCAGGAGCCATGAGTGCGAGGCTCCCTTCACGATGACGAGATCGCCTCGCGAGCGACGGGCCGTGTCCTTAGAAGTGGCAAGGGGCACGACCAGGTCCCGGTCGCCGTGGATGGCGAACACCGGCACCTTCTCGCGGCGCAGGGTGTCGAGCATCTCGCGGGTGCCTCGGCTGCGCAGGATCGAGGCCATGGGGCCCAGCAGGCGCCATGGTCGCCGAGCATGACCGGCCAGGGTGGGGCCGACGAGGCGGCCCAGCTTGATGGCCTGCTGCGGATCGCGGAACCACGGCACCGTCGACACCGTGTCCACCAGGAGCGTTGCGCCGACCCCCACGAGCAGCGGCGGGAACACGCGGAACAGGTTGACCATGCGGTCCCAGGTGTCGCCCACGATGGCGTCGAGCAGCACGACGCCGATGGCCCGCTCGGGTTGCGAAGCGGCCAGCTCGGTCACCAGGCGACCGCCCATCGAGTGGCCGGCCAGCACGGCTCGAGGCACGCCGAGGTGATCGAGCACCCGGGCGAGGAGCTCGGTGTAGCTGGCCATGCTCTGGGCGTTGGTCGGCAGGCCCAGCGTGCCTCCATGGCCGGCGGTGTCGACGGCGATCACCTTGAACCCGAGATCGACGAGGCGCGACAGCGTCTGCGCGTACAGGATCCCCTCGGCCGAGAACCCGTGGACGACCACGAGGGGCACGCCCCGACCGCACACGGCCACGCCGACCTGATGGCCGTCGGCCAGGGTGATCTCGTGGCGCGCCAACCGCGGCAGCGTGACGTCAGCCTCTTCCTCCGCCGTCGGCCCCGGGCCGATGATCGGGTCAGTGGTGATGGCGAGGTGGCGCACCTTGCCGGAGCGCCTCGTCACCACGTCTTCCTCGACCGGCGGCGTCGCATCAGCGTCGCGCACCACGATCGGCTCCCAGCCATCTTCGAGCATTGGGCGATTCTGGCCGCTCGACCGCGGTCCGCTGGACATACCTAGGTCATCGGCACTTCACCGAGGATCTTGCGCGCTCGTTGGCAATCGAGGCGGATCTGGTCCACGAGGGCCTCCACGGTGTCGTAGCGCTCCTCGCCGCGCAGGTGGGCGACGAAGCGCACTCGCACGTGCTCGTCGTACAAGTCGCCCTCGAAGTCGAGCAGGTGCGCCTCGAGGAGGCTGGCGTGGGCCTCCACGTAGAACGTCGGCCGCCGGCCCAGGGACAGCGCGGCCGGCCACTCCGTGGCGTCGGCTCGCTGGAGCCACCCGGCGTAGATCCCGTCGGCGGGCAGGAGGATGTCGCCGGGCACCGAGACGTTGGCGGTCGGGAACCCGAGCTCACGACCCCGCTCGTCGCCGTGGGCGACGATGCCCCGCACCTCGTGCGGGCGCCCGAGCATGCGCGCCGCGGCGGCCAGGTCTCCCTGCCCGAGCGCGTGGCGGATGGCCGTGGACGACGCTCGCTCGGTGGGACCGGCCACTCGACCGTCGGCGTCGACGAGCGGCAGGCCGGCCACCGCGAAGCCGAGGTCCTCGCCCATCTCGGTGAGCAACGCCACGTTGCCCTTGCGCTGGTGGCCGAAGTGGAAGTCCTCCCCCACGATCACCACCTTGGCGCCGAGGCACCCCACCAGCACCTCGCGGACGAACTCCTCGGCCGGCTCCTTGGAGCGGGCCTCGTCGAAGGCGATCACCAGGCAGCGATCCACGCCGGTGGCATCGAGCAGCTCCAGCTTCTGCTCCAGGTCGGTCAACAGGCGTGGGGCCGACTCCGGGCGCACGACCGCCGCCGGATGGCGGTCGAAGGTGACCACCGCGCTGGCCACACCAGCGGCCTCGGCCCGTCGACGCACCTCGGCGATCACGGCCCGGTGCCCGAGGTGCACCCCGTCGTAGGCCCCGATGGTGACGACGCTGCCCGCACCGGGCCGGCAAGCGTCGATGTCGCGCAGCACCTCCATCCGCAGGAGGCTACGAGCCCCGGCGCTCATCCGGCGCTGGCCAGCACGACGCCGGGCTTCACGGTGCCTGGATGGTGGGGCTCGTAGACGGCGAGCAGCGCGCCGCCGGCGCCGATCAGGGCCCAGGGCCCGGCGTCTCCTGGGTCGAGCGCCAACCGCTCCAGCTCGAGCACCTTGCCGTGGGCCACATCGGCCGCGGTGGCGTCGTCGACGGTGCGCGAGGCGAGATCGCGCATCGCCGCGGCTGGGGTGAGGAGGCCTTCGGGAGTGAGCGCCTCGAGCGGAACGGCCTCCGCCAGCGTGAACGACCCGATCGCTGTGCGGCGCAGGTCTCGGAGGTGCGCGCCCCCGCCGAGGGCGGTACCGATGTCGGCGGCCAGCG
>JBKJIL010000110.1:0-11641 GCA_046598435.1 Acidimicrobiales bacterium
TCATCAACGGCGCCACCCGACAAGGGGCCGAGAAGCGGATGCTCCAGGAGTGGCACTACTACTTCGAGAACACCCGCCGCTGGCGCAACCTGCGCAAGATCACCATCGCCCAGGTGCAGGGCACCGTCTACGCGGCCGGGCTCATGCTCATGTGGAGCTGCGACCTCATCGTGGGCGCCGACGACGTCGTGTTCGCCGACGTGGTGGGC
Source organism: Acidimicrobiales bacterium (assembly GCA_046598435.1). Lineage (GTDB taxonomy): Bacteria > Actinomycetota > Acidimicrobiia > Acidimicrobiales > VFJN01 > VFJN01. Next base: position 210 of record JBKJIL010000110.1, read on the forward strand.
ACTCGGCTCGGCATGTGCGGCCTCGAGTACTTCGCCCACCCGTGGGAGCTCGGTGCCCGCAAGACCAAGGAGCTCATGCTCACGGGCGACAGCATCGACGTGCACGAGGCTCACCAGCTCGGCATGGTCTCCAAGGTGTTCCCGCGGGCCGAGCTGGAGGACAAGACGCTCGACTTCGCCCGCCGGATCGCCAAGCTGCCCACCATGACGGCCCTGATGATCAAGGAGTCGGTGAACGAGACGCAGGACAACCAGGGCTTCTACAACAGCCTCAACGCCTGCTTCACCCTTCACCAGCTGAACCACTCGCACTGGGCCGAGGTGCACGAGGACGGCTGGCCGGCCGCCCGGCCCGAGGACGGCGTGCCGTCCTGGAAGGAAGCGCCGCCCATCGTGCCGGCGGAGAAGACCACCGTCCGGGCCGCCGACCCCGCGTAGGTGGTCGGGGCCGGACGAAGCGGCCGACCGACTGCTAGCTGCCGGTGCGCTCGCGGTGCGTGCACCCGGGCCAGCAGCACGGTCGGCGCTGGCCTTCTTCGAGCTCCTCTCGAGTGCGACGAATGCGCCGCTCTCGCGTCGCTTGCTGCTTGGCATCGGTGACCCAGCAGATGAACTCGTTGCGGGCCAGCGGCGTGATGTCGTGCCAGGCGTCGAGGGCCGCGGAGCTGGCGATCAGCCCGTCGCGCAGGTCGCTGGGCAGCTCGTGCACCACACCGCCGGGCAATCGAGGGCCGCTCACGGGCCCGACGCTACTGGAGCGTTCGGCGCTGACGGCCCCAACCGCAGCAGGTCGACGAACGTCTTGGGACAGGGTGACGGCTGCGGCCCTCCACACGATGCGATCGGAGAGCGGGGACGAGGAGGCATGCGGCTCGGCTGGGACGGCCAACCTGTGGCGCGTGCGCCGCTTGCGCTCCCTGCCAGCGGTGGCAGCCGCATGGACCCACGGGGAGATCGACCGCACCCACCTGGTGCTTCCCCGAGGTCGTCAGCGCCGTCACCCGACCTCCCTCGGAGAAGTGACGCCTGCGTTAGATCTGGGCTAGAACAGTGGCCGCAACGCGCGACCGAGGGGGCTCGATGAGCGACATGAACATGATGGCCGGCGAACAGGATCCCGAAGCGCTGGCCCATCCGCAGCCGCTGTTCAAGCTGCTGCGGGATGCCGCACCGGTCATCGACCTCGGCGAGGACATGGGCGGGATGATGATCGTCGGCGGTGACGAGGACGTGCGCCACGTCCTCAGCCACCCCGACATCTTCTCGTCAGGCGTGGACGCGGTGGCCATCGGCCAGATCCGTCCGCTCATCCCGCTGCAGATCGACCCCCCCGACCACAAGAAGTTCCGCAAGCTGCTCGACCCGATCTTCGCCCCGAAGCAGGTCGCGCTCCTGGAGGACCAGACCCGCGCCCTCGTGCGCGACCTGATCGCCCAGGTCGTCGATGCCGGTCGCTGCAACTTCCACACCGCGGTGGCCGAGCCCTTCCCGAGCACCGTGTTCCTCCAGCTGCTGGGGCTCCCCACCTCGCGCACGGCCGAGTTCGTGAAGCTGAAGGACGGCATCATCCGCCCACCCGCCCACACCGCCGACGAGCGGGTGGAGATGGTGAACGCCACTGGCCAGCAGATCTACGCCGTCCTCCAGGAGGTGGTCGAGGAGCGCCAGGCGGAGCGCAAGGACGACTTCATCTCGATGTTCCTCGATGCCGAGGTGGACGGTCACCGCCTCACGGCCGAGGACGTGCTCGACATCGGCTACCTCTTCTTCCTGGCCGGCCTCGACACCGTCACCGCCTCGCTCGACTGCATGCTGTCCTATCTGGCCCAGAACCCCGACCAGCGGGCCCAGCTCGTCAAGGACCCGTCGCTGATCCAGCACGCCATCGAGGAGATGCTGCGCTGGGAGTCGCCGGTGCAGGGGGTCGTCCGCATCACCACGCAGGAGACGGAGATCGGTGGCTGCCCGATCCCGGCCAACCAGGTGGTGTCGGTGATGCTCGGCTCGGCCAACACCGACGAGCGCACGTGGGCCGACCCCGACGCCGTCGACTTCGACCGGGAGAGCAACAAGCACATCGCCTTCGGCGGCGGGGCGCATCGCTGCCTCGGGTCGCACCTCGCTCGCATGGAGCTGCGGGTGGCCCTCGAGGAGTGGCACAAGGCCATCCCCGAGTACTCCCTCCCCGACGGCATCGTCCTCAGCTACTCCCAGGGCCTGCGGGCCGTGGAGAACCTCGAGCTGGTCTGGTGAGCAGCCCACGATCGTGGCGACGCCTGCGATCGGTCGAGCGCACCCGCCGCTGATCGCGGTGACACCGGCAGGTCACCTCACGAGCAGAGGCGACAGGTTCGACTTCACCTTCCAGCACGAGCACGACTTCGTCCAGTCGATCCGACGCCACGTGCCGGTGCCGTCGTGGCGCTGGGGCGTGAAGGTCAGGTTGCCGTGGATCCCCGCAGGCTTGTCGCGGATCGTCTCCACGCCTCGGATGAAGCTGTCGCGGGTGAGTGCCGGGCCCGCCTGCTCGAGACCGTGGAGCACGGTGAGGATCTCGTCGCACGCCTGGTTGGCGGCGATGTACTCGGCGTCACGGCCCTGGCGCGGGATGTCGTTGCCGGTCTGCTTCTTGATGGCGGCTCGACACCACTGGGCCTCGGCCGGCTCAGGTAGGCCCGAGTTCGGCTCACCGAAGCGCAGACCCGTGAAGGCGGGGGTGCCGTCGAAGTGGTCCTTCGGGTAGGTGGAGGTGGCCGTGTCGGTGGTGGAGAACCCGGCATCGTTCTCCAGGTAGCGGGGGTGGAAGCCCTGCGCTTGGGCCTGGTTGAAGAAGTTGGTCTTGGCGATGGCGGACACCACGAGGATCGCGGTGTCCACCCGGTCTGAGGAGAACCGCTGGACGGCCACCGCATCGGTCGGGCCACCGGTGTTCTGATCCGCGGTCTGCACCTCGGACACGACCGTGCGACCCCGCGCCTTGAGGGGGGCGATGATGCTCTCTCTCACGACCTGGGCCAATGCGGGATCCGAGGGGTAGTAGACGCCGATGCGCTTGCCGGTGAGCAACCCGTCGCGGTCAGCCCATGCCACGAAGTTGCGGAACAGGCGGTCCGACGACATCTGCATGGTGAACAGGTTGGGGGCCGCCCGGGCGTACACCGCGTCGCTGTTGCCGTCGCTCGTGAAGGTGGGGAGCTTGAACTCCCGGGCGGTGCACTCGTTCCCCGTGCCGAAGTCGTGGATCGCCACCACTGCGAACACCACGTTGTCGAGGCCGAAGGTCTCGCAGGTGGCCCGTTGGGCGTCGGCCGAGAGGATGTTGTACGAGCTGAACACCGCCTTGATGTCACGGCCGTGCACGGGCAGCCGCCCTTCGGCCCGGAGCTGCCTGAGGATCCCCTCGACGTGCTGCTTCGGATTCCCCTGGTCGTAGCCAGGCCCGAGGGCCCCGATGGCCGAGAGATCGGGGAGACCGAACCCGATCGTGATGCTCGAGGCCGTCACCCCTGGCGCCGTGGCCCCGCCCGCCGCTGCGCTCGACCCGCCGCCACCGGGGGCGCCCGGGGCGCCCGGGCTGCCCGCTCCGGCCACGCTCCCCGTGCTGGTGCCGCCAGTGGCGCCGCCACCCGTCGGGCTCGTTGCGCCGCTGTCGCCGCCGACGGCTCCCTCGACCCCTGACGTCGGGGCGCTGTCACCACCGGACACCGCCCCACCGTCGCTCGAGCTGGCTCCGTCACCGCCCAGCTCGGACCCGGGTCCGGACGCGAGCACTTCGTCGCGTTCGGGCACGAGCAACGCCGCCAGCAGGACCCCCACCAGGAAGGCCGCCGCCAAGCCCACCAGCGTGGATGGAGTGCGCCCGCCCAGGCGACGGGTGAGCGGGTCGGGAGTGGTCATCGGGATCTCCTCATCGTCACGGGACCGGCGCCTTCTTCGCGGTACGGGCCGCGCTGGTGCGTGCTGGGGGGTCGACGTCGATATCGGGGTCCGCGTCGGCATCGGCGTCGGCGGTCACGCGAGGCGGTGCCCCGGCGGCATGCGACGAGCGGCGAATGGCGCGCTCGTCCGTGCCCAGGTAGGCCCGGACCACCTCCGGATCGCGTCGCACCACATCAGGGTGTCCCTCGGCGATCACGGATCCGGCCGCCAGCACGTAGAGGCGATCCACGATTGCCCCGATCATCGGGATGTCGTGGTCGATGATCACCACCGACGCGCCGAGGTGGGCCTGGATCTCCCGAATGGCAGGCACGAAGGCCTCCACCTCGCGCTGTGCGATGCCGGCGGTGGGCTCGTCGAGCAGGAGGACCTCAGCGCCCATGGCGATCGTGCACCCGAGCTCGGCCAGGCGGCGGGTGCCGGTCGACAGCTGGAGCACGCTGCGATGGGCGAACGGCTCCAACCCGAGGAGCTCGACGATCTCGTCGGCCCTCAGCTGCTTCGTGCGCTCGGCCACACGAGACGGCGGCAGCCCGAGCAGCGACGGCACCAGCTCGCTCGGGTCGTGCCGCTCGAGAGCCAGCTTGAAGGCATCCACCACCGTGAGCTCATCGAACAGGCGAGCCTGCTGGAACGTGCGGCTGATGCCCAGCAGGGCTCGCTGGTCGGGGCGCAGCCAAGAGATGTCGGCACCGTCGAGGAGCACCTGCCCCTGATCGGGCGTGACCTGTCCGGACAGGGCGTCGAACAGCGAGGTCTTGCCGGCCCCGTTCGGTCCCACCAGACCCACGACCTCGCCGGAGGACACGAACATCGACACTGCGTCGACGGCCACCACACCGCCGTAGCGCACGGTGACGGCGCGAGCCTCCAGGGCGGGGCTGTCGCTTGGGGCGCTCGCTGCGACCCGTGGCTCGAGACGGGAACGGCCGCCCGCGGCAGAGGGGACCACCTGGTCGACCGCCTCGCCCGTCAGCCGGGTGACCAGTCGATCGCGCAGGCGAAACAGAAGGGCAGCCACGCCTCCGGGTAGGACGAGCAGCACGAGCAGCAAGCCCATCCCGGAGGAGATGAGACCGATGTTGGCCCCGAAGAAGAACGGGATCCCTCGCACCCACATCGCCCCGATCACGGCGCCGGTGATCGACGTGACCCCACCGAAGATCACCATGGCGAGCAGGTTCAGCGACTCGACTGGCCCGAAGGTCGCGCTCGAGAAGGTCACGAGGAGCCCGCCGTAGAGGTAACCCCCGAGTGAAGCGATCATGCCGGCGAGCACGAAGGCGGTCAGCTTCACGCGTCGTGGCGATACGGCCAGCGTGGCCGCGGCTGGCTCGTTGTCACGCACGGCGAGCATGGCCCGACCGATCCCCGATCGCCGGAGACGGTGCACCATCGCGGCCACGACCGCGAACAGCGCGAGACAGAGCCAGTAGTAGTTGCGGGTGCGCTGCATGTCGATCCCGAACAACACCGGACGCGGGATGGTCGTCGATGTCTGCGATCCCGAAAGGTGCACCAGCCAGCTCTGCCCGAACACCCATGTGCTGGTGGCCACCGCGAACGCCAGAGTCGTGAAGGCGAGGAACAGGCCGCGAATGCGAAGCGCCGGGATGCCGATCACCAGTGCTGCGATCCCGCCCGCGAGAACGCTGTAGAGCATGGCCATCCACGGCACGTAGCCGAGCTGGAGCATCCGGCCCCCCACGACGGCGCCCAAGCCCACGAAGGCGAACTGCCCGAGCGACACCTGGCCCGCGTACCCGGTGAGCACCACCAACGAGAGGCCGATCAGCGCCGACAGCACCACGCTCGTCATCAGCACGTGCTGCGAGCTGCCGAAGGGCAGGGGTGCGACGATCGCCGCCAGTGCACCCGCGCCGAGCGCGCCGCGTCGGGCGCGCACGAGGTCGGCCCGTGCGGCCAGGCGGGGGGGCAGCGCCCGAACGGCACCGGCCAGCGACCACGACGACTCCTCGCCGCCCCGTGCCAGCTGGCCCAGGTTCTTGCGGACGACGAGGCTCCCGACGATCACCAGGAACAGGGCCAGCTCCAACGCGCCCCCGGTGGAGTAGTTGAACGTGACCAGCGCCTCGAGGATGCCGATGAGGATGCCGCCGAGGAACACCCGGGGGAGGCTCACCAGCCCACCGATCATCGCGGCCGCGAGGGCTCGCAGCATGAGCGACGGGCCCAGCGCCACCGTGGTGAGCAACGGCTTCGTGGGGCCCACGAGGACCGCCGATGCGCCCGCCAGAAGGCCAGCGACCGTCCACACGATGAGCGACACCCGGTGCACGGGAACCCCCGCGAGCTGCGCGGCGTCGCTGTTCTCGGCGGCGGCGCGGCTCGCCATGCCCACCGAAGTGCGGTTGAGGAAGCTCGACAGCCCCACCAGCAGCAGGGGCGACACCAGCAAGATGGCCACCTGCCCGGGCGAGACGAAGTAGCTCCCCACCCGGAAGCTCCAACCAAAGGGCGTGGGGAACGACGAGCGGGCCAGCTCCCCAGTCCTCGGCAGCACGAGGTTCACGACCAGCAGGATCTGGGACACGCCGATGGTGGCGACGAGCAGGATGAGACGAGGAGCCTTGGCGAGCCGGCGGATCACCAACAGCTCGGTGACTGCGCCGAGGACCGCCGCCAGCGCGAGGGCGAGCGGGAGCACGGCCCAGTAGGGCCACCCGCCGTTGATCACGAGGATGGGGATGAGTGCCGCCGGGAGCGCTCCGATCTCGCCGTGCGCGAAGTTGAGGATGCGCGTGGTCCGGTACACGAGTGTGAGGCCGAGCCCGAGGAGCCCGTAGGTGAGCCCCGTGATCAGCCCGAGCGTCACGATCTCGACGGGCACCTGGAACGCGGTGCCGGGCACGGTGAAGGCGAGCACGGTCACGCCGCCGTGCCCCCGTCGCCGAAGAACACCGAACGGACGAGGTCGGTGCGCTGGAGAAGCTCAGCGGTCGGTCCGCTGAAGCGCACCTCGCCCTTCTCCATGAAGTAGGCCCGATCGCAGATCGACATCGCCACGTCGAGCGACTGCTCCACGACCAGCAGCGTGATCCCCTCCTCGATCCAGAGGTCGATCAGGCGCAGGATCGTCTCCATCACGATCGGGGCCAGCCCCAGCGACAGCTCGTCGATCACGACCAGCCGCGCCCCGGTCACCACGGCTCGTCCCAGCGCCACCATCTGCTGCTCGCCGCCCGACAGCGTGCCAGCCGGCTGATCGAGGCGACCGGCCAGCTCGGGGAACACGTCCAGCACCTGGCGGATCCGAGCGGCGATGAGCGGCTCGTCGCGGATGAACGTGTAGGCGCCGATCCGCAGGTTCTCCCGCACGGAGAGCGAGGGAAAGGTGCTCTTGCCGCCGTTCACCTGCACCAGCCCGCCCTTGACGCGCTCATGAGCAGGCACGGACGTGACGTCGGCACCGTCGAACCACACCGTGCCGCGCGTGGGCCGCTCGAGTCCCGACACCAGGCGCAGGAGGGTCGACTTGCCGGCACCGTTCGTGCCCAGAAGCGCCACGCGGCCACCGGCCGGCACCTCGATCCCCACGTCGAAGAGCACCTGGAGGGGTCCGTAGGAGAAGTCTGCCCCGCGCACCTCCAGCAAGGGGGTCTCAGCCATGCGCCGATCCCGAGGGCTGGAACGGCGTGGTCGAGGACCAGCACCTGCAGGCGGCGCCCCAGGTGACCTGCGTGACGGTTGTCGGCCCGTAGCCCCCATCGCGGAGCGCCCCGAGCTGGCTCGTGATGGGTGATGCGACCTCGAGGCCGAGCAGCGAATCCCGAAGACCTGACAGCGAGGCCCGCTGGGTCAGCGCGCTGGCCAACGCGGCGTGTTGGCACCACGTCAGCGCTCGCAGCAGCTCCGCATCACTCAGGCTCATGGGAGGTGCCTGTGCGCTCTCCCAGGTGGAGCGACACGTCGCCCGTTGCTCCACTGCGCCGGGGTGCCAGGGCAGCTGCACGCTCGTGACCGCAATCGCACCGTCGAACACGGCCGGATACGAGCTGGAGGTGACGCTGTCGGCGGCGTCCAGCACGACGAGCTTGCTGCTCGGGGAGAGCACCCGCAGCTGGGAGCCGATGATGGACTGGCTTTGGGTGCTCGTGGCGAACAGCACGCCGGACAGGTCAGCACCGGCAAGGCCGACCGCGACGGCAGCGGGCGGGTCCCCTGCAGGGAGCCAGGACACGGTCGTGATGTTCAAGCCCGCCGAGCGCACGGCCGGCAGCAGCGGCTCGACCCTGGCGCGCAGCCGTTCATCCGCCACCAGTCCCAGCCGTCCCGAGAGCTCACCGCCGGCGACGGCGGCCGTGTCGAACAGCGAGCGGACCACCCCGCGGCGGGTGGAGACGGCGGTCTCCACCGCACCGAGTGCAGCATCGTCGTCGAAGGACAGCGACAGGGTGCCGGCGAGCTGAAGGCACGCGCGAACCTTCTCCGGCAGCGGCCCGCCAGCCACCACCAGCGTTGCGTCCTTCGCTGCGGAACAGGTGGAGACGGCGTCGCCGATGGGGACGAAGCTCACCGACAGGCCGGCAGCGGCGAGGAACCGCTTGGCCATCGCCTCGTCGGTGCGATCGGCGAACCCGACCGCAGGGTCGTACAGCGCCACGACCGATGCCAGCGCCGAGCCGCCCGGCGCCGAGACGACGTCGGCGTCGGCGTCCGGAGCTGTCGTGGCCGGCGCGACCTCGGGCGACGACGACGATGACGAGGGCGACGCAGGACGCACGAGCGTGTCCGTGAACGATGGCGGCGCCACCAGAACCGGCCCGTCGGACGGGTTCGCTTCGACGAGCTCCGCCTCGCTGGCGGCAGCCGGGAACACCGTGCGGGTGGCGCCGGGCAACCCGAAGCCGAGCACGACGAGCCCCAGAGCGACCATCAGCCCAGTGGTCCAGCGCTGCCCGGGGGTGAGGTCCCGCGCCATCCGCGACCCGGCATCGAGCATGCGCCCCGCCCCCTCCGGCACGTGCGTCAACGTCATGGCGCGACCTCCCGATCCTCAGATCGGAGGGTTCGACGTTCACCGGACCGGTCCCTCTCGTCCACCTACGCCTGCACCCCCATGCAACGTCGAGCTCCTCTGGGTCCCCACGGCGGCACATGGCGCCCAGCTACCGGAGACTAATGAGTGTACCCAATTGCGCAGGGAAGCGTTACGCGTACCAGGGCACCAGCGCAGCCAGGTGGCGTTGCATGCGACGCCGAGCGAGCGGAGCGTCGCCGGCGACGATGGCGGCGACGATCGCGGCATGGATGCGATGGACGCGCGTCGCCAGGTCGTCTTGCGTGGGGCCACCCTCCGCCAGCGGCGGCGTGTGGCGGGCGCTGAGGCGGATCAGGATCTGCAGGAGCAGCACGAGCAGTCGGTTGCCACCGAGATCCGCCACCACCAGGTGCAGGGCGTGGCTGGTCTCGTTGAGGTCGTGGCCAGCATCATCCTGCTCGGCTCGCAGGCTCGCCTGCAGGGCTGCCCTGCCCTCGTCGTCGAGGCGAGCGGTCGCCAGATCCACCGCCGCCAGCTCGAGTGCGACCCGCGCCTCGTAGAGGTGGGCAGGGGTGACGCCCTGATACTCGAGATACAGCGTCATGGCATCAGCGATGGGATCGGCCCCCGGCTCTGTGACCACCAGGCCGCCGCCGGGACCTCGTCGCATGCGAGCGATCCCGTGGTGCTCGAGCAGACGAACCGCTTCGCGGAGCACCGCCCGGCTCACGTCGTACTGCTCGATGAGCTCAGCCTCAGAACCCAGCACCTCGCCGGTGGGCCACCCGCGCTCGGCGACATCGCGGAAGACGGTGCGAGCCAGCTCCTCGGCCATCTTGGAAGCGCCCCCGCCGCGGCCGAGGAGCTCCGACAGCACGGTCTGCGAGGCGTGGCGCCTGCGGAGCAGATCGCCGAGCGCGTCGAGGTGCACCTCCATCCGGTGGCTGGCCAGCCCCGCGTTGCCGCTCACCAAGGCGTCGACGATGGCGTCATGCGCCAGATCGGACGCTGCGTTCCACTTCTTGCGGCCGGTCGGCGAGACGCTCAAGGAGCCCACGTACAACGCGGTGAGCCTGGTGAGCAGGTCGTTGAACAGCTTGATGGCTGGGTTACCAGTGAGCTCGCCGAGGTGACGGTGCAGCGCGTGCGGGTCTGCCCCATCGCCGCTGGCAGAGGAGAGATCGCGCAGTCGAGAGAGGTCAGCCTCGGTGAGTCGAGCCGCTGCGTGCTCGGTGGCCACGGCCTCGATGATCTTGCGGGCCTCGAACAGCTCATCGAGCGTCACCTGCGCGAAGCGCACGTACACGGACACGGCGTCGATGACCGGGCCGGCGTCGGGGATCGTCACCACGAGACCGCCGCTCGGGCCGCGCCGCATCCGCCCGATCTGCTTGTGCTCGACCAGACGGATCGCCTCCCGCAGCACGCCGCGGCTGACGTCGTAGCGCTCCAGGAGATCGTGCTCCGAGCCGATCACCTGACCGGTGGGCCAGCCCCGATCGATGACGTCCTGCTCGATCTTCGATGCGACGACCTCCGCCAGCTTCTTTGTGCGTGTGTCCGACATCCCTGACCCATCGTCGCCGTGTGAGTGCAGGGTACTGATCGAGGTCTCGTCCCTCAGTGACGTGACCGCGGGATCACGCCCCCGGCCCCTGCCGCCGACAGCGCATCTGCGAGCGACGCGAGGAACCGCTGATGGGGAGCGCGGTAGGCGTCCGGGCCGTGAACGCCAACCGAGCGCGCCAGCGCGACCCCCGTGATGACAGCGCACCGCACCAGCACAAGCACCCGGTAGTAGGCAACTGACCGGGCATCGATCGGGATCCCGCTGGCCCGCTCGTACGCAGCATCCCGCGCTCCGATGTCCGCGAAGGGCCCCGTCGCCCCCCGAAGGTCGAGCCAGGCGATGTCGTCCATCGGATCGCCCAAGTGGCTCAGCTCCCAGTCGACCAGCCCCGTGATGGTGGCGCCGTCGAAGAGGAAGTTCCCGGGACCAGTGTCTCCCTGCACGAGAACCGTTCGGGCCACGTAGTCGGGCGCGTGGGCTCGCAGCCAGGCCATCGAGTCGGGTAGGAGCGGATCAGGCGCGGGTAGGTGCTCGCCCGCGATGCTCTCCCAGAGCAGGAGCTCCTGCAGGGCGTGATCCTTGGCGCCACGGGGCCGCTCGAAGCCGGGCAGATCGAGGGTGTCCACATCGATGCGGTGCAGCGCTGCCAAGGTCTCCATGAAGTGCTCGACGAGAGCGGGACCATCCCGGTCAGCCAGCTTTCGCAGGTCCGATGTCCCGGGTAGCCGGGTCATCAGGACCGCGCTGGGATGCTCCGACACCGCGACGATCTCGGCCACGGGCACTCCCGAGCCTGCCAGGGCGGCACAAACCTGCGCCTCGCGCTGCAGCGTGAGCGGAGTGTCCGCCAGTGCACCGGCACCGGTCTCCGCTCACGCTGCAGCGCGAGGCGCAGGTTTGTGCCGCCCTGGCAGGCTCGGG
>JBKJIL010000183.1:0-19120 GCA_046598435.1 Acidimicrobiales bacterium
GTGCGTGAGCAGGTCGAACACCGTCGTGATGTCGATCCCGGCCAGCTCGCGGAGACCCCCGTCACGAAGCTGACGGGACTGGGGCCCGAACGGGCGAAGGCGCTGGCCGGGATCGACATCACGACGGTGTTCGACCTGCTCACGCACTATCCGCGCCGCTACCTCGACAAGACGAAGCAGTCTTCGATCCGAGACGCCCGCGTGGACGAGCAGCTCTGGGTCTTCGGCAAGGTGGTGTCCTCCAGCACCGTGCAGGGGCGCGGGCGCGGCAAGGCGCGCACCGAGCTGCGCGTGAGCGACGGGTCCGGGTACCTGCGGGTCACGTTCTTCAACCAGCCGTGGCGGGCCCGGCAGCTGCCCCAGGGCTCCGAGGCCATGTTCTTCGGGAAGATCAGCGACTACCGAGGCCAGAAGCAGCTCGCCAACCCGGAGATCGACCTGCTCGACGAGGAGGATCGTCTCCAGATCGCTGCCGTCTACCCGCAGTCCGACAAGCTGCGCCTCTACTCGCGCGACTTCCGGGGCTGGCTGACGGAGGCGCTCGAACGGGCCGGTGACTTCATCGACCCGTTGCCGGGGTGGGCCCTCGACGAGCACGACTTCGTGGACCGCACCGCCGCCTTCCAGGGGATCCATCGTCCTGAGTCGATGGCTGAGGCGGAGACAGCGCGGCGCCGGCTGGTGTTCGACGAGCTGCTGCGCATCCAGCTGGCGCTCGTGATGCGCAAGCGTCGGATCGAGGCCACCAGCCAAGGCATCGAGCACGTCACCTCCGGCGAGCTCGTCGGGCGCTTCCTGGCTCGCCTGCCCTTCGAGCTGACCGGCGACCAGCACAAGGTGATCGCCGAGATCGAGCACGACCTGGCCCGGCCGGTGCCGATGCACCGCCTCCTGCAGGGTGATGTCGGTGCCGGCAAGACGGTCGTCGCCGTGGCCGCCCTGCTGGCCGCCGTCCAGGGAGGACACCAAGGGGCGTTCATGGCCCCCACCGAGGTGCTGGCCGACCAGCACTTCGCCAGCATCCGGCCGCTCCTGGCGGGGATGGAGGTGACCGACACCAACGAGTCGACCCTCTTCGGCGATCGTCCGCTCACCATCGAGCTGCTCACCAACAAGGTCACTGGCAAGGAGCGCCAGCGTGTGCTCGCAGCGTTGGCCAAGGGTGAGGTCGACCTGCTGGTGGGCACGCACGCCCTCATCCAAGAGGCCGTCGAGTTCAGGAGCCTGGGTGTGATCGTCATCGACGAGCAGCACCGCTTCGGCGTCGAGCAGCGCGCTGCGCTGCGGGCCAAGGCGGCCGGTGGCGCGGTTCCCGACGTGCTCGTGATGACGGCCACGCCGATCCCGCGCACCGCGGCCATGACCGTCTACGGCGACCTCGACGTCTCCATCCTCGGGGAGAAGCCGGTCGGGCGTCAGCGCATCGTCACGACCTGGGCCAAGGGCCAGGAGGAGGAGGCGGCGGTGTGGGCCAAGGTGCGCGAGGAGGTGGCGGAGGGTCGCCAGGCCTACGTCGTCTGCCCGCTCATCGGTGAGAGCGAGAAGCTGGAGGTGGCATCTGCGGAGGAGACCTTCGCTCGCCTCGAGGCAGACGACCTCTCGGGCCTGTCGCTCGGCCTGCTGCACGGCCGGCTGGCCGGCGCGGAGAAGGAGGCGACGATGCAGCGCTTCCGAGACGGTCAGATCCAGGTGCTGGTGGCCACCACGGTGATCGAGGTGGGCGTCGACGTCCCCAATGCCACCGTGATGGTGGTGCTCGACGCCGACCGGTTCGGGATCGCGCAGCTGCACCAGCTGCGCGGCCGGGTGGGCCGGGGTGCCTCGGCATCGTTCTGCTACCTCGTCACCGGCAGCGGCGGCGCCGAGGGAGACGACGAGGAGCGCGCCCAGGGCAACGCCCGCCTCGAGGCGCTGGTGCGCAGCGAGGACGGCTTCGAGCTGGCCGAGGTGGACCTCGACATCCGTGGCGAGGGCACCATCTTCAGCGGCCGTCAGAAGGGCCGCAGCGACCTCAAGCTGGCGTCACTGCGTCGCGACCGCAAGGTGGTGGTGGCGGCCCGGGCCGCCGCGGAGCGGATCGTCGACGACGACCCCGACCTCGTCGAGCACGCCGAGCTGGCGGATGAGCTGCGCCTGTTCCTCGACCCCGAGGACGAGGCCTTTCTCTTCAAGAGCTGACCGGCGGGGTCAGCCTCGGACAGCGTGCAAGGTCCTGGCCGTCGGCACCCGCGCCGGCTCCGGGCTGCCTGCGGCCAGCATCTTGCCGACGAGGGGGCTGATCACCACCGACACGGTGGACCAGGCGAGCAGGATGCGAACGGCCAGGGACATGCGCTCAGGATGGAACGACGCGGCCTCCAGCACCAGGACCAGATGAGAAATGGTTCACTTTGACTAGTTCACGTCGGCTCGTCTGGTTCGGCTGATCGGTACCGCTGTGCGCCGCTCGCAGGTGGCTCACGGCGGTGGCGCGGTGAGGTCGTCGAGCTCCTGGCGCAGGCGGGTGATCTCGGCGTGGGCCTCGGCCAGCTCGGTGCGCAGCTGGTCCAGCTCCGAGGTCGACGGAGCCGGAGTCGCAGCGGGAGCCGATGGACCGGTGCTCTCGTGGAGCACCACCGGACCAAGGCGATGGATCCACCGCTCTTCCTTCTGGCCCGGACGCCGCTCGAGCTCCTCGACCAGCGGCACGTCGCGACCGCGCAGCGCGGCCAGCGCGGCGTCGAGCTCCGTGAGGCCGCTGAAGGCGTGCAGGCGCTCCGCCCGTGAGCGCAGCTCCCCGGGTGTCTGCGCGCCCCGCAGCAGGAGCAGCGTGAGCAGCGCCCGCTCGCCGCCGCCGAGCGTGAGCACCTCGTCGAGCACCTGGCGGTACTTGGGCATGCGAGCGCCGTGGCTCGGGTGCAGCACGCGCGTCAGGCCCGAGCTGCGGAGTCGGTCCAAGGCGACCGTGACGTCGCGCTCGGTGAGCGTGAGGATCGGATCCCGACCGGAGGTCTGGTTGCAGGCCGTCCGCAGCGAGTTGAGGGTCATCGGGTAGCTGTCGGGAACGGTGCGCTCCTTCTCGAGCAGGCTGCCCATCACCCGCTGCTCCACCGCGTCGAGCTCGATCTGCATGGCTGAACACTACGGCCGGTCGGTCGACCCCAGGCCGCGTAGCATCGGGGCATGACGCCGCTGCTCGTCGCCCTCGCCTCTGCTGTCGCCATCGCCGCCGCGGTCCGCTCGACGTGGTCGCCGTGCGGGCTCTCGATGCTCTCGACGATCACCCCCATGGGTGAGCGAGGCCGGAACCACCGCTTCGGTGCCACGGCCGCGTGGTTCATCGTGGGCGCCATCCTCGGCGGGGCCACCCTCGGCGCCGGTGCCGCTGCCCTCGCCGGAGCCGTCGGTCTCCTCGACCTCTCCGGTGCCAACCGCGTCGGCCTCGGCGCCATCCTCGCCGCGGTCACGATCGCCTCCGATCTCGCGCTCGGCGGCTTCCGCTTGCCGACCCACACTCGCCAGGTGAACGAAGGGTGGCTGGGCCAGTACCGCAGCTGGGTCTACGGCGGCGGCTTCGGCTGGCAGATCGGGGTGGGGCTGGCCACCTACGTCACCACCGCGTCGGTGTACCTCATGATCGCCCTGGCGGCGCTCACGGCCTCCCCGTGGGCGGCGTTCGCGGTGGTCACGGGCTTCGGGGCCGTGCGGGGCCTGGCCGTGCTGCTGGGTCGCCGGCTCAGCTCGCCGCCCCGGATGCTGGCCTTCCATCGCCGGCTGGCCGAGCTGCTGCCCACCGCGCAGCGCGCTGTCGTCGCCGTGCAGGTCGTGGTGCTGGCCGTCGCCGCCGGGGCCGCATGGGGGACCGTGCCTGCCGTCGCCATCGGCCTGCTCGGGTTCGGCGGAGCGCTCGCTCGGCGCCCCCGGCCGGTCAACCAGGTCCCTCAGACCGCCTGACGACGGCCGGTCGGGGTCACCAGCTCGGATCGACGGCGTCGTCGCCCCTCCCGTCGCTCGCCACCTCGTCGAGGTCCTCCTCCTCGAGCTCGAGATACCACATGTCGGCGCAGTCGCTGCAGCGGTAGGCCACGACGTCGCCCACCTCCCAGCCCAGCTCGGGCGCCTCCAACGGCATGCGATGGCAGGTGCCGCCGCAATCCACGCAGGTGATGATGTCGGCCACAGCCATCTCGTCAGTGTGACGGACGCACGGCCGCAGCGCGCACCTCGCCCCGGTCGCGAGCGATCAGCGCTTGGTGGCCGTCGCCACCAAGATGGCAGCCAGCGACGGTCGGTGCCGTGCGATGAGTCGATCGAGCCAACGCGCGCTGCGGGGCACGCCGTGGAACGGGGCACCGGTGATCGTCACGTCGACCAAGCCGTGCGACCGCAGGAAGTCCCGGAAGGCTCGATGTGTGAACAGGCGCAGGTGACCAGCGACCTGTGTGCCGGGCCGGCCGAAGACCCGTCGCCGGCTGACCTCGGAGAATACGGGCTGCACGCCCACGGCGAGCAGGAGGCGGTTGAACCAGGCCGACAGGTTCGGGGTGGAGATCAGCAACGTGCCGCCGCTCACCAGGACCCGTTGGATCTCCTCGATCACCCCGTCGGTGTCCACGAGGTGCTCGATGACCTCGCTGAACACCACCACGTCGAAGCTGCCGTCCCGGAAGGGCAGGGTGTGCTCGTCGATGGCCGCAGTGACGGGCTCGGCGCCCTGTAGTCGCGCGTCACCGAGGGCGGCGGGACTGATGTCGAGGCCCACCACCACAGGGTGATCGAGCACCTCGCGGAGGCCGGCGACCTGCCGGCCCTCGCCGCACCCGAGATCGAGGACCCGGGCCGCCCGCACGCCCGCCGTGCGGAGCAGGTCGAGCTGCACCAGCGTGCGCTCCGGCTCGATGTCGTGGATCAGCTCGATGACCTCGTAGAACTCGCGCTGCGAGTGGGCCACGGCGGCCGGTCGTGCTGTCGTCACGGTCTCACGCATGGACGGTGTCCTCCAGGGAGAGCGCTGACGGGATCGCACCTCGACGGCTGGTGACGGAGCGGGCGGCGACCGTCTCGTAGATCGTCTGGGCTTCGTGGAGCAAGGCTGCGTGCTCTGCTCTCAGCACTTCGGCTCGCACCCGCCGCTTGTGGGCTCGCAGACGATCGGTGGGGAGCGGGAGGCGCGTCTGGTCGTCACCCCAGTGCTCGTGGTGGTGCGCTCGGATGGCGGCGAACACCTCTTCTACGTGCTCGGGCGTGTGGCCGAACGGCCGCAACCCCAGCGAGAACTGCTCGTTGAGGACGGCGATCACCTCGTCGAAGTCCTCAGTGATCTCGTCGAAGGTAGCGACCACGACGCGGTCGAGATGGGGGATCAGCTGCTCGTAGTGGTGGATGTACTCGAGCAGGAGCGTGCGGATCTCGATGTGCGGCGCGGCCACCATCGTGGAGGTGACGGCATCGAGGGGCTGGCGGATGGCCAGGAGCGTCGGGGTGCGCCGGCGCACTGCGAGCTTCACCTGCGACGGGGTGTGCACCCGGCTCGTGACGACCGCGCCAGGCTCGGCGTGAAGGACGGCGAAGTGGGCGAACGTGTTCCCTGAGCGCGGGTAGCCCTCGATCACCAGCTCGGTCTCGTTGGTGATGCGACGACTGGTTCCGAGCGGCGTGGCGCGCAACAAGATGGGCAGGAAGACAGGATGGTCGCCAAGTGCCTGGCGGGCGCGACGAAGGGCCGAGCGGATCGCGGCGCGCGGGCCGTGGGCACCGACGGCCAGCGGGGGATCCGGGTCGAGGGGGACGTGGGGTCGGCGCTCCATGAGCACCACGCAGTTCCAGGTCAGCAGCTCCCGGAGGACGGGCGTGCGCACCACCCAGCGCTGGGACGGGTAGTACCGGGGATACACGTCGCGCACCTCGAGGGCCGGGTGCGCCTGGGCCATCTTGAGCACCTGGCTGACGAAGGTCGGCCACAGGCCGTCGAAGGGCACGTTCTTGCGCACGGCGCCGAAGCAACGGGTCCAGAGCCGATGTCCGAGGTTGGGGCCGAGGTAGTGGAACGGCACGATCTCGTGACCGCCCCAGGGCGAGTACCAGTTGGTCCAGCTGACCCAGGCCCAACCCCCGGGCGCCAGGACGCGCGCGATCTCGTGGAGGATTGGGGCCGGGTCGGGGGTGTGCTCCAGCATGTTCGAGCACACGACGCCGTCGAAGCTGCCGTCGGGGAAGGGCAGGGTCCGTCCGTCGGCGCAGGCGCGCCCGTCGTGGGTCTGGCTGGCGAGGAGCGACTCCTCGGCGAGATCGACCGACACGGCGTTGGCCCCGGCGCGTCGCAGGGCATCGGTCATCTCGCCGGCCCCCGAGCCGAGATCCAGCACGCGGCGTCCCTCGAGGCGGTAGGGGAGCGCGGCCACGGACTCGTCGGCCAGTCGCAGGTAGAAGGGCGTCGAGTTGGTCTTCTCCGAGAGGAACAGGCGGAACAGCCCAGCCTTGGTGGCGAGCGACCGACGCAGGGAGCGCCGACTGGCTTGGGCTGAGGGGACCAGGGCCGGCAGGGCCCGGGCGGCGGGCCGCGGCTCTCGTCGCGCCCGCTCGAGCACCTGCTCGAAGTCGTCCACCGTCCGTTCCCAGCTGAACGCCATGGCGCGCTCCACTGCGCCTTTGGCCAGCACTCGGCGTCGCTCGTGGTCCTTGGCCAGCCCGATCCACTCGTCGACGAGCTGGGTCTCCGTTCGCACGAGGACCCCAGAGGTCTCGTGGTCCACGGCGTCTCGTGTGCCAGGGGCCCAGAAGCCCAGGGTGGGCGTGCCGGCCGCCGCCGCTTCCATCACGACGAGGCCCCAGCCCTCGAGGCGCGAGGGCTGCACCAGCAGCCAGGCCGACTCCATCAGGGCACGCTTCTCGTCCTCCGTCACCCGGCCGAGGAGGGTCGCCCCCTCCGGGAGGTCCGCCGCCAGCGCGTCCCGCTCCGGGCCGTCGCCGGCGACGAGGAGCCGCCCGCCGACCGCTGGCTGCACGCGAGCCCAGGCCCGGAGCAGGAGGTCGAAGCGCTTGTGCGGCACGAGGCGACCAACGGCGAGGAAGGTTGGTTCGGTCGCCCGCGGTGTCGTGCGGTGGCCGACTGTCGCCAGCTCCACGCCGTTGTGGACGAGGCTGATGTTGTCAGCGGGGATGCCGAGGGTGGCCAGGGCCTTGGCCGTGGAGTCCGACACCGCCACGACGTGGCGCCGACGGTAGAGGAGCGGCATCAAGCGCGTCTCGATGCTCGATCCCACCAGCGCCACGGGTGAGGAGAACCACTCGCGCCACATGCCGAAGTGGATGTGGTTCACGAGCAAGACGACAGGGGTCCGAGTCCACGCCGGCGTGAAGAAGGGCACGCCGTTGCAGACGTCGACCACGACGTCGTGCGGGCCGAGCCTGGTCGCCGTCACCGGGTTGGTGACGTACTGGCGCAGTCGCCCAGACGACTCCACGATCCGGTAGGGCCGGTTCTGGACGACAGGTCCAGCCGTGAGCAGCGTCACCTCGTGGCCGCGCTCGTGGAGCCCAGTGGCGAGGCGGTCGACCAAGACCTCAGAGCCGCCCGCAAGCGGGTGGTCAAGACCGCGCCAGGATAAGAGGAGTACGCGCAATGGTGTGGTGTGATTCTGCGTGGGTTGCGTGTATCAGCGGGTACGTTCCCCTTGTGAAGCCACCGGGGGACCGCGGTCTGGAGGATACATCAGTGCGCGTCCGATGCTCCGAATTCGCTGAATGGCTGCTTGGTGCACTGCTCGGACTGCTTGCCTTGGGGCAGTCGTTGCGTCCGGGCGCCATCCTCAACCTCGACTTCGTGCTCCTGCCCCACGCCCCCGTCCCGGACGGCGTGTGGGGACTGGGGCCAGACCTCCCGCGGCGCACCCCGCTGCTCCTGCCCCTCGCCTGGCTCGACCCTGTCATCGGCTCGGTGACCGCCGGGAAGCTGCTGGCCGTGGCGTGCCTCGCGGCAGCCTTCGTGGGTGCGAGCCGGCTGGCGGGGCCGATCGGGTGGTGGCGGTGGTCAGCCGGCCTCGTGTACGCGGCCGGCCCCTTCGCGCTGACGCGCTTGGCCGTCGGCCACCTCTTCGTGCTGGCCGCCATGGCGGTGCTCCCGTTCGTGCTCCGCGACCTCCTCGATCCCGACCGGGACCCTCGTCGCCTCTACCGCGGCGCGCTGGCGCTGGGCCTCACCGGTGCCATGGGCGGGTTGCTGGCCGGCGCCGCCGTCGTCGCCGGTCTGGCCGGGCGCCGCGTTCCGGCCCGACGCAAGGTGTGGCTGGTCGCGGTGGTGGCCGCTGCGCAAGCTCCCTGGCTCGTCCCCGGGCTCGTGGTGCAGTCGCTCGGTCTCGACCTGGCCACGTCGCGAGGCTTCGCGACGGACCTGACCGGCCCCGGGGGTGCCATCGGTCTCCTGGCGGGAAACGGCTTCTGGCAGGCCGACTACCAGGTGGGTCGCGGGGGTGGTGCTCTGGTGCCGCTCCTCGGCGTGGGCCTCCTCGCGCTGGCCGCGCGTGGCCATCGACGGCTCGATGCAGACCTCCGTCGTCTCGGCCCCCTGGCCGCGCTGGCGCTGGTGGTGGTCATCGCCAGCGGGTGGGAACCCGTGGAGGGCGTCTACCAGACGCTCACCGCGCTACCCGGCGTTGCCGTGCTGCGCGAGGGCCAGCGGCTGCTGGTCTTGTACGTCCTGTGGGCCGCCGTCGCCGCCGCGGCTGGCGCCCGACCGACGTCGTCACCCTCCCGCCTGCCCGGTGAGCTCCAACGGGTTCTGCCCTTCGTGGTCGCCACGGCCCTCGTTGCCCCCGTGCTCTGGGGCGCGGGAGGTCAGCTGCGCAGCGTGCAGCTCCCGGACGGATGGGAGGGTGTTCGTACGGCCGTGCGGAGCGAGCCGGGGACGGTCCTGGCCCTTCCGTGGTTCCAGTACCTCGAGCTCGACGCGGCTGGAGGCCGCAACGTGCTGAACCCGTTGCCCCTGTGGCTCGGGGGGGATGTCATCCGATCATCCGATCCCCGACTTCCGGGCCAGGTGGCCAGAGAGCGCGGCGATCCCCGGGAGCCGCTCGCCGCGACCCTCGTGGCGAGGAACCTCCGCGGGGAGCCGATCGCCGGGGACCTGGCCCAACTCGGCGTGCGCTGGGTGGTCGTCCTGCTGGACGGTGACCTCCTGCGGGGCCAACCCGTCGGCGTGCTCCACAGCGCCGGCCTCGGGGCCGATCCGGGGCTCCGACGTCGGGTTGGTGCCCGAGCCATCGAGCTGTATGAGGTGCTGGCCTGGCGAGGTGAGGTCACGACCAGGGACGGTGCTCCCGTGCGGCTGCGCTCGATCGCAGGTCCGGTGGCCATGCTCGATCGATCCGACGCCGCCGTGTGGGCCCGGCCGGGCTTGCGCGGGTGGATGCGCGGGTGGCATCGGGCCTCCGTCAGCCCCGCTGGGCTGGTCGCCCTCCCCGCTGGGGCGGGAGTGGTTTGGTACTGGCCTACCTGTATCGTCCTTTTAGGCTATTTGCTCTCGTCGGTCTTGCTTCTTATCTCCCTTTTACGTCGCTCTCCGCGCGTTGACTTGACCTGATGGCGTGTTAGGTTTTCGTCGAATCATGGAGGGGGAAGTTGTGCGAACGGGCCTGAGTACGAAGATCCGCAGGGCGGGCGGAGTGGTGGCGATCCTGCTGGGTGGGCACGCAGTGCTCATGGCCACGCCGGCCGCGGCGATCGCCGGCGCCCTCACACCGGAGGAGTGCGCGAGCCTCGTCGAGGAGGGGCAGCAGGCGCGCGACGACCTGGCCAAGCTCATCGAGGGTGCGAACAGCGGCGGTGGCGTCACCACCACGACCACCCCGGAGATCGCCAGCTACGTCGCCGAGCTCGCCGCGTCGGCCGCCATCAACCCCTTTGGCTTCGTCAGCGCCGACGCGGGAGCACCGCTCGATCTCTGCGTTCCGGCCGGGACCACCAAGATCACCCTGTTCTCGGACCCGATCGTGCTCTGGGAGGGCGTAGCCACCACTGACGCCTATCCGGTCACGGTGGAGATCCCGTCTGGGCTCGAGTGCGGTGCGCACCGCATCCAGGCCACGGGTGTGGCGGTGGACCAGAGCGTCGAGTTCACGGTCTCCGAGGGTTGCGCCGAGGTCAAGGGCGTCACAATCGTGCCGGGCTTGCCCCGCACCGGTGCGGCCGTCGGAGGCACGGTGGCCACCGCCGTGGGCCTGATCGCCCTCGGGTTGGCGGCCGTCCGGGCTCGTCGCAGTCGGTTGACGGCCGGCCGCTCCGTCTGAGCCGTACCGGCCACTCGGCGCATCCAAACCGGATCAGTGATGTCGGCCAATCCCGCACGCTCGGGCCACCTGCTGCGAGGCTCGGTGGCGTTGGTCCTGGCGGTGGCCATCAACGGGCTTGGGGGCTTCTCCTTCTGGTGGCTGGTGGCCGGTCACTTCGACGCCGACGCGGTGGGTGCCGGCCAGGAGCTGTTCGTCGCCATCACCGTGGCTGTCAGCCTGACGTCGATGGGACTGCCGATCGCGGTGGCGCGCTTCTGCACCGACGCGTCCGACCAAGCGGAAGGAACCTTCCGCTGGTCTGTCGTGTACTCGGCGGCCACCTCGGTGATCGGTGCTGGTCTGCTGGTGGCCCTGGTCCCGGCCACCACGCTGGCTCCGCTCGACAGCCTCGGCGCCCCGCTGTCGCTGGTCGTGCTGGCCGTGCTGGTCACCGGGATGTCGCTCGCCGTGCTCGTCGAGGTGCGCCTGATGGCCCTGCGCCGCTGGGGCTGGGTGCTGGTGCGGGTCGGGCTGGTGGTTGGGCTTCGGCTGCCGCTGCTCTGGTGGGTGCCGGCACCGGCCAGTCGATGGTTCGTCCTGCTGGCCGCCGGTGCCCCGGCCCTGTCGGGTCTGGTGGGCGCGGCAGTGCTGATGCGCGGCTCCACCCCGTTGCTGGGGGCGTGGCAGGTGTCCCGC
Source organism: Acidimicrobiales bacterium (assembly GCA_046598435.1). Lineage (GTDB taxonomy): Bacteria > Actinomycetota > Acidimicrobiia > Acidimicrobiales > VFJN01 > VFJN01. The sequence continues at coordinate 10,941 of JBKJIL010000183.1, forward strand.
CACACGCTGCGGGCCTGGTTCCACTTCGCGACCGTGAACTACGCCGGCCTGCTCGGCACCCAGGCACCGATGTTCGTGGTCCCCTTCATCGTCGCCCTACGGGTGGATGACACCGGCTTCGCGTCGTTCTACATCGCCTGGGCGGTCACGCAGATGGTGTTCGTGGTCCCGCACATGCTGGGCCAGACCTATCTGGTGGAGGCCGGGCGGCCCGACGCCGAACCCGACCACCAGTTCCGCGTCCTGCTGGCGCTTGCCGGCGGGTTCGCCGCCGCAGCGGCGCTTGCATCAGCGGGCATCGGCCGCGCCATCGGGTGGTCGCTCGGCCCCGAGTACCACGAGGTCGCCACCCTGCTCCCGTGGCTGGTCGCCGGCTGCGCGCCATGGGCGATCACGTCGTCGCTGCTGGCCCGAGCCCGTCACCAGCACGACTCCCGCTTCGTCGTGTTGGTGACCGCCGTGTTCTGCGTGGCGTCGCTGGGGTGCGTCGTCGGGTTCTCGGCCAGCGGGGGTGCCTCCGGTGCCGCCAGCGGTTGGCTGGTGGCGAACGTCCTCGTGGCCGGCCTCGCCGTCGTGGCTGCCCGTCCGTTGCGAGCAGCGAGTCACGAACGGGTGCTCGTCGCCCGGCCACTGGAGCTGGAAGGGACCCTCATCTGATGACCGCGCTGCTGCCCGACAGGTCGGCCGAGGCCGACACGGCGGAGCCCGAGCACCGCGCGCCCAGCAGCCGGATGCGCCTCTACGCGGCAACCGTCGCAGTGGTGGCGGTGGTCGCGACCGCCGCGCTCCTGGCGCCCCGGTTCTTCGGTGCCACCGACACCCCGACGCCGTCTGGGAAGGGGGTGTTCGCATTCGACGACGACTTCGAGCGGGCGGCAAGCGCTGGCCTGGGCCAGGCCTCCGGACAGGAGTGGGAGGCCGTGTCCGGCTCCTTCGCCATCGCCGACGGCGCGGCCGTGCTCCAGACCCCGAACGAGGTCGGTCCACGATCGATCACGCTCGTCGACGTCGGAGCCACGAATGGTCGCATCGTCGCCACCGTCGGCCGGGCCACCTCCAGCTGGGGGATCGCGTTCCGATACGCAGACCCCTTCAACTACTGGTACCTCCAGGCTGCGCCCGACTATGCGGTGCTGAACGTGGTGCGGGTCATTGCCGGCGAGCCCCAGGTGATCGGCCCGACCAACCTCGTCGGGCTCCGGGAGGGCACGGATGTCGCGGTTGTGCTCCGCGGCTCTGACGTCGAGGTGCAGGTCGACGGCACCACGGTGTTCTTCCTCACGAACAACCACGCCCTCGGCGCCCACAAGGCAGGTCTCTTGGCGCTGGGAGATGTCGACGGAACGAGCTGGGCCGAGTTCAAGGCCACGCCGGACAAGACCGACCCCGGACCGACCGACGTGGTCGGTGCAGTGGCCCCGTCGGCTGGATGACGGGCACGGCCGCGGCCCCGGGTACCGCGGCCCCGGGTACCGCGGCCCCGGGTACCGCCGCCGACCGGCTGCCGTACCTCGATGGGCTCCGCGGCGCAGCCGCCCTCGGCGTGCTCGTGTATCACGTGGCCGCGTTCAAGCTCTGGGTGCCGGGCTCGGCGCGCTTCGGCCTCGACGGGGCAACGTGGATGGCCGGCCTGGGCAACTACGGGGTGTGCGTGTTCTTCCTCCTCTCCGGTCTGGTGCTCTACCGGCCCTTCGCGGCCGCGTCCTTGCGGGCCGCCCCATCGCCGGAGGCGATGCCGTACCTCGCCCGGCGGGTCCTGCGGATCTACCCGGCCTACGTCGTGGCGCTCACCGCGTGGTACGCCCTCGGCGCCTTCCCCCTCGCCGGCAAGCTGCACCCGCAGGAGTACGTGTGGCAGTACCTCCTCCTCCAGAACCACGTGCAACGGGGCCTGGAGGCTTCGATGCCGGTCGCCTGGACGTTGAGCATCGAGGTGACCTTCTACTTCGCGCTGCCGTTGATCGCCGTCGCGATCCGCCGGCTCCCCGGTGGACGAGCCGTCGCCCTTGGTGATCGGCTGGTCGCGCAGCTCGCCGGCCTGATGATCCTCACGGTGGTGGCCTTCGGCTACCGACGGATGGTGCTGGGCGAGCACCTGCCCACCGGCCCAGGGCAGCCGACGCTGTGGCTCCCCAACCACCTCGACTGGTTCGCGCTGGGCATGCTGTTGGCCGTGCTGCACGCATGGAGGGCCGAGGGCGGGGTGCTGCCCCGCTCCCTCGAGGCCGTGAGCCAGCGTCCGTTGGCGTGCTGGGCGAGCGCGGTGGCGCTCTACTGGCTGATGGTCGGCCTGCGCCTCCCGAACGGAGCGGCGCAGGACGTCGCCGCCGGGATGCTGCGCTTCACGCTGTCCGGTGTCTCGGCGTTTCTCCTGCTCCTCCCCGCCGTGCTCGCCACCAGGCCCCACCGGGTCCTGGGCGTGCTCGACCATCCGGTCCTGGCCGGTGCCGGTGTGGTCTCCTACGGCATCTACCTCTGGCACATCCTCGTCTTGCAGGCGGCCCGTCAGCACCACATCGTGCTGCCGTTCGGCGTCCTCGTGGTGGTGACCCTCGCGCTCACGCTGGGCTTGTCGGTGGCGAGCCACCGGTTCCTCGAGCGGCCCATCCTGCGGGCGGCGCGGTCGTCGGCGGCCGCCGCACCGGCTGAGGGACGCGTGCGTCCGGCCGTCGCGATCAGGTGGTGACGCCGGGCCGTCAGCTCAGTCAGCGCTTCAGCACCTGGGTGATCGGCCTGTCGCTGCTGGCGCTGGCGGCGGTGCTGCGGAACCAGCCGTTCACCTACGTGGGCGACAACCGCTTCGAGCAGTACTGGAACCCGGGTCGTCGCATCACCCGCACGTTCACGATCTGGGACGGCAGCAGGGGCCTCGGCTGGGTCCGTGAGGAGTTCTGGCCCGGCGCCACCATCCCGATCGGCCTGTTCCGCCTCCTCGGCGCCTCAGCCGGGTTGGCCGAGCACCTGTGGCACGCCACGCTGCTCGCCACCGCCGCGCTGGGGTGCGTGGCGCTGCTGCGGTGCTACCGGCCCGTCCTCGGATGTGAGCACCTCGTCGCCGCGCTCGTCTATGCCTTCGGACCGTTCTCCGCCACGTTCCTCCTACCGTCCAACCTGTACTTCCACCACGCCCTCACCCCGTGGCTCCTCGTCCTCGTCCATCGGGGTCTGCACAGCGAGTCTCGCTGGCGGTCAGCCAGTGCCTTCGCCCTGGTGGTGTTCCTGGCCGGGAACCTCGACACCCCTGGTCTGATCTTCGCCGGTGCGCCCATGGCGCTCCTCGTCGTGCACGAGGTGTGGATCGAGCAACGGATCGCCTGGCGGTGGGCCCTTGGCTGGTTCGGTCGGGCCGGACTGCTCAGCGCGGCGGTCTCCGCTGCGGCGCTGGCCAAGACCGTCATCGGGGCCGACGCGCTCACCCAGCGCCTCGAGAGCACGGAGACGCCCGCGGTCGTCGCGCTGGCGTCGTCGTGGAGCGAGAGCTGGCGGGGCCTCGGGTTCTGGGTGAGCTACCTGCGAGAGGGCGGTCACCCCATCCGCTCCACCGGGGCGCCCTACATGACCGGTGTCGCCTCGGTGCTGCTCACCTTCGCGCCGGCCCTCCTCGCCGTCGGCGCCATCTGGTGGGCGCGCCGCGATCGGGCTCGGCTGCTGTTCGCATCCATGGCTGTCGCCGGGGTGTTCCTCATGGTGGGCGCTCACCCGGCGGAGGAGCCGCCCCTGTGGGGCCGCGGGTGGCTGTGGACCCTCAACAGCTTCTCGTCGGCGTCCGTGGTGCGGGCGACCTACAAGGCTGGGATCACCGCAACCCTCGGGCTGGCGCTGCTGGTGGGGATCGGCGTCGTCGCCCTGGCCGGGCGAGCTCGCACCGTGGTCGGCCGTCGGGTGGTCAGCGGCGGCGTGGCCGTGGTGCTGCTGGCCGGGGCCACGCCGTTCTGGCGGGGTGAGCTCTACGAGCCGACCAACCAGCTGGACGCGGTCGCGGACCACTGGACCGAGGCGATGGCCTGGCTCGATGGCCAGGGGGGCGACGGTCAGACGCTCATCGTTCCCGGTGCCACGCGCGCTGCCTACTACTGGGGGTGGGCCGGCGATGACATCCACGACGCGCTGATGGACCGGGCCCATCTCACCGACTCCGCCATCACCGTGAGCCCACCGCTCGTGCAGGACCTGCTCGAGGCGCTCGACGAAGCCGCCGCGGATCCCGCCTACGTGGCGGGCAGCCTGGCGCCGGTGCTCCGGCGACTCGGCATCGAGCACCTCGTCGTCCGCAACGACCTCGATTGGCGCCGCATGGGCGTGGCTCGTCCCGAGTGGTTCGACCGCCTGCGGGCCGATCCGGCCCTCGACCTGGTGGCCACCTTCGGCGCGGAGAGCCCGGGGGCGAGGCGCCCGGCCGTCGAGATCTTCGCCGTCGGGTCAGGAACCACCCGCAGCCGAGCCATCCCAAACGGACCCTGGATCGTGCACTCCGGCAGCGGCGCCGGCTGGGTGCCGATGGCGGCCGCCGGTGTGCTCGACACCACGGCGCCCATCGTGCCCTCCGCGATGCTCGATCGTGCCGAGCTCGCCAGCACGCTGGCGCAGGGTGCTCAGCTGGTCATCACGGACACCAACCGCCGACGCGCCGCCGCCGTGTTCACCTACAGCGAGGAGCGGTCGCGCCTGCTCGCCGAGGGGGAGCAGATCGAGCGCCCGGCCGTCGACCTCTACACGCGCCCCGGCAGTCAGACCGTGGCCAGCTTCCCGGACGCTGTGGCCGTCGACGACCCCGGGCTGTTCCGATCGCTGTCGGGCTTTCGGCCCCAATACCGACCGGCGCAGGCCGTCGACGGCGACCTCACGACAGGGTGGGTCGTGCCACCGGTGCCCGACCCGCGGACCCGTTCGCTCCACATCCGCCTCAAGGCGGCCAAGGTCCTCGACGCGCTGTCGATCGTCGCCTTCGATCCGAAGGATCCCCGCCGGAGCGCGGACCCGGAGTCCAGCTTCACGGGTGTGGCTCGCATCGGACGGTTCTCGGTTGAGCTCTCGGACGGGACGACCGTTCACGGGAACCTGCTGCCCGGTCGCACCCGGATCGAGCTGCCGGCGCGTCCTACGACCTCGATGGAGATCCACATCCTCGACACCAGCGACGATGCCGACGTCGGGATCGCCGAGGTGACCACCGAGCCCACGCTCGATCTCGTCGAGCACGTGCGGATGCCGGACGACGTGTTCCGTGCCGCCGAGGCCGATTCGGCGCTGCAGACGGCGGTGACGACGGCGCCGACCACCTACATACTCACCCGGGCACCGGGGCCGCGAACGATCGGCTCGTCGGTCATCGAAGTCCAGCTCCGGCGCGAGCTCCGCACGCTGGGCACCCGAGCCTTCTCGGTGACCGGCTCGGTGCTGCGATCCGCGGTCGACGGCATCCCGCCCGCTGGTGACGCGTGCGTGGACATCGGTCTGGCCGTCGACGGCGAGCGTGTGTCGGTCCGGCTCGGCGAAGGTGACCCGAGCGTGCCCTTCGAGGCGTGCGCTGCCGTGACCCTGCGATCGGGGTGGCACGCGGTGACCGGCGAGCACGCGGTGCTCGATCGCGTCGTGCTGCGGACCGGCGAACCACCGGCTCGGGCCGCAGTGGAGCCCTCGGTGCGAGTCGTGGCGACGCGGACGGCCGGATGGACCTTGAGCGTGACAGCGCCCGACGGAGCCATCGTCCTTCCCGGCGTCGGCTACGACCCGCGGTGGAGGGCGTCAGCGGACGGCGTCGACCTCGGGCCCCCCATCCCGGTCGACGGACAGGTGGGCTGGGTGCTCCCGCCGTCCGCCGAGACCGTCACGGTGGTCGCCCACTTCGGCCCGGCCGGGCTCTTCCGGGTGTCCCTCGCCATCACCTTCGGGTCGCTGCTGCTCTGCCTGGCGATCGCCCTGCGACGTCCGAGGCGGCGGTGATGCCGGCTCGGGGGACCATCGTGAGCGTGGCCGCGGTCGCGGTGTTCGCCGCGCTGGTGCTGGACCCGCTGGGCGCGGTGGCCGTGGTCGGGTGCATCTCCCTCGTCGCCTTCGGCTGGGGACCGGCGTTCGCCATCCGAGCCGTGCTGCTGGCCGCCGGCTCCGCGCTGGCCGGGGCTGCGGTGGCCACCGTCACCGAGGCGCCGCTGCCCGATCCGTGGCTCGCCACCTTCGCCGCCGACCGACCCGTCGCGGGCACGCTCGGGGCCGTCGCAGCCGTGTGCACGATGGCCGCCATCGCGCTGGAGCTGGCCTCTGGCCGTACGCCGTCGACCGCGATCGACGTCGAGGTCCGCGCCGAGCGACGCGTCTGGCCGTTGCGCTGGCGCGACCCGGCGGGGCTGGCGCTGGCCACGTTGGCGGCGGTGGCCCTGCGTGCCCGATGGGGACCCGATGCCGTCGACGGCGCCGTGGCTCTCGTCCGCGACAACCTCGAGGCCGGGGTGGGGTACGGCCGAGGTGTGCCGGCCGGGGAGGTCGTGGCGCCCGCGGTGCCAGTCCTGCTCCTGGTGACCGGTCTGGGGCCGGCCGTGGTGGCGGCCGCCGCGCTAGGGGTCGCCACCGTGAGCGTCGCGCTCTTGGGCGGGTTGCGTCGCGGGGGCCGGCTGGCCCTGCCGCTCGGCGCCGTGGTCGTGCTGCTGCCGTCGACGTGGTCGCAGCCTCTGCCCGTGCTGGTCGCCGTGGCCGCCGTGGGCGCAGCGGCGGCCACCCTCGAGCTCCCGGAGGTGCCGTCTCCCGCTCGAGCGATGGGCGCCGGCACCCTCGTGGCGGTGGGCCTCCTCGCCGATCCCACCGCATCGCTGGCGACCCTCGTCCTCGTCGCCGGCCTGGTCTGTTGCTCCCCGTCCGGGCTCCCCGCCGTCGCCGCGCTCCTCGCCCCCGTGCTCGCCGCCGTCGGCTTGGAGGTCGCGAGGGTGGCGCGGCTCGGCACTGGGTGGTCTGCGTGGTGGGCGGCAGGGGGGGAGCTGGCCGGCCTGTCGTGGCCAGGGTGGATCGTGGATGTCTCGGCGGGCGTCGTCGCCGCGATCCTGTTGGCCCGGCGTCGTCAGATGGCGCCGGTGGTCGTGGCACTGGCAGTCGCCTTGGCGCTGGCCCACCTCGGCCGACCGGGCAGCAGCCTCTGGGGCTGGGGCGGCGTGCTGCTCGTCGCCCTCCCGATCTGGTCGGCGACCGCAGGTTCGGAGGGACGCACGCACGGCCGCCTGCCGCGGGGAGAGGCTCAGTCGACGGCGTAGCACCTGGTCATGGCGGCAGACTTGTGACCATGTCCACGTTTGCCGCGCTCGAGGCGCACGCCCCGTCCATCGCCCGGTTCCTGGCCGAGCGCCTCGCTGCCACCGGGCTGTGCCTGATGGCCACCACCCGGGCCGACGGCTGGCCCCGCGTCAGTCCCATGGAGATCCGGCTCCTGGAGGGGACCCTCTACGTCGGCAGCATGCCCAACGCCGTGAAGGCACGCGATCTGCAGCGAGATCCCCGCTGCTGCGTGCTCACCCCTCTGGCCGACAAGGACGACCTCGCCGGTGAGGCCAAGGCGTTCTGTCGGGCCCGCGAGCTGCTGGGGGGCGACGAGTGGGAGGTGGCCCGCCGCGCCTTCCGTGCCGCCAACGGGTTCGACCTCGGCGAGTGGGAACCGGGCGGTGCGCACGTGTTCGCGCTCGACGTCGAGGCGGCGGCCTGGCAGCGGGTGGAGGGCGACGACTGGCGCACCACCTCCTGGACGGCGGGCGGCGGCGTGCGTGAGCGGGCGCGCTCAGGGCCCACCGGCGAGAGCCGCGACCTGTAGCGCGACCGACTGACCGACTGACCGACTGGCGGGCATGGCGGCGCGGGCGCGCCTGGGCGATACCGTCGACGCCCATGCGGGTGATCTCTGGCACGGCGCGCGGCCGCCGCCTCGTTGCGCCCGACGGTCCGACCACCCGGCCCACCCCCGATCGGGTGCGCGAGGCCACCTTCAACGCCCTCGGAAGCCTCGATGCGGTCGTGGGCGCCACGGTGATCGACCTCTTCGCCGGCAGCGGAGCACTCGGGATCGAGGCGCTGTCGCGGGGCGCCGACCACGTCACCTTCGTCGACCACGACCGGGCCGCACGCGCCGCGGTGGAGGCCAACCTCGTCACCACCGCCCTGGGCGAGCGGGCAACGGTGGTGGCCAGTCCCGTCGAGCGGTTCCT
>JBKJIL010000250.1:0-23227 GCA_046598435.1 Acidimicrobiales bacterium
GTGCTCGCCGTCGGCGACCTCGCCTTCCAGCTGAAGTGCTTCGACCGCATGCGCCAGCTCAAAGACGCCGGCACCACCATCGTCATCGTCAGCCACTCCATGCACGCCATCCGGCTCCTGTGCCCCCGGGCCCTGCTGCTCGCCGCTGGTCGCCTCGAGGTCGACGGCCGCGTCGAGGACGTCATCGCTCGCCACCATGAGCTCCTCTCCACGCCGGGCCAGCTCATCGAGGCGGCGCCGGGGTCGACAGGTGCGCGCGTCATCCACCACGAGATCGTGGGATCGGCCCAAGGTGGGCTACCTCGCGAAGGGGTCGCTCGCCTGCGATTCCGAGTCGTGTTCGATGCGCCGATGAGCGACCCGGAGGCTCACTTCACCGTGCTCGCCGAGGATCGCACCCTCGTCTACGAGACCCACGCCCCGCTGGCGAGACCGGGGCGCCGCTATGAGACCGGCGAGGAGGCCACCGCTGAGGTCAGCTTCACCAATCGGCTCAACGGCGGCTCCTACCGCTTCCTCGTGTCGATCCGGTCGAGCCCCGAGGAGGCGTCTCCTCCGCAGGAGGCGACGGGGCTGCTGGCCTACGTTCCTCCCGTCCTTGGCACATCAGGCATCGCCGACCTGGACGCGACGATCACGATCGATGACACACGCCTCACCGACCACCCAGCGGTCTCTCTGTGATCGGACGCCATCGCATCGCTGAGCTCCGCCGGCACGCCGCCGATGCCGTCTCAACGCGACGAACCGTGCACCGCCCGGTCATGCGAGGTGGCGGTCCCCGGCCGTCAGCGTTCCGCGCCTTCGGGCACGGATCGTGGCTGGTTCCCCCGGTTCACATCGATGGTGCCGCTGGCGTCGACGTCGGGTCCGAGGTGATCGTGCTCGAGCACCTGTCGATCGAGGTCGCCCCTGGTGCGCGCCTCACCGTGGGCGACGGCACCCGACTCGGCCGCTTCGTGACCATCTCCTGCTGCTCCTCGGTGCACATCGGTCGAGGCGTCTCGTCCTCTGACGGTGCGACGGTCACCGACTCATGGGGCCTGCCCGATCGGGCAAGAGTCGTCCCCCCTCCCCCTGGCGCGCCGGTCGTCATCGGCGACGGCGCCTACCTGGGCGCCGGAAGCGTGGTGGGCCCGGGGGTTCACATCGGGGCGGGCAGCTTCGTGGGCGAGGGAGCCGTGGTGCTCGATGACATCCCTGCGCACAGCGTGGTCTACGGCAACCCGGCGGTCGTGGTGCGGCACCTCGGCCCGGACGGCGGATGGGTCGGGAGGCGGTTCCCGTGACTCGGCACCTGTCGATGAGACCCCTCCGACAGTGGCTCGCCGAGGAGCGCCGAGCGCGTCAGCTCGCCGCTCGGGCGTGGCGCGACATGACCCCTCCGGCACCGCACGAGTTCGCCCGCTTCGGGGCGGGGTCGGTCGTCGTCCCGCCGGCGCGGGTCAGCCGAGCCGATTGCATCGAGATCGGCGAGGGAACGATCATCCACGAGCACTCGTGGATCAGCGTGGTGGAGGCCATCGAGGGCCTTCGCCCCCGTCTGGTGATCGGCGACCGATGCAACATCGGGGCACAGAGCCACGTGGCCTGCGTCGGGGAGATCGAGATCGGCAACGACGTGCTGGCGGCCGCACGCTGCTTCATCGGCGACACGTACCACGGCTACGAGGACCCGACCCGGCCGGTGATCGATCAGCCGATGGCGGCACCCGAGAAGGTCGTGATCGGTGATGGTGCGTTCCTCGGCATCGGCAGCATCGTGCTCATGGGCGTGACGGTCGGCGCCAACGCCTACGTTGCCGCGGGCGCCGTGGTGACGGCCGACGTGCCGCCTCGAACACTCGTGGCTGGGAACCCGGCCCGCCCCCGCAAGCGGTGGGACGAGGCGCGGGAGGCCTGGGAGCAGGCCTAGCGCCTCAGCGGGAGCGAAGCAGCCGACCCACGCGGGCGGACCCCGCCTCGCGGCTGTAGCGAAGCGTGTGGCCCCATAGTTCACGCACCGACATCCTGATCGGGCCGAAGTCGACGCGCTTGTCGTCAGCCCAGTGCGCCGCGATGTGCGCCGTGCGTGGCAACCTCGCCAACGTGAGGTCGGGCGCCGGGCCCTTGATGCCGACCCCGAACACTCCCTCGGGCATCTGATCCCAACCCTGAGCCACGACGAGCGAGCTCTCGAAGGGTTCGAGGAGCAGCTCGAACCCCTCAGGCGTGAACCGCCAGAAGTCCCACGGGTGGGCATGGATCGGAAAGAACATGAGCGAGCTGATGGCGAGCACGCCGTCGGGCTTGAGCACCCGGTGGAGCTCCCGGACAGCGCGCAGCGGATCCGCCACGTGCTCCAGCGTCTCGAGGCAGATCACCGTGCCGACGCTCTCGTCGTCGAAGCTGAGACGGTGGATGTCCTCGATGCGGTCGACGCCCACCCCTGGCTGGATGTCGCACCCGATGTGCTCCCGAGCACCGAAGATGGCCCGCATGTCAGCGATGCCCTCTTGACCCTCGGCAGCCCGAGCACCCAGCTCCACCAGGGGCTCTGGCAACGCGAACGACTCGGCGACGTCGCGGGCGAACTCGATCACGGCGGGCCTCATGGCGCCGATGGTAACGGGCGCTCCAGAGGCGTCGGACCAGCGCGCGAAGATGGACCGTGGACCGCCAGGGGAGCATCGACGCACCGAAGGTGTCGGTGGTGATACCGACCTACCGTCGTCCAGACCTGCTCCGAGCGCTTCTCGCCGGGCTCGCTCACCAGCAGCTCGACGGCTCGTTCGAGGTCATCGTGGTCGACGACGCTTCCGGCGACGAGACCGTGCAGGTGCTCGAATGGGCAGCGACTTCGATGCCCTATCAGCTGCAGGCCATCCACCTCAGCCGCAACGGTGGTCCAGCCCGGGCCCGCAACGTCGGTTGGCGCAGAGCTGGCGCTCCGCTGATCGCCTTCACCGATGACGACTGCGTTCCGTCACCGGGCTGGTTGGCCTCGCTCCTCGCCGCGACGAGCCGCTTCGACGCCGCCCAGGGAACCACCACCGTGGACCCAGCCGCCTTGGCGACAGCCGGACCGTTCAGTCGCTGGATCAACGTCGGGCTCTCGCCCTTCTACGAGACCTGCAACATCGCCTACCCGCGCTCGTTGCTGGAAGAGCTCGAGGGCTTCGACGAGACATTTCGATTCGCCGCCGGGGAGGACACCGACCTGGCCTACCGGGCCCTCGCCCACGGTGCCACCATCGGCGCGGCCCCGGACGCGATCGTGGAGCACACCGTGCACCCGTCGAGCGTGCGGGCCGGTCTGCGGTCGACCCGTCGACTGGACGGACTCGTGCAGGCAGTAGAGCGCTACCCATTGCAGCTCCGTCAGTACATGCACGGCGATCTCTTCTGGTTCGCGGCGCACGGGCCGGCCGCGGTGGCTTTGGCCGGCGGGCTGGGCGCGGTGGCAGCCGCCGCCGCGCAGCGGTGGGGTCTGGCCGGGGTCCTCGCCACGCTGCTCCTGCCCTACCTGAGGCACCGGCTGGTGGTGGCGCCGTTGACCAGGCGATCGCGGACGGAGCGCGTGACCGCGCTACCCGCGGGGCTGCTGGTGGACCTGGCTGAGCTGCTAGCTGTCACGCGGGCTCGCTGGCGCTACCGCGGGACTGCCCGGCCGATCAGCCCCGAGCGCTGACCATCGGCGAGCGGCCGCTGTTGAGATCGTGCCGGAACCGGCGCGACTCGGCGAAGGCATCGACAGAGAACCGCCCGAGGCGTTTCATCATCCCCCAGCGCTGTGCGCTGGCGAACATGGTTCCCGTAGTGGTCGTGCCGCGTCGCACCCTGTGGTTGACGTCGACCTCCACGAGCGTGGCGCCGCGGCGGGCGGCAAGGATCGCAAGGTGGACGTTGGGGATCAGCGAGCGGTCCGGGATCCACTTCAGGAGCTCGTCGAGCAGCTCGGCTCGGTACCCCCTGAGGGGGCAGTTCGCGTCCCGCGTGGGCACCCCGAACACGACGCCGATGTAGCCGCGCAGCACTCGCGTCATGGCCATGCGGAACCACGGGTCGTAGCGGAAGCGCCGCACGCCGCAGACCCCCTCACCGCCGTCCCTGAGCAGCACGAGAAGCCGACGCAGGTCCGAGCCCAGGAACTGGCCGTCACCGTCAACGGCGAGGACGTAGGTCGGACCACAGTCGAGCGCTCGACGGTACGCCTCGAGCACGGCGGGGCCATGCCCACCGTTGACCGGCATGCTGGACACGCGGAGCTCCCCCGCGAGCTTTGGGCGAACCTCCTCCACGGCGGCCAGCGTCTCATCGGTCGACACATCGTCGACGACGACGAACACCACCTCACAGTCCTGCGACGACAGCGCTTCGTCGATCTCGAGCAGGAACTCTCCGATCCCTTCGCTCTCGTTGTACGCCGGAATGGCGACTGCAACCCTGGCGCTCGACATCGATGCCTCACTGGTGGTCGTAGGACCCATCCCCCGCGAGCGCTGCCGCCACCTCGTCTGCGCAGGTGAAGGCGCTAGCGATCGCTTGGTCCTGGTCGATGTAGGTGTAGGTGGCCAATCGTCCGCACAGAAACGTCGGCAGTCCCTCCAACCTGTTCGACAAGGCGACGGCGAGTTCCTCGTTGCGGCGCTCGTTGCGCCCGTCGAGCGTCGGCACCGGGTAGTGGCGCGCCGGCGAGCCAGGGTGCTCCTCGCTGACGACGGTGCCGGCGATCAGCTGCCCGGTGGCGTGCTTGGTCTCCACCGTGCGGGTGTACGGCACGCGAGGCGAGGGCCGGTTGACCACATACGCCGGCGTGACGGTGTCCCCGTCGTGGTCGGTGGGCGCGTACCGCGACACCATGTGGATCCCTCGCCACTCGAGGGTCCCGGGCTCCCCGAGGAAGTCATCCAACGGCGCGGTGACGACCACTGCGTCGATGGGCCCGATCACCTCGGCGACGGTGTCGGCGGTCACCTCCACCCCACAGGTGACGGGCACAGGCCGCAGGATCGCCTCGATGACGCTGCTCGCACCCTCGGGGGGAAACATCTCCCAGGTGTCTCTGAACAGCCGCGTGTACCCGTCATCGCGCAGGTCCACCCGCTTCGGCGCGAACCGACTGGAGAGGGCCGAAGGCTCGCAGCCCCATTGCTTGCGGGTGTAGTCCTCGATGAAGAGGTGGTAGAGGTGTCGGCCCATGAGGGACACCACCCACGTCTCGAAGTCCTCACCGCCGGGCTGAGCCGGCAGGTCGGCCAGCTCGCGCTCGATCAACGGCCAATCCGGCAGCTCGCGGAGCTCCGCGAGCTGCGGTGGCCACGACAGCACCCGTCCCTCCTCGTCGTCATCGCGCAAGAAGACCTCCGTCAGCACGCGGTGCTCGTACGGCCGGGTCATGCCGAAGCGTTGGACGTAGCGAGCGACCCGCTCGTTGGAGGTGTGGAAGATGTGAGCGCCATTGGGCTCGTAGACGACGCCGTTCAGCACCTCGCAGCGGGCGTGACCCCCCACCACCTCCCCTCGCTCGACGACGTGCACGTCGATGCCGAGGTCGTGCAGCTCGCGAGCGACGACTGCGCCCGACCAGCCGGCGCCGACAATGAGGACCGTCATCTTCGCTCCTTCACGGGTTGGCTCGAGCGACCAACGCCCGATGAGGAACACGACCCCTGAAGTGTCGCGCTCTGCCGGCGGGGAAGAGACCGGCATCGACCCGAACACCGACGACCTTGGACGGGCGCTCGACGGTGAACCCTGCAGCGGTGAGCATCAGGTGGTGGGCCTTGCCGTTCATCGAGTAGCGGCGCAGCGACGTGGGCCCCAGCGGCCTCATGAGCGGGAGCGGTCGACCGAGGATCGTCAGCACCAGGTCGACCGGCTCGATGGAGACGAACAGCCCTGCGGTGACCGAACGGACCGACCGGAGGAGCTCGGCGGGGGACTCCGCCCCGCTCACGATCGCCCAGCCGAAGGTCAGGTCATACGGGCCGCCCTGCGGCGGAACGTCCTGCGAGATGGGCCCCTCGAGGACGTCAACCGCCTCGGCCCCCCGATGCTCCAACGCGGACCGCAGATCGGCGAGGTGCTCGCCCATCACGAGGCAGCGCTTCCCTCGTACGTTCGGCCACGGCAGCGCGTCCAGCATCGCTCGGCTGGCTCCGGTGGCAGCCAGGTCAGACCCTCGGTCGACCGAGGATGGCCCGATGCAGCAGGCCCGGCGCGGCCGACCCCGTGATGACGCGCCGCATCGCCTGCTCGATCCGGTAGCGAGGCGCCGTCGGGATCGGATGCTCGTTGAACCGCACGGTGTATGGCCGCGACACCTGCTCGATCGCGAAGCCCGCGGCAAAGAGCATCTGCTTGTGCCCGGCGGCGTTGTAGTTGTACCACTGGCACTCGGCGCCACTGCCGTTGAGCGTGAACAACGGCCTGCCCCGACCCAGCACGCTCATCCAGAGCTCGATCTGCTCCGACGACAGGAACACCCCGTCGGTCACGGACCGAACAGCCTCCAGCGCGCGGATGGGATCGCGAAGGTGGAGGAGCAGCGTCCCGCACACGACCACATCGAAGGTGCCGATGACCTCGGGCGACAGGTCGTAGATGTTGAGGGCTCGCCAGTCGACCTTCGACCCCTTGAGCTCGTGGGCCAACCGGAAGCCGGCACCCTTGGGCGGGCCGGTGAAGCCTGGATCGCGGGGCAGCCCTTCGGCGCGGTAGTCCGGCGGCCAGTCCCACAGCAGGTGGTCCTCCACGTCGATGGCCACGACCTCGGACGCACCGCGCCGCTCGAGTTCGAAGGCGAGGAACCCGTCGAACGTCCCGATGTCGAGGCACCGCTTGCCACGCACATCGGGCCACGGCATGACGTCGACCACCGGGCGGAGATCGAACCACCCCTTCGTGGACACACCCGGGGCGATGTCGATCGTGTGATACCAGAAGGGGTGCTCATCGACCCGCTGCTGGAGCTCGGTGGCCTTGGAGGCGTGGGAGGAGGACATCGCCGCGGAGATTAGACGCGTGCGGATGACGGCTCGGACGCCTGCGGGATGCCGCGTATGGTGCACCGGTGCACATCGCATTCACCCATGCCTTCTGCTGGCCGGAGGTGCGCCGCGGGGCTGAGCGCTTCGTGCAAGAGGTCGGGGCTGCACTGGCCGCGCTGGGGCACGACGTGACCTTCCTCAGCGCTGCTTGGGAGCCCGGCGTCTCCGAGCTCGATGGCGTGCGAACCGTGCGGCTGAAGCGGCACCGCGAGGAGGACATCGGTCACGAGGCCGACTTCGGTAGACGGGTGCTCCCTCGGCTGATGCTCGGCCGATACGACGTGGTCCACTCGATGGGGCGACGCGATGCCGTGGCATCGATTCGTGCGTCCCGGATCCACCCTCACCGTCGCACCATCTTCACCGATCTCGGCTACCCGTCCAGGGCCTGGTGGGGCCCCCAAGGCCGGGAGGGCGCCGTCGTCGAGCAGGTGGTCGCTGGGATCGACGTCTACTCCTGCATGTCCGAGTGGGCGCTCGAGTGGCTCGAGCGGGACTACGGCCGCGCCGACGGAATCGTGGTGCCGGGTGGGGTGGACCTGAAGAAGATGGTCCCTGCACCCGCGCGAACCGTGGAGCCGACGCTCCTGTACTCCGGCAGCCTCGTCGAGCGGCGCAAGGGGGTCGACACGCTGCTCGAGGCGCTTCCGATCGTTGCCGAGACCGAACCCGAGGTGCAGCTGTGGTTGAGCGGTCCTGGTGATCCGGGCCAGCTCCTCGACAGGGCGTCTCCCTCCGCCAAGGCCAGGACCACCGTGCTCGGCACCGGCAGCACAGACGAGCAGCACGAGCGGTATGGCCGCGCCTGGGCGACCTGCCTCCCGTCGATCGGCGACTCGTTCGGGATGGTGCTCGTCGAATCGCTCGCCTGCGGAACCCCGCTGGTCGTGACCACCCACGGCGCCCCCCAAGAGCTGGTCGACCCGGGCGCCAACGGCGAGATCTGTGAGCCCGGCGACGTCGAGGGATTGGCCCGCGCCTGTTGCCGCGCAATCGAGCTCGCGCGACGACCCGATACGGCGGCCATCTGCAGGCGACGAGCGGAGCCCTTCGACTGGCGAACCGGCCTAGCGCCGCGCCTGGAGGCGATCTACGCCAGGCGCGACTAGGCCGGCTCGCCGCCCACTGGAGCCCCGCGGGCTGCCACCCGGACGTGGGCCCCCAGCGTGGCGCGGAGATCCCCAGCCACGGCCCGGCGCCGAGCGCTTTGCGCCGGGGAGAGGCCGGCACCACATCGGTAGGCGGTGACCAGCAGCGCGACCGTCACGGTGTTGGCCACGGCGAGCGCTCGCGCGTAGAGCGCCCCGCGGGTCATCGTCACGAAGTCGTAGGTTGCCAGCCAGTAGCGACGCTGCCGGGCTCCACCCCAGCGCTGGAGCCCACTGGCGTTGCCGACGTGCTCGACGCTCACATCGCCCTCGAGCCAGGTCTCGAGACCTTGCTCGCGAAGCCGCCAACAGAGCTCGAGGTCCTCGACGTACATGAACCACCGCTCGCTATAGGGCTGGGCCCCCCCGAGCGGGGCGGCGCGGATCACGTGCACCGCCCCGATCGCCCAATCCACCGGGCATCGGTCCTCGTGGGGGGCCGACCCCTCCAGCCAGAGCCGACGCCCGATCCACGAACGTTGGGCACGAGGCGGGACCACCGCCAGAACTAGGGACACCACCAGCGACGGGAAGCGGTAGCAGGAGTGCTGCAACTTGCCGTCGACCCCGACCAGTCGGGGCACGACCATGCCGGCCGACGGGTTGTCGTTGAGGCGCCGTACCAGTGTCTCCAGCGAACCGGGGGCAGGTACCGTGTCAGGGTTGAGGGCGATCAACACGGGAGCCGACGAGCCCTGCAGCGCCAGGTTCATCCCCTTGGCGTACCCGACGTTCTCTGCGTTCGCTACGACCGTCACACCAGGGACCGACTCGGCGACCGCCACACACCCGTCACTCGATGCGTTGTCGACGACGACGACCTCCCAGTCCAGGCTCCCCAGGGCGAGTGGCAGGGCGGCGAGGCAATCGGCAAGGAGCCCCGCCGTGTTCCAGGTGACGATGCCCACACGAACGTCAGGCAACGGATCCTCCTAGACTGAACCGCCTACTGGCCGGCACACCGTGGCGGTGTCCCTCGGCCGCGCTCGCGTGCCACGCCTCGAAGCAGTCGGTCAGGTGATCGACATCGAAGTACTCGGCCGTTGCGATCCCCGCTGGGACCAGGCGATCGCGCAGAGCGGCGTCGCCGGCGAGGCGACGCAGCACCGCGGCCAGCGATGCCGGGTCTCCGGCGTCGAAGCGAAGGCAGTTGCCGTCATCGAGGAGGAACTCACCAGATCCGCCCACGCCGGTGGCCACCGTGGGAACCCCGCAGGCCATGGCTTCGAGCGGGACGAGCCCGAAGGGTTCCTCCCACTCACTCGGGAAGATGCAGACATCAGCTTGCCGGTAGCGCTCGGGGAGGGCGGTCCGCGGCACGCGCTCGAAGCGAAGTCGATCGGAGATGCCGAGGTCGTCGCCGATCGATCTCAGTCGAGCCTCCTCCGTGGCATCGCCGGTGCCCTGGATCTCCAGCACCGCCTCTGCGGGGAGGAGGGCCATCGCCCGGATGGCGGTCTCGATCCCCTTGCGGGCATCCAAGCGACCGACGTAGATGAGCCGCCAGCGCCACGGTGGCGCGCCGGCGCGGGCGGTGAACATCCGACGATCGACCCCGCTGTAGACGATGCTCGAGGTTGCGAGCGACCACGGGCTCAGCGCCACGGCCCGGTCACGGGTGCACTCGCTGATGAAGCAGAACGCACCGCTCGGGCCGAGATCGGGTGGCGTCGTGCCGACGCGGAGCAACGGGGCCAGCCGAGGTGCCACCGAGCCGAGGCGCGCCACCAGCGTCAGCCAGCGGTCGAGAGTCGTGCAGTACGACAGCCAGTCGTCGCTGATGGCGTACACGATCGGCAGACCGGAGCCGATCACCGCGCGCAGCACGTTGAGCGAGATGGCGCCGATGTGCCAGACGGCGATCACGTCGGGGCGCGCCTCCGCCAGGGCCCGTCGAGTGGCGCCGACGTTGTGGCGCTCGATTCGCCACCGGCCGGCCGGGCCCGGCGCCCAGAGATCGTCGTCCCGGAAGTACCGACGTAGCTCCCGCCGGAGGCACGGGTTCGTGTGGGCCTCGCCCGCAGGGTCGTCGACCCCCGGTCGGCGTTCGTCGGAGGTCAGGACCGTCACCTCGTGCCCACGCTCGGCCAGGCGAACCATCACATCGGCACAGCTCACCTCGTAGCCGCCCACGTGATGAGGGGGGTAGTTCGAGGTGATGCAGAGAACACGGGTCATGGCGGCCCGCTCAGAGGACGAAGCGACGGTGCTTGACCGACGCCACCTTCATGCCGACGAACGTCACGGCATCGACCAGCCAGCGCTCTGCCAGCCGACGAGGGTATGGGTGGAACGGGAACCGAGCGGGACGGCGATGCCACAGCCATGGCAGCCACAGCAGGAGGGCACCGCGCCAACGGGGTGCCAGGATCGTCCCGCCGATGCCGATCGCGAAGATCACGCTTGTGGGGTGCACGGCCCACGGTCGCCAGAACCCCTCCGTTCGCAGGCGCGGGTGGTTGTGGGCGACGCGCACGAGGTGACCCTCTCGATACCCCATCTTGAGGTGCCAGCTGAGCCCCCGCTCTGCGAGGTCGTGCCGGACGATCGCGTCCTGGTCGTAAGCGCGGCCGAACCCTGCATCGAGCACGGACCATCCCAGCTCCGTATCCTCGCCCCACGGCAGCCGGATCGAGTCGTCGAAGCCACCTACCGCCTCCAGCGCTTCGCGGCGAAGGAACAGGTTGCACCCCTCGAACCAGGCCGAGGCCTCGAAGATCTGGCGGGAGACAGTCCAGGCCGTCTCCTCGTAGGGCTCGGTCGGCTTGAGCGTCCGACCCTGTAGGATCCCGACCTCGGCTTGCAGCAGCATCTGCTGAAGCCCCACCTCGAGCCACCGCGGCTCGGGCACGCAATCGTCGTCGGTGAACGCGACGATCGGCGCCGTCGTAGAGCGCCACCCCAGGTTGCGGGCCGCTGCGGGCCCGCCGTTCTGGTTCATCCTGAGCCCGCTGAGGTGGATGCAGGAACGCTCGGCGAGCTCACCGATGGTGCGGATGGTGTCATCGCCCGACGCGTCATCCACCAGCACCACCTCGAACCGCGAGGGGTCGAGCGTCTGCGCCTCGAGCGCCGCCACCAACCTGGGGAGCAGATCCACACGGCGAAAGGTGGGGATCACGACACCGATCTCGGGAGCGCTCACAGCAACAGTGTCCGGTTCTCGAGGGAGCCGCGGACATGCGCCACGGCCCGCGCCATGTCCACGACCATGCGCTCGACGACGTAGCCCGGGCGGGGCCGCGGCCCAGCGCTTCGTACCGCGTGCGCCGCATAGGGCAGGGCGAGCGTCAGGGCGGCCGGACGCCAGGTACTGGTGACGATGCCCAACGCCGCCAACGCCAGCAGCACCGTGTCGCGCTGATAGGCCCACGGGCGCCAGCAGGCGTCCTGGCGGAACCCCGGGTGCTCGGTGGCCACCCGCACCATGTTCCGCTCGAGCAACCCGTTGTGGACGTGCCAGCGGAATCCCCGAGCCTCGACTGGGTGGATCACCAGCGCATCAGCGGCATAGCTGCGCCGCCAGCCTGCCTCTACCACCGCCCACCCCGCCGCGGTGTCCTCGAAGTGGAGCCCGAGGATCTCGTCGAAGCCCCCGGTCTGGGCGAGGGCCTCCTGGCGGAAGAACAGGTTGCATCCCTCGAAGAACGGCGTCTCTCCCTCGATCTCCCGATAGACGGACCACTCACCCGCCACCCCGCCGGTGGGACGCTGTGTCCGACCCTGGATCACCCCGAGACGTGCGTCCGCCCGGAGCGCATCCAACCCGGCGGCCAGCCATCCAGGCTGCGGCAGGCAGTCGTCGTCGGTGAAGGCGACCAGCGGCGCACGCGCGGCCTGCCAGCCTGCGTTGCGGGCGCCCGCCGGCCCTTGGGTCAGGGTGTGCTCGAGCACGCGCAGGGTCAGCGGCGATCGCTCGGCCAGCTGTGCGAGCACGCCCTGCGTGTCGTCACATGATCCGTTGTCCACCACAAGCACCTCGAAGCGCGTCGGCGCCAAGGACTGGCCCTCCAGCGCCGCCATGAGCTCGGGGAGCGATGCAGGTCGTCGAAACGTCGGCACCACGACGCTGATCTCAGGCACGTCCACCGCGCCAGTATGGCTGGGAAGGCGCGCCACTCGTGACGGTCTCCCATACGATCGGGACCGTGCTCGGACGCCGATTCCTGCTGCCGGGGTTCCGGGTCGGCTGGTCCCTGGTCTCCCTTGATGACCTCCGCCGCCGCGTCGGCTGCGACGTGCGCGCTCTCCCGCGCCGCCTGGCCGTCGTAGCGTGGGACCACTCGGCCGGAGGCTGGTCGGTGTGCTTGGGCGGCGACATGCCGGCTCAGTACAGAGTCCCGTCCACGCTGCGGTTCCTCGAGCGCAGGGTGCGACCCCGCTTGTCCGAAGGCTCGTTCTGGTTTCTGTGCTGCTTCCGGGATGGGTGGGGTGAGCAACCGCGCCCTGACGACCCCCCCGAGGGCGAGCTCGTCAGCCCCACCCGCCCCGATGTCCTGTGCTATGCCGCTCGGACGACGGATCGGTCTGCTGTGCTCCTGCCAGAGAGCCACTACCTGGAGCGGTTCCACTACGCGAGGTTTCGAGCTGAAGCGCGCACACGACGTCCCCGGTGGGAGGCGACACGGCCGACGGCGATCTTCTGTGGCAGCCCGCATGGCCGAGCCCTCGAGTCCATGTCCGGGGCACAGGTGCCCCGGACGCTGCTGCGCGAGGTTGTGGAGAACGAGGGCCTGGACGTCAAGGTGCACCTGGGCGGCGGTGTATCACTCGCGGAGCAACGCGCACACCGCTACCTCATCGACGTCGACGGCTTCGTGCGCACGTTCGATGCGTGGGCGTGGAAGTTGCTCTCTGGGTCCCTGGTGCTCTCACAGGAGAGCCCCTGGGAGACGTTCTTCACCCGTCAGTTCGAGCCCTGGCAGCACTTCGTCCCGATCGCAGAGGACTTCTCCGACCTCGGCGATCGGCTTGCCTGGTGCCGCACCAACGACGACGTCTGCCGCGAGATCGCACAGCGGGGGAAGGCCCGAGCACTCGAGGTCTACGACATCGATCGGGCTACTGCGGTGTTCGCTCCTTCCCTCACTCGTTCGCTCACCGCGGCCGGCTGACCCCGCGGAAGCGCTGCTCGCCACGGAGCTCGGCACCAGCACCCGACCCCGCAGCCGCGCGGTCTCGCTCCACAGCGCCCAGGGCCAGGCCGGCAAGCATCCAGGTCGCCCAGCTCAGGGAGAACTCGATGAAGATCTGGAGGAACGACCCTGCGAGGACGAGGGCGAGCAGGCCGACGCGAGCGCCCGAGAGCAGATCGCGGTCGGTCTCTGGGGGAGCGCGGCGATCAGCAGCCCCGAGCGCGCGCATCAGGTGGTAACAGACCAGCAGCCACAGGATCAGCCCGAGAACGCCGAGCTGGTTGCCGATCTGGAGGAACTGCGATTCGGTGATCAGCACCCCTGAGACGTTTGCCCGCTGGCCTGCTCCCGCGGCGGTGGCGAGGCCGCGACCGAGTGGCTCATCCAGCAGGGTGGCGTACCCGGCGCGGGAGCTGGACCGATGATCATCGTTGGACGAGTAGTCGTCCTTCCCGGCGAATCGGTCCGCAACACCGATGCGCGCCGCAACGGGCAGCGCCAGCGCGGCGACGAGCACCAGGAGGAACACGAACCGCACGCGCGGACCGTCAGGCCGCGCCGCCTCGAATGAGCGCTCGGAACGTCGGAACACCGTGGCGACCAACACGACGGCCAGCGCAAAGATCGCCGTCCGGGTGACGGTGAGGAGCACGGCTCCGCAGATCACGACCAGTGCGACGTAGTGCGCTCGTCTCGCGGCGCCTCGGACGATCCGATCAGCGAGCACCGCCACGGCGAGTGCGCCGTAGCACCCGAGGGCGAAGGGCAGAAGGAACACCGACCCGGCCCGCAAGAGGTCACGACCGGCAACGATCGTCCTGCTCTGCACAACGCCGATGTTCGGGTCTCCCGTCACCCGCAACACGTCCAGCTTGTAGTACGGCAGGTCGAGCCAGTCGAGCCAGATGGTGTTCCAGAGATCCTGGAACGCGTACTCGAAGTAGGCGATCGCGCTGACCGCCACCGCCGTCAGAAGGAACGCTCGGGTGATCGAGCGCCGCGCCGCTGCGTCGAGCCGCAGATGGCGAGCGGCGAGGAACAGCGCTACGTAGAGCACGTCGGTTCGCCAGCCGATGAGCCGAGTCGAGAGGTCGAGAGATGCGCCGGCGGTCCCGGCTACGAACAGGCCCGGCAGCATGACGTACGCAGACCCCAGGGTGACGTAGGCCAGCGCGACGCCGTCGAGCCAGTCCAGGCGATGTCGCTCCCGCCTTGCCTGGCGAGCGGCCGCGACCAGGAGCCCGACGATCAGCCCTTCCTTCCACTGGCCCATCGGGCGGACGAGGCCCGCCGGCACTCCGAGGCTGTAGAGACCGGCGAAGAGGGCCTGGTGGAACGGCATCAGCACCAGCAGCACCTTGATGGCGCCAACCGGGCGCCGTCCGACGAACACGACGACCCCCACCGCGATGGTCGCCACCATCAGGAGCACCATGTAGCCGGGGACCACCCGCATGACGGCGAGAACCCCGAGCGGCGCCGACCACGCCCACACGGGCGTGTTGGCGATCGTCCGCGACCAGATGGGCTCCGCTCGAGCACCCCCCGATGACAGTCGCAGCACCATCAGCAGCGTGCACCGGTGACCGACTTCAGAGCCAACCGCCGCCGCGGAGGGGTATGCCAAGATGTCCATCTGGTGGCCGTCGACCGCACGGGAACCAGCATCCCATCCCTGGGCCAGTGCACCGACCGCACCGCCCGGCACGAATGAGCGAGGCCCCCATCGAACAACTCCCCCGCCGACGGCGAGCACGCGCGGCGAGGCGCCAGGGGCGGTGCGGCTCGGCCGACGGGAGATCGCAGGAACCTCGACGGGCTGTCATCTTCGATGCGTACCCCCACGCGTACGGCGGCGCACAGCGGATCGACCATCTGATCGCATCTCGCCTGCCGCCGGACCGCTGGCGAGCCGAGGTCATCACGCCTGCGCCGGGCCCCTTCATCGACCAGTTGGCCGCCGACGGACTGCCGCACTCGGTGATCGCGACACCCCGGGCGCTCTCCCACTTCGGCCAGAGCACGCTCGGCTGGCGGGCGCTGCGCGCCGCCCTCGCCCTTCCGCTCTGGTGGGTCCGGCTCACCCGTGAGCTCCGTGCGCGGCAGCTCGACGCGGTGATCGTGGTCGACCACCGCGGGCTGGTGTTGGCTGGCGTGCCGGCTCGACTCACTGGCGCACGGGTCGTGTGGCATCTGCACTCCGTCAACCCCTCGCGACCTCTGAACCGCCTCGGGGCCTGGCTGGCCGACGTCGTGGTCCTGCCGACCGGTGCCGTGGTCTCGGAGATGAGCGGTCTCTCGCACGGCCGAGCACTTCGCATCGTTCCCAACCCGATCGAGCTGGAGGTCGAGGTGGACACCGCGACCCCCATCCCGACCGAGCCCACCATCACGACGATCGCCCGTCTCCATCCGGCGAAGGGCCTCGACGTGCTCCTCGATGCCCTCGAGATCGTCCGCCGGGCGATCCCGACGGCCCGAGTCACGGTGATCGGGCCACCCCAGGAGGGCTTCGCCCATCTCGCCCACGAGCTGGAGGCCTCGGCGAGGGCCCGAGGCCTGGCCGACGGGTTCGAGCTCGTCGGTCAGGTCGATGACCCGGCCGTGGTCGTCCGTCGGAGCCGCTGCTACGTGCACCCCTCGCGCAGCGAGGTTCTGCCGCTGGCCATCATGGAGGCCATGGCCGCAGGCGTGCCCGTCGTCGCCACCGATGTGGGCGGCACCCGTGATCTGGTCAGCCACGGCGTGACGGGGCTGCTGGTTCCTGCTGGTGATCCAGAAGCTCTCGCCGAGGCCATGCTGCTCGTGCTCGTCGACGACGACCTGGCCCAGCGGCTTCGAGTGGCGGCTCTCGCCCAGCTCGCCCACGAGCGCTTCTCTCCCGACGGCTTCATCGCTGGCATCACGGCCGTACTCGAAGGCCAACGCCCTTGAGCAAGAAGATCACGCTGGTCGCCCACCGAGCCGCCGATCCCGCACCCTCTGGGATCGGCCGGTACTACACCGAGCTCGTCTCGCACCTCGCGGCGCGCGGCTCGTACCGGTACTCGTTGGGCACCACCCGGGAGAGCGGGCCGGCGAACTGGCTTCCCGCGGGCCTCGAGCGGTTCGAGTTCCCCGGCCCGCGCAAGGCGGTCGCCGTCAGCTGGGCCATCGCCAGACGGCCCCACATGGACGCTGCCTTCGGACGACCTGACCTGATCCACGCGCTGCACCCATGGACGGCGACGCCGACGCGGTCACCACTGGTGACGACCGTGCACGACCTGATGCCGATGCAGCATCCGGACTGGTACCCACGAGCCGAGGCCTGGCTCTACCGTCGTGGTATCGAGCACGCCCGAGATCACGCGTCGCTCGTCATCGCAGACTCCGCCCAGACCTGCGAAGCACTGACCGGGCTCGCGTCGTTCGATCCGAGCCGGATCCGCATCGTCCACCTCGGCGTGGGTGACGAGTTCCGAGCGATCCCGGACCCCCGTGCTCGTGCGTCGGCGTGCCAGCGCCATGGGGTCGAGCCGGGCCGCTTTCTGATCGCCGTGGGCCAGGTCAACGATCGCAAGAACCTCGACGTGGTACTTCGTGCCCTGCGCCAGCTCGATCCCGCGCTGCTCGGGTCACCCTCGCTGCTCGTCGCCGGCGGGACCGGCAGGGGGGCCGAGCGAGTCATAGCCGAGATCGATCGGCTCGGGTTGCGGGCGCGGGTGCGGCTGGCTGGCTACGTGCCGGCCCCCGATCTGCCCCTGCTCCTCGGCAGCGCACTGGCCCTCGTCCACCCGTCCCACGCCGAGGGATTCGGGATGACCCCGATCGAGGCCATGGCCGCAGGAGTCCCCGCGCTGACCAGCGACCGCGGGGCGCTCCCAGAGGTGGTCGGGTCAGCCGGTGTCGTGCTGGATGCTGACGACGAGTACGCGTGGGCGGCAGCGATCACCCACATCGCGCTCGATCCAGACGCTCGCCGGGACATCGTCCGACGCGGGACTGCCCATCAGGAGCGCTTCCGGTGGACGCGGGTGGCCGAGGAGACCGAGCGCGTGTACGCAGAGGTGCTGGGCACGTCGTGCTGACCATCGCCGTTGACATGACACCCGCCATCACAGGTGCGACGGGCATCGCCCGATATGTCACAGAGCTGGCCCGGGCACTGCCGCTCGCTGGTTCGGATGTCAGAGTTCGTCCCTTCACCATCGGACGCAGCCAATATCCGCTGCCGGCCGGAGCGCACCGTGTCCGCGTGCCGGCGCGCCTCGTAGACCCGATCTGGCGGGCGACTGGTCGTCCGCGGCTCGAGCAGATCCTCGGTCGCGTGGACTCGGTGCACGCGTCAGGTTCGCTGCTGCCACCCGCCGCCGTACCGATCGTGGGCGTCGTGCACGATGTGGCGGCGCTGGACCACCCTCATCTCCACCCTCGGCGCGACGTCGACCAGCTCCGGCGCTACGTCGCGGCCCTCGCCCGAGCGGCCGCGGTCATCAGCGTGAGCGCAGCCACCGCGGAGCGACTCGTCGGGATCGTCGACCCGGCTCGGCTCCACGTGATCCCCAACGGTCGCAGCACGTTCCCCACCCCTGTGCGCCCCGCCCTGGCCGACCGTGGATACTTGCTGGTGGTGGGGGCACCGGTGCCGAGGAAGCAGTACGACCAGGTACTGCGGGCCCTGACCCGCCTGCCTGATCCGACGATCGAGCTGGTCATGGTGGGCCCGTCAGGCTCCGAGGATCCCGCACTTGCCGCGCTCGTCAGGGAGCTCCGCCTCACCGACCGGGTGCACCGCGTGGGTTCGGTCTCCGAAGGCGAGCTGGCAGGCTGGTACGCCCATGCCGCGGCGCTGGTCGCTCCCAGCACCGACGAGGGGTTCGGCCTGCCGCTCGTGGAGGCACTAGCGAGCGGGGTGCCGGTGGTGGCGAGCGACATCGCGGCTCACCGAGAGGTGACCGGCGGTGGCGCTCTGCTCGTGCCTGGCGACGACGTGGGGGCGCTGGCCGAGGCCATCGAGGCGGTCCTCGACGGCGGTACAGCCATCGCCGATCGGACCGCCGTCGGCACCGCTCACGTGGCGAGGTACACCTGGGACGCGTGCGCTCGCGCCACCCTTGCGGTGCACGAGGCCCTGCGATGATCCGGGTGCTGCACGTGCTCGAGGCGATCGAGGGGGGCACCGCCCGTCATGTCGTCGATGTCGTCCGCCATTCGGCGGGGATCGAGCACGAGGTGGCAACTCCACGCCTGCGCATCGGCGGCCTCACCGACGGGACAGCACGCGACCGGATGGAGGCTACGGGCGCCATCGTGCACGGGGTCCAGATGCAGCGCACGCCATGGACGCCGACCAACGCCACTGCACTGGCTGCGCTCGTCCGATTGATCCGAGCCCGGGAGCCCGACATCGTCCACGCGCACTCGTCCGTGGGGGGGCTGCTCGGCAGGCTTGCGGCGACCGCTTGCCGGACGCCGTGCATCTACACCCCGCACGGGATCACCGAGGTGCGAGCGGGGCGGGTTGCGGAACGGGCTCTGCGACCGCTCACACAGCGGTTGATCGCGGTGTCTGCTAGCGAGGGCGAGCTGGCCCTCGCCCTCAGGTTGACCAGCCCCGATCGCCTTCGGCTGATCCCCAACGGCATCGAGCCGGACGCACCACCACCGCTGAGCCTTCGCTCGTTGCTCGGCATCGAACCGACCGTCCCGTTGGTGGGGACAATCGCTCGTCTGGTGCCACAGAAGGCCCCGGAGGACTTCGTCGCAGCTTGTTCCGCCGTCGCTCGATTCGAGCCTGAGGCGAGGTTCGTGATGATCGGCGGCGGGACCCTCGCGACGGCGGTGGACGGCGCCGTCCAGCACGCCGGGCTCGGTGACCGGTTCACGCGGCTCGACGCTCTAGACGGCGCCGCCGCTGCCCTCGGCGAACTCGACGTGTTCGCGCTCCCATCCCGCTTCGAGGGTGGCCCGTATGCGCCGTTGGAGGCGATGCGAGCGGGGACCGCCGTCGTCCTGAGCGATGCAGTGGGGAACCGTGACGCGGTGGAGCAGGACGTCTCCGGGCTGCTCGTGCCGGTAGGCGACCCGACCGCGATGGCGGCCGCCATCGTCGGACTCCTCCGTGACGGGCCGCGGCGGCGCGCCATGGGCCAAGCGGGCCGGCAGCGGGTCGTCGAATGCTTCGACGTGCGCGAGATGGGGCGCCGCCTCACCGAGGTCTACGGCGAGGTGGTCCGCAGGTCGTCGTGAGGGCCATCGCGGTGCGCACCGGAGCGGGCCAACCAGGGCGGAGGGCCGGGGTGGCACAGCTCGGTCAGGTCGAGCGACTCCTTGTAGGTGTCCATCGACTTCCAGAAGCCGTGATGATCGAACGCATACAGCTCACCGGTTGCCGACAGGCGAGGTAGCACCTCCCGTTCGAGGTCCTCCCCCTGCCAGATGTCGAACACCCGACGATCGAATGCGAAGAACCCCGCGTTGATGCGGTGCTCGGGAAGCCTCGGCTTCTCTCTGAACCGCCGAACACAGCCGTCCTCGTCCATCTCGAGGGTGCCGTACTGCGAGGGCAGTGCCACAGTCGTCAGGGTGGCGGCCCCGGGATGGCCCCGATGGAACTCGAGGAGTGCCTGCAGGTCCACGTCGCCGAGCCCGTCGGCGTAGGTGACGAGAAACGTGTCGCCGAGAAGGTCGCGGCACTTCCAGACCCGACCGCCCGTGTTGGTGTCCGCCCCCGTGTCGAGCACCTCGACCCGGTAGTCCGCAACTATGTTGTCCGCGAACTGCGCCACGAGGTCCGACCGGTACCCGGCGGCGAGCAGGAAGTCACCGAACCCCTGTCCGGCGAAGATGTCCAGCACGTGCTGCAGCACGGGACGCCCGTCGACCTCCAACAACGGCTTGGGCAGCTCGACGGTGTGGGGATACGCGCGGGTTCCCTTCCCGCCGCACAGGATCACGGTGCGCATGGAGCGCACACGCTACCTCCTCCGCGGCAGCCAGACTCCGCGTGACAAAGGTCTCAACTGAGACATACAGTACGAACTTGTCGCAGTCTCACCACGTTGAGTGGCCGGACCGGCGGCGGCGGAAGGACAAGGCGGGCCTCGGGTCGAAGACCTGACTCGGGGCAGGACACTGGGGGCCTACTGTTGGTACGTACGATCCGATCAGGCAATGGGAGCGGCAGGCGCATCGACGTGTACAGGCGTGGCCTCGACATCTTGGTGGGATCGGCGCTGGCCGTCCTCACCCTGCCGATCCTGGTCGTCGCTGCCGTCGGCGCCGCCATCTCGCTGCGGGCCTGGCCCTTCTTCTGCCAGGTCCGCGTGGGCCAGGATGGCACCCCGTTCCACTTCCTGAAGGTGCGGACGCTTCGTGTCGACGTCCCGGAGTACATCGACAAGCACCAGCTGGATGCCGCGCACATCCCGGCGTTCTGCCAGCTGCTCCGCAGGCTCCACCTCGACGAGCTCCCGCAGCTCTTGCTGGTCCTGCGCGGCAAGATGAGCCTTGTCGGCCCTCGTCCGGAGATGGCTCACCTCCACGCAAAGATGCCCGACGGCTTCGCCACCTCGCGGACGTCGGTTCGGCCTGGCTGCACGGGGCTTTGGCAGGTAAGCGAGTCGAGCACCGAGCTCATCGGTGCCGCTCCCCACTACGACCACTTCTACCTGGCCGCCCGCTCGCTACGCCTCGACCTGTGGGTTCTCTACCGCACCGCCTTGACCATGGCAGGAGTGGGACGAGCCATCTCCCTCGATGACGTCCCGACCTGGGCCCAGCGGCCCGGTGCCCGCGCCGCGCTCGACGCGCTCATCGAGCACGACGGGACTGCGGCCACCCTCCGAATCCCCGCCACCGCCGCTCGCTGATCGGCGTTGGGGCGGCGGGGGCTCCGGCGTTGCTCAGTGCGTGGCCCCGGCCCGCATGGCATCGGGAATGCAGCCGACATAGGCCAGCGATAGATCATCCACGGCGAGGTCGACCAGGCCCTGAATGATCAGTCGATCGCCGCCAGCGAGCCCGAATTCGCCCACCGCGACACCCGCGTCCTCGGCGGCAGCGCGCACCTCGTGGAGCTGCGCCGGCATGACACAGACCACCGCCCGAGCGGTGGTCTCCGCGAACAGCCACCGGTGGTCAGCGCCGTCGACCGTGAGGTGGCAGCCAGTCATTCCGTTGACGGCCATCTCGGCAAGGGCCACCCCGAGCCCGTCCGCGGCGTCGTGCACGCCAACGAGGCTTCCACGCAACACGAGCTCGCGGACGAGCTCCGCGAGGGCGCGGTGCGCGACCAGATCGAGCTGGGGGGCTTCGCCGTCTTGGAACCCACGCTCCCACGCCCACCGAGACCCGGACAGCGAGTCCGGGTTCGTGCCGAGCACGAGCAGCGCCGCCCCCTCGACCAGCCTGATGCCGGGGGGCCGACGTACCAATGCATCGATGATCCCGAGCAGGCCGACCACGGGGGTCGGGTCGATGTTTCTGCCTCGACTCTCGTTGTAGAGGCTGACGTTGCCGCCCACGACGGGGATGTCGAAGGCACGACAGGCCTCGGCCATGCCGTCGATCGACTCTGACAGCTGCCACATGACCTCGGGGTGCTCGGGGTTGCCGAAGTTGAGGCAGTTGACGAGCCCCAACGGCCGGGCACCCACGCAGGCCAGGTTCATCATGGCCTCCGCCACCACGAGCGCTGTGCCGCGTCGTGGGTCCAGCGCGCACCAGCGGTGGTTGCCGTCGACCGTCAGGGCGAGCCCCCGTCCTGTGTCCACGCCGGTCGTCGGGTGTTTGAGCCGCAGCACGGCGGCGTCGCCACCTGGCGCCTCGACGGTGTTGAGGAAGAGCTGGTGGTCGTACTGGCGGTACACCCACGAGGGGTCCATCAGCAGGTCGATGAGGTCGGCTCCAGCGTCCTCGCAGGGTGCCTCATCGGCGCTCCGGTCGGCCGCCCGCGCCGCCCGATCGGCGGGTTCCGCGAGGGGACGCTCGTAGAGCGGCGCTGCGGCGTCGAGGCTGCTGGCCGGGATGTCGGCCAGCACCTCGCCGTCGAGGCGATCGAGGATCCGGAAGCGGCCCGTGCCCGTGACCGTGCCGATCACCGATGCGCTGATCTCCCACTTGGCGCACACCGCCAGCAGGTCATCGAGGCGCTGCTGCTCGACGATGGCCAGCATCCGCTCCTGGCTCTCGCTGATCATGATCTCGAAGGGCTCCATCCCCTCTTCGCGCACGTGGACCTCGGACAGGTAGAGGTCCATCCCCACCCCACCCTTGGAGGAGGTCTCGCTGGCCGCACCCGTGATCCCGGCCGCACCGAGATCCTGGATGCCGACGACGAGGCCGGCGTCGAGGATCTCGAGACAGGCCTCGATGAGGCGCTTCTCCTCGAAGGGGTTGCCGACCTGCACGCTGGGACGCTTGGCGGCGTCATCCTCACCGAAGCCCGCAGAGGCCAGGACGCTGGCGCCACCGATGCCGTCGCGCCCCGTGGCCGATCCAAAGAGCACCGTGAGGTTCCCCGGTCCCGATGCCCGAGCGAGCGTCAACCGCTCATGTGGCAACGTGCCCAGGCAGAAGACGTTGACGAGCGGGTTGTCCTGATAGGTGGGATCGAAGACGGTCTCCCCACCCACTGTCGGCACGCCGACCGAGTTCCCATATCCCGAAACCCCGGACACAACGCCCTCCGCTATCCAACGACTGCGAGGGTCGTCCAACGGCCCGAACCGCAGCGGATCCATGAGGGCAATGGGTCGTGCCCCCATGGAGAACACGTCCCGCAGGATCCCGCCGACCCCGGTCGCCGCACCCTCGTAGGGCTCGATGGCCGAGGGGTGGTTGTGGCTCTCGATACGGAACGCAGCCGCGATGCCGTCACCCACGTCGACCACGCCGGCCCCCTCGCCCGGGCCGACCAGGACGTGAGGCG
>JBKJIL010000282.1:0-3217 GCA_046598435.1 Acidimicrobiales bacterium
GAGGAAGGCAGTGCTCGACGTGGAGGAATGGGCAGAGATCCGGCGGCTGCATTTCGCTGAGCGGGTCCCGATCAAGGAGATCGCGAGGCGGCTGGGAGTCGCTCGCAACACCGTCCGAACGGCGGTGCGTTCGGAGGGGCCGCCGGTTCCAGCGGGCGCCGAGGCCCTCGGCGGTTGACGCGGTGGAGCCTCGGGTGCGGGAGTTGCTGGCCGAGTTCCCGCGGATGCCGGCCCGAGCACGACCCGGAGACGGGTCGCCCCTATCTCGGCCCGGCGGTCGGGCCCCGACCCGGGGAGCAACCGCCCCCCGCGAGCAAGCCCCGACGAGGGCGGAAGGGATCATCGTGACCAAGAGAGCGGCGAGGGCTCCTCGCATCCCCGGCACCGTGCGCCAGCGCGGCAGTTCGTGGTCGTACCAGTTCGGCTGGCGAGGCGACGAGGGAGCCCGGCGGCTGATCCAGCGCGGCGGCCAAGCGACCGAGGCGGACGCGTGGGATGCGATGCGCCGCCACCAAGACGACCTCCGCAACCGGCGTGCCGTCATCACCGGGGCCGCGAGACGGTCGGCGACTTCATGGGTCGGTGGGTCGAGACAGTCAAGGCGAGCGACGACCTGAAGCCGTCCACCCGCGCCTTCTACGCCGACATGGCGCGCTACGTGGCGTCGTCCGCGGCGGGCTCGCACGGGTCCGGCTCTCGGCGCTGGAACCGGCGCAGATCGCCGCGGCGATGGCGCCCTCCTCGACCGCCTCCCGGAGCGCCTGGCCAAACACGCGGTAGACGCTGTGCACCGTCGTCGCCGACAGGGGTGAGGTGTCCCCGGGCCAGTACCGTTGGAACCAGCTCTGACCTGGGGAAACACCCCGTCGGGGAGGGGGGACTTGAACCCCCGACCTCCTGCTCCCAAAGCAGGTGCGCTACCACTGCGCTACTCCCCGTGTCCGGGCGAGCGTAGTGGCGGACCTGCGACACCCTGGAACCGGCATGTCAGGTACCCGCACCCCCGCCGATACACTCGCCCCTCGCATGAGATCCACCGTCGCACCCCTCGAGGGGAACAAGGTCAAGCTGTCCATCGAGGTCGAGGCAGGTGAGTTCGAGGAGGCCATCAACGCGGCCTTCAAGAAGATCGCCAAGGAGGTGCGCCTGCCGGGCTTCCGTCCGGGCAAGGCACCTCGCAAGGTCCTCGAAGCCCGCTTCGGCCACCAGGCCGGGCGTGAGCAGGCCTTCCAGGACGCTCTGCCGGAGTACTACTCGGCCGCCGTCATCGAGCACGACGTCGATGTCATCGCCCCGCCGGACATCGACATCACCGAGGGCCAGGAGTCGGGCGACATCGCCTTCGACGCCGTCGTCGAGGTGCGCCCCACCATCGAGGTCCCCGGCTACGGCGGCCTGCAGGTCACCCTCGAGCGCCCCGGCGTCGACGAGGCCGCCCTCGACGCACAGATCGACCGCATGCGCGAGCTCGACAGCACCCTCGTCGAGGTCGACCGTCCCATCGACACGGGCGACACCGTCACCATCAACGTGGCCGGCACCCTCGACGGCGAGCCCCAGAGCGGCCTCACCGCCGACGACTACAGCTACACCGTCGGCTCCGGCGCCATCACCCCTGAGGTCGACGAGCACCTGGTGGGCGCCAAGGCGGGCGACACGCTCAGCTTCGATGCCACCCACCCCGACCCCGACGAGACCCGCCAGCTCCACTTCGAGGTCGTGATCAGCGACGTCAAGGAGAAGGTGCTCCCGGAGCTCACCGACGAATGGGCGTCCGAGGCCTCCGAGTTCGAGACGGTCGCCGAGCTGCGCGCCAGCCTGGCCGACCGCATGAGCCGGGTGCGCAAGGCCCAGGCCCAGATGGCCCTGCGGGAGAAGGTCGGCGAGGCGCTGGCCGAGCTCGTCACCGACGAGATCCCCGAGGCCCTCGTCAACCACGAGATGCAGGACCGCCTCCAAGACCTCGCCATGCGCCTCCAGGCCCAGGGCATGCAGCTCGAGCAGTACCTCGCCATGACCGGCGCCGACCCCGAGTCGTTCAGCCAGGAGTTGCGCGACACGGCCGCGGCCGGCGTCAAGGTCGACCTGGCCCTGCGGGCCGTGGCCGAGGCCGAGGGCATCGAGTGCACCACCGAGGACCTCGACGACGAGATCGACGGTGTGGCCGCTCGCGTGGGCCAGAGCCCCGAGCAGGTTCGGGAGCGCTTCGAGCGCGTCGGCCAGCTCTCGGCGGTACGATCCGACATCAGGAAGCGCAAGGCGCTCGAGTGGCTCATCGAGCGAGCCGAGGTGCTCGATCCCGACGGTGCGACCATCGACCGGAGCGAGCTCGAGCTCCCCGTGGACACTGACGACGAGGACGATGATCCCGCGACCGCCGAGGTCGCTGACGGAACGGAAGACGACACGTGAGCGATCTCATCGGCCAGCACCAGAACGTGATCCAGAACTACCTGGTCCCGACGGTGGTCGAGTCCACGAACCGCGGTGAGCGGGCCTACGACCTCTACAGCCGCCTGCTCAAGGAGCACATCATCTTCCTGGGCACGCCGATCGACGACACGATCGCCAACCTGATCTGCGCCCAGCTGCTCCACCTCGAGTCGGAGAACGCCGACCGGGACATCAACATCTACATCAACAGCCCCGGTGGCGACATCACGGCCCTCTTCGCCATCTACGACACGATGAGCTTCGTGAAGCCGGACATCTCCACCATCTGCTTCGGGCAGGCGGCCTCGGCGGCCGCCGTGCTGCTGGCGGCCGGCACCAAGGGCAAGCGCCTCGCCCTGCCGCATGCCCGTGTCCAGCTCCACGTCGGTGGCCTGGCCGCCGGCCTGGCCCCACGGCTGGTGGAGCAGGACGCGGGCGTGGGGCAGAGCCAGACGCTTGCCCTTCGTGCCCGCCGCGAGAAGCACCGCCGCGGCCGAGGCCGCCTGCCCGAAGCAGATGGTGGAGATGTCCGGCTTCACGAAGCTCATCGTGTCGTAGATGGCGAACAGCGCTGTGATGTCACCACCGGGGCTATTGATGTAGATGTTGATGTCCCGGTCGGCGTTCTCGGACTCGAGGTGGAGGAGCTGGGCGCAGATCAGGTTGGCGATCGTGTCGTCGATCGGCGTTCCCAAGAAGATGATGTGCTCCTTGAGGAGCCGGCTGTAGAGGTCGTACGCCCGCTCGCCGCGGTTGGTCGACTCGACGACCGTGGGCACCAGGT
>JBKJIL010000019.1:0-2835 GCA_046598435.1 Acidimicrobiales bacterium
TCCCGGTCGGGCCGAGAGGATTCGAACCTCCGACCTCTTGACCCCCAGTCAAGCGCGCTAACCAAACTGCGCCACGGCCCGGGATGGGTCAGTGACCGTACCAGACCGCTCTGGGGCCACCGACATCTCGGGGCCCGAGCGGCCGTCAGCCCGCTTCGGCGGAGGCCGGCGGTGCCGGCTCGGTGGTGACGTCCACGTCGGGGGCGTTCACGTCGACGTCCACCTCAGGCACCTCGAGCTTCCCCTCGGTGTCGACGTCCGCGCTCCCGCCCATCAGCAGGAAGATCCCCACCGCCACGGCGGCGACCAAGATCAGCGCCAGGACCCAGCGCATGGGGCCCCCTCGGCGCTCCACGGTGTAGATCTCCCGCTCGTCGATCCGGCGATCCTCGTCAACGATGTCGTCATGCCTGGACATGGTCTCGGCCTCCTCGGCTCGGTGTGCGTGACCCGTCCCCTTCCCCAAGCTCGTGCCATCCAACCCATCGGGCGGTGGCGGGCTGCGCAGGTCGCTCAGGTCAGACATCTCGCCACGGCCGCCCGCGGGGGTTGTCGCGCCGTTCAGCTCGAACCACACGACCTTGCCCGCGCCTGGGATGGCGTCGCTCCCCCACCGGGTGGCGATCGCATCGACCACACCCAGGCCGCTGAAGAGGGTCGCAACGTCGACGACCTCGCTCGTCGACGTGCGAGCCACCCGCACGTCGTTCGGCGACGGCGGCAGAGCGTGCACGCGATCAGCGACCTCGACTCGCACACCTCGATCCCGGCGCTCGACCGAGACCGCGTAGGGCTGGCCAGTGTGGACGACGGCGTTGGTGGCCAGCTCGCTCGTCATCAGCGCGGCGCCATCGACGAGGTCGTCGCGTCGCCACTCCTGAAGCTGGTCGACCACGAACTGACGGGCGCGGCGCACGCTCGAGGGATCGGCTGTGCACTGGATCTGGGGGCACATGGTGCGGTGCCTACCCGCGGCGACAAGGGACGAACCCGCACGAGGGATGACTGAGCAGCGCGAGCACGGGGCAAAGAGGGGGCCATGGACCTACTCGTGCTGCTCCTCATCGTCGTGATCGTCGTTGCCCTCGTCGGCGGTGTCCGAGGTCGTCGCGGTCGCTTGTAGACGACTCGTCAATGACTGGTCCCGCCGCCTACAGGTGGTGGGCCACCCACTCAACCCCTTGGAAGAGCCGGTAGCTGAGGTAGACCGCGGTCACCGCGATCAGCGCCTTGAAGTGCCAGGGTGCACCCCGGTCTGCCTCAGCTTCGGTGGTCGCCACGGGTTCCGCTACCAACCGCCCACACGTTCGGCACGATCCGTCGGGGTGGAGCGAGTTCGGGTTGTAGAACCGGTCACAGGTGTCGCACCAGGGCACGCACCTAGTGTTCCGCGTCCTGGTCCTGGCCAGCCAGACGGGTGCGCGGCCCGGCATGGGCCACGGGGCTCGGAAGCCGACGACCCACCAGCTCCGACGCCAGCTGAGCCGCCCGGATCACGCCCTCGACGTCTACCCCAGTGTGCACACCCAGGTCATCGAGCATGGCGACGATGCCCTCCGTGGCGAGGTTGCCCGCCGCCCCGGCCGCGAACGGCGAGCCGCCGAGGCCGCCGACGGACGTGTCGAACCGGTGCACACCGAGCTGCATCGCGGCGTAGGCGCACACCAATGCCGTGCCGCGGGTCTCGTGCAGGTGCAGGCCGACGTCGGTGCCGACAGCGGCGACGACCTCCCGGATCCCTCGCGGCGTGGCCATGCCCGTGGTGTCGGCGCAGGTGATGGCGGCACACCCGACGTCACGTAGCCGCTGGGCCAGCTTGGCCACCTCGGACGGGGCCACCTCGCCCTCGTAGGGCGAGCCGAAGGCGCAGCTGAGCACCGCGTCGACCGGGACGAGGCCGGCCAGCGCGCAGATCTCCGCGATGGCGCCCACCGACTCGTCGGTCGACATGTGGACGTTGCGCTGGTTGTAGGTCTCGCTGAGCGAGATCGTCACCGTCAGCTCGTCGATCTCGCACTCGAGGGCCATCTCTGCCCCCCGACGGTTCGGCACGAGCGCCGAATAGCGAAGGTCACCACGACGAGGGACGCCAGCGAGCACTGCCGCCGCGCCGGCCATGGCGGGAACCGCCTGCGGCGACACGAAGGCCACCGCCTCGATGCGGCGCAGTCCAGCCGTGACCAGGGCCTCGATGAGGCGCACCCGGTCGGCGGGCGCCACGGGCTGTTCGGGCTGGAGACCGTCGCGGGGCCCCACGTCGCGGAGCTCGACGGCGTCGGGCAACGGCGGCAGCACCACGCTCACGGCGCGCTCGATCCGAGGCTCATACCGGTGGGACGCCGTGACGCCGGTCGGAGAAGGTGCGGTCCTTGCCCGACGCCATGGCCAGCCGGCGCAGGAGCTCCCCGCGCAGGTCCCCGAAGTCCACCACGGCGTCGATCACCAGCTCCGAGGCGAGCCGATAGAGGTCGACATCCTCTTCGTAGAGCTTGCGCTGCTCCGCCACGAAGGCGGCCCGTTCGTCGGGGTCGTCGATGGCGGCGATCTTGTTGGCGAACACGGCGTTCACGGCTGCCTCAGGCCCCATCACGGCGATCTTGGCCGAGGGCAGGGCGATGGTGGCCTCCGGCTCGAAGGCCGGGCCGCTCATGGCGTAGAGGCCGGCGCCATAGGCCTTGCGCACGATGACGGACACCTTGGGGACGGTGGCCTCGCTGACGGCCGTGACCATCTTGGCGGTGAGCGAGGCCACAGTGCCCAAGATCTCGGTGATCGTGCGCAAGGCCTATGGCGCCGGTCTCTACGCGATGTCGGGCCCGGCGTTCGAGCCCGAAG
>JBKJIL010000275.1:0-11718 GCA_046598435.1 Acidimicrobiales bacterium
CATCGGCCTGGACGCGATGCTCGGGCGGCACCATCAGTAGTCGATGCCCTTCTTGGCCACCACGCCCGTGTCGTAGGCGTGCTTGACCTTGCGCATCTCCGTGACCGTGTCGGCCACGGCCAGCAGCGCCTCGGGTGCGTCCCGGCCGGTGCACACGATGTTCACGGCCTCCGGTCGCCCGGCGATGGTGGCGGCCACCTCGGCCCCGTCGATCCACCCCCAGTTGATGGGGTAGGTGATCTCGTCGAGCACCACCAGGCGGTGGGCCCCGGCCTCGATGAGGGCCCGGGCGTGGGCCCAGGCGGCCTGGGCCACGGCTTCGTCCTGGGAGAGGTCGGCCGAGTCCCAGGTGAACCCCTCCCCGATCGCGAACCAGTCCACCCCGAGACGATCGCGGCAGACCTGCTCCTCCCCGACCTGCCACTTCCCTGACTTGAGGAACTGCACCACGCCCACGGACCAGCCGCGCGCCACGCCCCGCACGACCACGCCGAAGGCGGCGGTGGACTTCCCCTTGCCGTCACCGGTGTTCACCAGCACCAGGCTCTTGGTGGTGCGGTGGGCGGGCTTGACGTGCTCGGTCGGCACCTCAGCTGGGTCGGTCATGGATCCTCAGCTCTCGGATGGGCAGGACGACGGGGCGGCCCTGGTCGTTGATGATGCGCACGCGGGCGCCGTAGTAGCTGGCCAGGTTCTCCTCGGTCAGCACCTCGTGGGCAGGACCGTCGACGACGACGCGCCCGGCGTCGAGCAGCACCAGCCGCTCGGCGTACTGACCGGCGAGCGTGAGGTCGTGCATCGTGGTGACCACCGTGAGGTCGTGGACCCGGCGGAGCTCGTCGATGAGCTCGAGGACCTGCTGCTGGTGCCCGACGTCGAGGGCGGTGGTCGGCTCGTCGAGCAGGACCAGCGACGCCCCCTGCGCGAGGGCCCGAGCGATGAGGACGCGCTGGCGCTCGCCGCCCGAGAGGGTCGTCACCTCGCGGTCGGCCATGTCGAGCAGATCGAGATGGGCCAGCGCATCGTGCACCGCGGCCAGGTCGTGCGGGCCTTCCACTCCCAGCGGCCGGATGTGCGGGGTGCGGCCGAGGAGGACGTAGTCGACGACGCGCATCCCGATCGGCACCACAGGGGACTGCGGCACGAGGGCCACGAGCAGCGCCCGCTCGCGACGGGTGAGCGACGCGAACGGTCGGCCGCCCAGGTGGAGGTCGCCCGACCCCGCGACCGCACCGGTCAGGTAGCGCAGCAGCGTGGACTTCCCGGCCCCGTTGGCGCCCACCACCGACACCCACTCGCCGCGCCCCACGTCGAGGTCGACCCCGTCGAGGACGCGATGGTCGCCGAGCGTCACGACGACGTCACGACAGCGGATCACGTGGTCGCTCCCATCCGCCGCGACGAGCGCAGCACGAGCACGAAGAACGGGGCGCCGAAGAAGGCGGTCACGACACCGATCGGGATCTCGGCGGGCGACGACAGCGTGCGGGCCAGGAGGTCGGCCAGGCACAGGAAGGCGCCGCCGAACAGCAAGGACAGGGGCAGCACGACGCGGTGGCTCTGCCCCGCGAGCAGGCGAACGGTGTGGGGCACGATGATCCCGACGAAGGCGATGAGCCCCGACACCGACACCGCCGCCGCCGTGCCCAGCGAGGCGGCCACGATGATGATCACCCGGCTGCGGGCGGCGT
This sequence comes from Acidimicrobiales bacterium, assembly GCA_046598435.1. GTDB lineage: Bacteria > Actinomycetota > Acidimicrobiia > Acidimicrobiales > VFJN01 > VFJN01. The sequence goes on from JBKJIL010000275.1 coordinate 1,692, forward strand.
TGATCCCCAGCGTGGCGGCTTCGTCGTCGCCGACGGCCAGCACGTCGAGCACCCGACGATGAGCGAGGAGCACGATCCAGGTGACGGCCGCGTACGGCGCCAGCAGCCACACCTCGTGCCAGCCGGCCGTGGACAGGCGCCCGAGGATCCACGTGTACACCTGGCGGATCGTGTCCTGGTTGCGCTGCTGCACGTAGGTCTGCATGGCGGTGAGGAAGCTGGCCACCGCCACCCCGGCGAGGATCAGCGACGCGGTGCTGGCCCGTCCTCCCCCCGAGGTGCCGAGGGCGTAGGTGAGGGCCACGGCGGCGAGGGCGCCCAAGAAGGCGGCGATCGGCGCGCTGACCGGTGTCGACGAGTTCTCCGCGGCGCCGACGATGACCAGCGTGACGCCAAGGCCGGCACCGGCGGCGGCACCGAGCAGGTAGGGGTCGGCCAGCGGGTTGCGGAACACGCCCTGGTAGCTGGCGCCGCACAACGACAGCGTGGAGCCGACCAGCAGGCCGAGCACCACGCGGGGCAGGCGGATCTGCTCCACGATGGCCGCCTCCCGCAGATCGAGGTGCGAGGAGAGGCCGACGAGCTGGCGCACGACCTCCACCGGTGACATGGCGACGGGACCGACGACGAGCCCGGCCACGGCGGCGACCGCGACGGCGACGACACCCGCGATGAGCCACACCGGCCGCAGGCGCGCGGGCCGGAGTGACGACACGAGCGCCGTCGCCGCCGCGGGGTCGCTCACGACGTGGGCACGGCCTGCACGGCCTCGACGATCGAGCGGAGGAGGTCGACGACCCGCGGCCCCCAGCGGCTGGCGATGTCGTCGTCGAGCTCGACGACCTGACCGGCGGTCACAGCACGGAGCGCGCCGAACCCGGGCCGGGCGGCGAAGGTGGCGGCCGTCTGCTGGCAGCACTTGGTGTCGGCCAGGAAGATGAGGTCGGGGTCGGCGTCGACGAGCAGCTCGGCTGAAACCTGCGGGTAGCCACCGGCCGCCCCGTCGGGGTCGGCAGCGTCGGCGACGTTCTCCAGGCCGGCGAGGGCGTACAGCTCGCCGATGAAGGTCGCCGACGTCACCGTGTAGAGGGTGTTGTCGAGCTCGTGGAAGTACGTGAGCGGCTCGGCCCGCTCCGGCAGGTCGGCGGTGACCTCGGCGATGTCGTCCTGCATCGAGGCCACCACCTCGGCCGCCTCGTCCTCATGGCCCGTGACCTCGCCGAGCTCGGTGAGCTGTGCGTAGCTGTCGTCGAGGGTCGTGGCCGCAGGGGCCTCGAACACCTCGATGCCCACGGTCTCGAGCCCGGAGATGAGCTCCGCGTCCGTGGCGTCGAGCACCACGAGATCGGGTTCGTAGGCGCTGATGGCCTCGATGCTCGGCTCGTAGGCCGACAGGTCGGTCACCGGCGCCTCGGCCGGGAAGTTCGAGTAGCTGTCGACGGCCACCACCTGATCGCCGGCACCGATGGCGAAGAGCATCTCGGTGGCCGAGGCCGACAGCGACACGATGCGCTCGGGGGCGTCGACGGTAGGAGCCGCTGTGGTGGTTGTGCTGTCCGCGGTCTGGGTCGTCGCGTCGCTGCCGCAGGCCGCGAGCAGGACGAGGGCGGCCGCGAGGCCAGCAAGGGGGGATCGCTTCATCAAGGGTGTGTTCCTCCTGTCGGGTCGAGGGGTGGGTGCTCGACGCCAGGGGGACCCTGCCGTGCGAACCGGGCCCGTCCTCGAGGCTGGTTCGTCACGCCGACCGGCAGGCGACCTGGCTCGCCTCCCCGCCGAACATCGGCGTGTGGGAGGACCACAGTTGCGGGACAGCACCGGAGTCACACCGGTTTCGCTGCCGGTAAGCAGACGACCGCACGCTACGGGTGGCGCTTCACCGCCGTCAATCGGCGGGCCCCGTACGCTGGGGCGCGATGACCGCCCTCGAGCAGCCGCCCACCACCCCCGATCTGGGGCTGCGCTGCTCGCCGTGGACACGGGCGCAGCACGTCGACCCGATCGGCTCGGCGGGCGCCTTCGACGCCCTGATCCTCGTGGAGCGGCCGCTGCCCTGGCCGGCCGACGTGGCCGACGTGCCCGAGCTGTCCGCCGCCTCGCGGGCGCCCGGTGTGCGCCTCATGATGGTCGTCCCGCAGCACGACGACGGCATGGACGGGTTCGTGCGGGTGGTCCACCGGCGACGCACGGGCACCAACCACCTCAGCGGCATCGACCACCGGGTGCCGCGGGCGGAGCTGGTCGACCTGCTCGGCGCACTGGCGGCCGATCCGCTCGGCGACCACAGCGCGCTCCCCAGCGCGCTGGGCGTGTCGCCCCCGGAGGTGTTGGTGTGCGGCCACGGCCGCCGAGACGCCTGCTGCGGGCGGTGGGGCACTCTGCTGCACGTGGAGCTGGCCGCCCGGGGCACCGGCGCACGGGTGTGGCGCTGCAGCCACACGGGCGGGCATCGCTTCGCCCCCACCGCCATCACGCTGCCCGATGGCCGGGCGTGGGCCTACGCGGATGCCGGCCTGCTCGACGCGGTGCTGACCCGAACCGGCGACCTCGAGGTGCTGGCCCCCCACGACCGCGGCACCACCGCGCTCGACCCGTGGGCCCAGGTGGTGGAGCGGGCGGTGCTGGGCCGGCTCGGCTGGGGCTGGCTCGACATGGGACTGGCCCGCGCCTCCACCGAGGTGGCCGTCGACGGCCGCGCCGCGACGGTCACGCTCACCTGGGACGGGGGCTCGGCAGTGGGCCAGGTCGAGGTCACCCGGGTGCTGCCGGTCCTCGTGTGCGGCGAGCCCCCCGAGCACGCCACCAAGACCAGTCCCGAGTACGCCCTTCGGAGCGTGGCGATGGCAGCCCGGTAGCCTGGCTCCATGGCCGAGTACCAGACCCCTGAGTTCCACCCGGCCTTCGAGGAGTACTGCGAGGCCATCTACGAGCTGAAGGAAGACGATGTCGAGGTCATCCAGGCCCGGATCGCCGACCGCCTGCTCGTGTCCCGACCAGCCGTGTCCGAGATGATCAAGCGCCTCGAAGCCGAGAACCTGATCGCCATCGACCACAACGCCATCAGCCTCACCATCGACGGGCTGCGCCTGGCCGAGCGGGTCGTCCGCCGCCACCGCCTGGCCGAGCGCTTCCTCACCGACATCCTCGGGCTGTCCTGGGCCGACGCCCACAAGGAGGCCGGCAAGTGGGAGCACGTCATCTCCAGCTCCGTCGAGCAGGCCATCGTGCGGGTGCTCGGCGACCCCACCACCTGCCCTCACGGCAACCCCATCCCCGGGGCCGACTACATCGCCCCTGACATGCGTCCGCTGAGCGAGCTCGCCATCGGCGGCGGCTTCACGATCACGCGCATCCCCGAAGAGCTCGAGTTCGCGCCGGGGCTGCTCGAGTTCCTCGAAGACGCCGACATCGTGCCCGGCCGCCGCGGCACGATCACCGCCGCGTCACCCGACGGCACCACCACGGTGGAGATCGACGGCCGCCACATCGGCATCGGCGCCTTCGCCAGCCAGCGCATCCTCGTCACCACCTGACCCCACCCCCGGCGAGGCGGCGGCGGCGAGGCGGCGAGGGCTACTGGAGCACCTCGGGCAGGGGGCGCTCGTGCACGAGCACGAGGCGCTTGGTGGCCCGGGTCAAGGCCACGTAGAGGGCCCGGGCGCCCTGCACCTCCTCCTCGAGGATGGCGGCCGGCTCCACGACGACCGTCGCGTCGAGCTCCAGGCCCTTGACGAGGCTGACGGGCACGATCGTGATCTGGCTGTTCAGCCCGTTTCGGGCCGCTCGCCCGAACTCGACGCCCGCCGCCTCGAAGGCCGCCGCCACCACGCCCAGCGCGGAGTCGGGGACGATCACGCCCACCCCACCCGGATCGACGGCATCGCGCTCCACCAGCGCCGCCTGCAGGGCCGCTTCGGCCAGGCCGCCGGCGGGGGCGTGCACGAAGCGCGGCTCCTCGCCGTTCTGACGGACCGACGACGGTGGCTTGAGATCCGGCGCCGCCAGCGCGAGGACCTTGGCCGCCAGCACCATGTTCGGACCCGGCAGTCGGTAGCCGATCGTGAGCTCCTCGCGACGAGCCGGACGGCGATCGGGCAGCTGCCCGAGCACCTCCTCCCAGTCGGCGTGGGCCCATGCCCCGGTGGACTGGGCGATGTCGCCCACGACCGTCATCGAGCCGTTCAACGAGCGGCGGGTGAGCATCCGCAGCTGCATCGGGGAGAGGTCTTGGGCCTCGTCCACGACGATGTGGCCGTAGGTGCGCACGTCGTCGTCGCTGCCACCCTGGCCAGGACGGCGCCGGCGCGGCTTGGCACCGAGCAGGGAACGGGCCTCGTCGAGGAGCGGCACGTCGTCGACGGTCCAGGTGGCTTCGGCGACGGTGGCAGCCCGCTTGCGGAACAGCGCAGCCCGCTCGTCCTCTCGCAGCAGGCGCTCGCTGGCGAGGTCGATGAGGGCATGCGAGCCGTAGAGGTCGTGGAGCAGGTCGGCCGGGGTGAGCACGGGCCACATCCGCTCGAGCGCCTCGCGGACCTCGGGGGCGTGGCGCAGGCGCTCGCGCACCTCGTGGGCCTCGACGGGGATGCGGGCGCTGTCGGCCAAGGTGGCGTAGAGGCTGGCCTCGATGTGCCGACGACCGGCGTTGTGGAGGCGGAACCGGCGCTTGGCGTCCGCGACGATGGCCTTGCTCTGCCCCGGCGTGAGGGTCAGCGTCTGCAGGCCGTAGCCCACCCGCAGGGTCTGACGGAGGGGGCGCTGGCGGTCGTGCACGGCCTTGACCAGCACCCTGGCCATGCGCAGGTCGCCTTTGACCCGCGCCGTGTCGGGCTGGTCACGGCCCTCGATGGAGAGCGTGCCCGCGCCGTCGAGGAGGTCGGCCAGCACGGCCAGCTCCACCCCGGCCTCGCCGAGGCTGGGGAGCACCTGCTCGATGTACCCGAGGAAGAGCCGGTTGGGGCCGATGACGAGCAGACCCTGACCTTCGAGCGGGAACCGGTGCGTGTAGAGGAGGTAGGCCGCTCGATGGAGCGCGACCACCGTCTTGCCGGTGCCCGGACCACCTTGGACCACGAGCACACCGGGCAGCTCCGAGCGGATGATCTCGTCCTGCTCAGCCTGGATCGTGGCGACGATGTCCGAGAGCCGGCCGGTGCGGACCTCCTCGAGAGCCGCGATCAGGGTGCTCTGGCCGCGGATCTCGCGGCCTTCGTCCACCACCGACAGCTCGCCTCCGAGCAGGCCGGCCGACTCGCCGAACAGCTCGTCCTCGATGGCAAGGAGCTGGCGGCCGCGGGTGGCGAAGTGACGCCGCCGGACGAGACCCATCGGGGAGCGCCCGGTGGCCCGGTAGAACGGCTCGGCCACCGGGGCCCGCCAGTCGACCACCAGCGGCTCGCGCTGCTCGTCGGCCACGGCCAGGCGCCCGATGTAGAAGGTGTCACCGCCGGCGCTCTGGGTGCGATCGATGCGCCCGAACACGAGGCTGGCGTCGCCCAGCTGCAGCGACGCCAGCCGCTGGGCGATGTTGCCCTCGATCATCTCCCGCTCCCAGCGGGCCTGCTCGGTGCCGCCCTTGCCGACCTCCACCATCGAGCGCAGCCGAGTGGCCTCGACGCGCGTGCGGTCGAGGCTCTCATAGGCACGATCGATGTGCGCCTGTTCAGTGGACAGGTCGGGATGGGATCCCAAACATCCTCCCGGGCAGAAACGAGGGATCGGCCATCTTATCTGGACCATGCTGGGGTTCGTGACCGATGCCACCGGCCCCTACGGAACCCTGCTCGACACCCGGGTTCGGATCCTCACCTGGAACCTCTGGTGGCGCTTCGGGCCGTGGGAGGACCGTCGAGCTGCCATCGCCAGCTCGCTGGCCCGGCTCGAGGCCGACGTGGTGTGCCTGCAAGAGGTGTGGGACGACGGCGAGGTGTGCTTTGCCGCTGAGCTGGCCGATGCCCTCGGCTACCACCACGTCTACGGCAGCCGCCTCGACCTCGACGGCGTGCGATTCGGGAACGCCGTGCTCTCGCGCTGGCCCATCACCGACCACGAGGTGCTCCCGCTCCCCGCTCCGGCCCACCTCGACGAGCTGCGCACCTGCGTTCGCGCCGACATCGACGGCCCACGGGGCCCGCTGCAGGTGTTCAGCACCCATCTCAGCTGGCGCTTCGACCAGAGCGACGTGCGCCAGGACCAGGTGCGGGCCATCTGCGAGCTCATCGCCTCGTCGCGCGAGGGCCGGTCGCACGGGTTCCCGGCCGTGCTCTGCGGTGACCTCAACGCCGATCCCGACAGCGACGAGGTGCGGATGCTCACCGGGCGGGCCGCCACCCCGGTGCCGGGCCTGGTGTTCCACGACGCATGGGAGGTGGCCGGCCGTGCGTCGGACTCGAGCGCCACCGGTGCCACCTGGACCAACGACAACCCCTACGCCCGACTCGATCTCGAGCCCGACCGCCGCATCGACTACGTGCTCGCCGGATGGCCCAAGGCGGGGGGCGCCGGCCACGTCACGCGCTGCACCGTCGAGGGCCTGGCCCCCATTGACGGCGTCGTCCCCAGCGACCACCTCGCCGTCCTCGCCGAGCTCCGCTACTGACCAGACCCAACCCCCGCGTTCTGTCAGGCTCCCGGGTCTTCGCCGATCTCCCGCAGGGCGTCGCGCAGGGCCACCCGCAGGCGACGGGCGATGACGGGCGGCAGGTGGGCGACGAGCCCGGTGCCGGCGTGGCCCACCTCTTCGACGGTGAGCACCACCCGGGGCTCGGCGTCGTCGTAGTCGTCGCTGATGGCCACGGCCCACGAGAGGCGCTGCACGTCGTCCTCGCCGGCCGGCAGCTCGTCGAGGGTGAAGGGATGGTCGTCGATGGAGCGTCGCACGACGCCATCAGACCATGACTGCGCGATCGACGAGGCCTCGTCCTAGGTTGGGCCGCCATGGCCGCTGCACCCCACCCTGACCTCGCCGCCGCTCCCCTCCTGCAGGCGGCCCGCGGACTGCCCGCCTCCCGCGTGCCCGTGTGGTTCATGCGCCAAGCCGGGCGATCGCTCCCGGAGTACCTAGCCCTGCGCGGCGAGGGCAGCATCCTCGACGCCATCCACGACCCCGCCCTCTCGGCCGAGATCACGCTCCAGCCCGTCCGTCGCTACGGCGTGGACGCCGCCATCCTCTACAGCGACATCGTCGTGCCGGCCCACGCCATCGGGTTCGGTGTCGACGTCATGCCCGGGCTCGGCCCAGTGGTCAGCCAGCCGTTTCGCAGCGCCGCCGACCTCGATCGCCTGCGCCCGTACGAACCTGACGTCGACGCCCCGTACGTGGGCGAGACCGTGCGGACGGTCGTGGAGGAGCTGGGCGGCACGCCGCTCATCGGGTTCGCCGGCGCACCCTTCACGGTGGCCAGCTACCTGATCGAGGGTCGCCCGTCGCGCACCTACGGGCTCACCAAGGCGCTGATGCACGGCGACCCGGGGCTGTGGCGCGAGCTGCTCGACCGCCTGGCCGACATGGCCATCGCGTCGCTCCTCGCTCAGATCGAGGCCGGGGCCAGTGCCATCCAGCTGTTCGACTCGTGGGCCGGAGCCCTGTCGCCCGACGTGTACGAGGCGCTCGTGATGCCGGCCAGCGCCAAGGTGTTCGCGGCCATCGAGGCCACCGGCGTGCCCCGCATCCACTTCGGCGTGGGCACCGGCGAGCTGCTGGCGCTGATGGGCGCAGCCGGGGCCGACGTCGTCGGCGTGGACTGGCGGGTGCCCCTCGACGTGGCCCGCACCCGCGTGCCTGGCAAGGCCGTGCAAGGCAACCTCGACCCGGCCGTGTGCCTGGCCCCGTGGGAGGTGGTGGCCGACCGCACGCGCGACGTGCTGGCCCGCAACGGTGGTCGCCCCGGGCACATCTTCAACCTCGGTCACGGCGTGCTCCCCGAGCTCGACCCCGGCGTGCTGGCCGAGGTGGTCAACCTCGTGCACGACGAAGGGCGCTCGGATGGCTGACGAGCCGGGCCTGGGCGTGGTGGTGATGGCCTACGGCACGCCGGCCTCGCCCGCCGAGGTGGAGGCGTACTACACGCACATCCGACGGGGGAACGCCCCCACGCCCGAGCAGCTCGCCGAGCTCACAGCCCGCTATGCCGCGATCGGCGGCATCTCGCCCCTCGCCGCCCGCACCGAGGCCCAGCGAGCCGGGCTCCAGCGAGCCCTCGACGAGCGGGCCCCCGGTCGCGCCCGGGTGGTGCTGGGCCAGAAGCACGCCGCCCCGTTCATCGAGGACGCCGTGGCGGCTCATGCCGCCGCAGGCATCGAGGACATCGTCGGGCTGGTGCTGGCGCCGCACTTCTCACGCTTCTCCGTCGGGCAGTACCAGGAGCGGCTGGCCACCGAGGCGGCCAAGCACGGCCAGCGCGTCGGCGCCATCGAGAGCTGGCACCTCGAGCCCGCCTACCTCCGGTTCCTCGCCGAGGCCGTCACCGATGCCCTGGCGTCGCTCCCGGAGCGGACGAAGGTGCTGTTCACGGCCCACTCGCTGCCCGAGCGAGTGCTGGTGGACGACCCCTACCCCGATCAGCTCCGCGCCTCGGCGGCCGCCGTGGCTGATGCCGTGGGCCTCGACCGCTGGGCCGGGTGGTCGCTGTGCTGGCAGTCGGCCGGACGCACCCCGGAGCCCTGGCGCGGGCCCGACATCAGCGACGTGCTCCGCGAGCTGGCCGACAGCGGTGCCGCCGATGGCGTGCTCGTGTGCCCCCAGGGCTTCGTGAGCGACCACCTCGAGGTGGTCTACGACCTCGACATCGAGGCGGCCCGCCGGGCCGAGGAGCTGGGCCTGCGCTTCGCCCGCACTCGGGTGCTCAACGACGACGCCGCCGTCCTCGGCGCCCTGGCCGACCGCGTGCTGGCCGCCGCACCGGCATGACCCGCATCGTCGTCGTCGGCGCGGGCATCAGCGGCCTCGTGGCGGCCCGCACGCTGGCCGAGGCCGGGGCCGACGTGTGCCTCGTCGAGCCGGGGGCGCCCGGCGGCAAGCTCCTCGCGTCCAGCTTCGACGGTGCCGCCCTCGACGAGGCAGCCGACGCCTTCCTCGCCCGCGTGCCCGAGGGCGTCGACCTCTGCCGCCAGCTGGGCCTCGCCGGCGACCTCGTGTCCCCCGCAGTACGTCGCGCCCACGTGTGGAGCCGCGGCGCGCTGCGCCTCCTGCCCGAGGCTCAGGTGCTCGGCGTGCCCACCGACCTCGCCGAGCTGGCCGCCTCGGGCATCGTCTCCCCTGCCGGGCTGGAGGCGGCCCGGCACGATCTCCGCGAGCCGCTCGCGGCGCCGGCGGGCGACGTGACCATCGGCTCGTTCGTTCGGGACCGCCTGGGTGACGAGGTGGCGGAACGTCTCGTCGACCCCCTGGTGGGGGGCATCAACGCAGGCGACACCGACCAGCTGAGCCTCGACGCCACCGTGCCGCAGCTGGCCGCCGCCGCGCACAGCGGCGCGGCATCGCTGATGGAGGCTTGCCGAGCGCAGCGAGCGGCCGTCGCCGACCCGACGGCACCGGTGTTCTTCGCCCCCCGGGGCGGGATGGGGGCACTGGCCACCGCGGTGCTCGACGATGTGCTGGCGCGGGGGGGTGAGCTCGTCGCCGGCCGAGCCGTCGGGCTCGAGCGGGAGCGCCGGGGGTGGCGGGTGGCGCTCGAGGGCGGGCGGGCCCTGGCCGCCGACGGCGTGGTCCTGGCCACCCCCGCCCCGGCCACGGCCGGGCTCGTGCGACCCCACGCCCCCCGGGCGGCCACCCTGCTGGCCGCCATCCCCTACGCCTCCGTGGCGATGGTGGCCGTGGCCGTCGAGCGGGCCGGGATCGACCGTGAGCTCGACGGCAGCGGGTTCCTCGTCCCACGGGCGGAGGGACGCACGATCACGGCCTGCTCGTGGACGAGCGCCAAGTGGGCGCACCTCGGCACCGACGACGTGGCGTGGCTCCGAGCCTCGGTCGGTCGGGATGGCGACGACCGGGCCCTCGAGCTCGGCGACGACGCCCTCGTGGCCGCGGTGCTGG
>JBKJIL010000290.1:0-20995 GCA_046598435.1 Acidimicrobiales bacterium
ATGGCCGAGGGCGACTGGGACGGCTGGAAACACTTGACCGAGGTGCTCGGCAAGAAGGTGCAGCTGGTCGGCGACGATCTGTTTGTCACCAACACGAAAATCCTGAAAGAAGGCATCGACAAGGGCGTTGCCAACTCGATCCTGATCAAGATCAACCAGATCGGCACGCTCACCGAGACCCTCGAGACGGTCGGCATGGCCACCCGGGCGTCGTACTCCGCGGTCATGTCGCACCGCTCCGGCGAGACCGAGGACACCACCATCGCCGACCTCGCGGTGGCCACCAACTGCGGTCAGATCAAGACGGGCGCCCCGGCCCGCTCCGACCGGGTGGCCAAGTACAACCAGCTGCTGCGGATCGAGGCCGAGCTCGGCGAGACGGCCGCCTTCTGGGGCCTCGGCGCCCTGTCGCGCGGCGGGGGCCAGGCTCAGTGACCCGGCGGCCTCGTCACCGCGCCGGTGTGGTCCCCTCGTGGGACAGCACCAGCGCGCCCGACGACGAGGCCGATCAGCGGCCCACCGGCTTGCGCCGCCTCGGGCGTGCCGTCGGCATGGCCGGCGGCGGTGCAGCCGTGGTGGGGGCCCTCGCCATCGGCCTGTTCCCGACGCAGACCTTCCTCGACCAGCGGGCCGACACTGCGGAGGCCCAGCAGCGCCTCGCGGTGCTGCGGGCCCAGAACGAGGCCTTCGAGGCTCGCATCGACCGGCTCGGCTCCGACGAGGAGATCGAGCGCGTGGCACGCGAGCAGTACAACCTCGCCTTCCCCGGTGAGGAGCCGTACGCCGTGCTCCCTGCCCCCCTGCCGTCGCTGGACCTGCCGTCGGTGTGGCCCTTCGGGCCGCTGCTCGAGCCGGCTCCGGTGCCACAGCTCGACGCCGTGCCCTGAGGGGTCCGCTCCCGCCGATAGGGTGCGCCAGACCCAGCACGCACGTCACCAGGGGGGTGAGCGATGAGCATCTTCGGAAACCGCGTCCCTCGCGTCGAGGACCCGAAGCTGCTGACCGTGGGCGGCACCTACGTCGGCGATCTCCGGGTCCCGGAGCTCGACGGCGCCGCCCACGTCACCTATGTGCGATCCACGATCGCGCACGCGACCATCGTCGGCCTCGACGTGGGCGAGGCCCGCACCGCCCCGGGGGTCCTCGGCGTGTTCACCGCCGCCGACCTCGACCTGGGGCCGCTGCCGCCGCCGTCGCCGATGTTCAACGCGGCCATGGCCCGTCCGCTCCTCGCCCACGGCGTGGTGCGCTTCGTGGGTGAGCCGGTCGCCGTGATCGTGTCGGAGCGTCCCGAGCAGGGCGCTGACGCCGTGGACCTCGTCTGGCCCGACTACGACCCGTTGCCCGTGGTGGTCGACCCACGCGCGGCGGCCCGCGATGAGGTGATCCTCCACCCTGCCGCGGGCACCAACGTGGTGCTCGATCTCGCCTTCGGCCAGGACGCCGACCTGTTCGACGGCTGCGAGGTGGTGGTGCGCGAGGAGCTCGTCAACCAGCGGCTCGCCGCTGTACCCCTCGAATGCCGCGCCGGCGCCGCGGCCTGGGTCGACGGACGGCTGTGGCACTGGTCGAGCACCCAGCACGCCCATGGGGTGCGCGACGCGCTGGTGCAGCTCTACGGTCTCGACACCGCCAAGGTGCGCGTGCTCACCCCCGATGTGGGCGGCGGCTTCGGCGCCAAGATCGGCAGCACCCCAGAGGAGCTCCTGCTGGGCTGGCTGGCTCGGAGCGTGGGGCGGCCGGTGCGCTGGGCGGAGACCCGCAGCGAGAACATGGTGGCCATGGGCCACGGTCGGGCCCAGCGGCAGCGCATCGAGGTCGGTGGCCGGCGCGACGGCAAGGTCGAGGCCTACCGTCTCACGATCCTGCAAGACGGTGGGGCCTACCCCTCGATGGGATCAGTGCTGCCGTACCTCACCCGCATGATGGCGCCCGGCACGTACGCCATCGATCGCGTGGAGGTCACCAGCCGCTCCGTCGTCACCAACACGATGAGCACGGTGGCCTACCGGGGCGCGGGCCGACCCGAGGCCACGGCAGCCATCGAACGGGCCATGGACCTCTTCGCCGCCGAGCTCGGCCTCGACCCCGCCGAGGTGCGCCGCACCAACCTGATCCCGGCCGACGCCTTCCCCTTCACCACGGCCACCCAGGTCACCTACGACATCGGCGACTACGAGCGGGCCCTCGATCTCGCCCTCGACCAGGCCGGCTACGAGGGCCTGCGGGCGGAGCAGGCGCGCCGGCGGGCGGCGGGCGACGTGCGTCAGCTCGGCATCGGCGTGTCGATGTACGTGGAGGTCACGGCCGGCCCCACGGCCAGCTCCGAGCACGCCCGCGTCGTCATCGAGGCCGACGGGTCAGCCACCGTCTACACGGGCAGCTCGCCTCACGGCCAGGGTCACGCCACCGCCTTCGCCACGCTGGTGAGCGCCCGACTCGGCATCCCGATGGATCGCATCACCGTCGTGCACGGCGACACCGACCTCGTGGAGCGCGGCGAGGGCACCATGGGCTCCCGGTCGCTGCAGCTGGGCGGCTCGGCCGTGTTCGAGGCCGCCGCCGAGGTGATCACCCGGGCCACTCAGATCGCGGCCCGCCTGCTGAGCGCCACCCCGGGTGAGGTCACCTTCGACGACACCACGGGGCGCTTCACCGGGGCCGGCACCCCGGATGGGATCGGCTGGGCCGACGTGGCGCGGGCCTCCGAGTACGACGGCACCCCGTTGGCGGCATCGGTCGACTTCAAGGCTGCCCAGCCCACCTTCCCCTTCGGCGCCCACGTGGCCGTGGTGGAGGTCGATACCGAGACCGGCCAGGTGGTGCTGCGCCGGCACATCGCCGTGGACGACGCCGGTCGCATCCTCAACCCGATGCTGGCCGAGGGGCAGCGTCACGGCGGCATCGCACAGGGCGTGGCCCAGGCCCTGCTCGAAGAGGTGAGCTTCGACGCCGACGGCAACCCGATCACCTCCAACCTGGCCGACTACGCGGCCATCTCGGCCGCCGAGCTGCCCACCTTCGAGCTCGTCGACATGGAGACGCCGACCCCGATCAACCCCCTCGGAGCGAAGGGGATCGGTGAGTCGGGCACGGTCGGGTCCACCCCGGCCGTCCAGTCCGCCGTGGTCGACGCCGTCGCCCATCTCGGCATCCGTCACATCGACATGCCTATGACGCCCCAACGGGTGTGGGAGGCCATCCGGGCCGCCACCGGGCCCGACGCTGCCAAGGACCGCCCATGACCGATCCGATCGAGGCCACCGGGCTGGTCCGCCGGTTCGGTGACATCGTGGCCGTCGACGGTGTCGACCTCGTGGTGGCGCAGGGTGAGATCTTCGGGTTCCTCGGGCCGAACGGGGCCGGCAAGTCCACCATCGTCCGCATGCTCACCACCCTGCTCACGCCTACGGCCGGCTCGGCCAGAGTGGCGGGCTTCGACGTGGTCACCCAGGCCGGATCGGTGCGACGCTCGATCGGTGTGGCCTTGCAAGACGCCGCCATCGACCCGCTCATGACCGGGCGCGAGCTCGTGCGGCTCCAGGCCGTCCTCCACGGCATCGGTCGCAGCGAGGCCGACCAGCGGGGCGAGGTGCTCCTCGAACGGGTGGGCCTCACGGGCGCCGCCGACCGTCGCGTCGGCACCTACTCCGGCGGCATGCGGCGTCGGCTCGATCTGGCGCTGGCGCTGGTGCACGAGCCGACGGTGCTGTTCCTCGACGAGCCCACCACCGGGCTCGACCCGATGAGCCGCCTCAACCTCTGGGAGGAGGTCCGTCGCCTCAACCACGAGGGCACCACCGTCTTCCTCACCACCCAGTACCTCGAGGAGGCCGACGAGCTGGCCGGGCGGATCGCCATCATCGACGGCGGCCGCATCGTCCGCGAGGGCGAGCCGGCCAAGCTCAAGGAGGCGGTCGGCGCCCACACCCTCGTCGTCACCGTCCCCACGGACCAGCAGGAGCAGGCCTTCGACGTGCTCTGCGCCTACGGCGGGGCTCGACCGGGCAAGGCGGGGGCCCTCGCCATCGGGTTGGCCGACGGTCCCACCGCCATGTCGAGCGTGCTGCGGGCGCTCGAGGACGCGGGCGTGCAGATCGAGCACGTCGAGCTCGACGCCCCCAGCCTCGACGATGTCTTCGCCGACGCCACCGGCCGCCGGCTCGAAGGCGCTGACACCGCCGAGCCTGCGCCCGACGAGCGGCCGTGACCGCCGCCGTCGTGGATCCCCACGAGGTGCAGATCGGCACCTGGCAGGCCGTCGACCAGGCGCGGGCCCTGGCCCAGCGATCGATCGTGGGCACCCTGCGCCAGCCCCAGGTGTGGCTGCCGGGACTGCTGTTCCCGATGTTCATCGCGGCTGTCAACACATCGACCATGGGCCGCTCCACATCGATCCCCGGCTTCCCGCCGGTCGATTCGCTGCTCGACTTCCTGCTCCCGGCCTCGATCACCCAGTCGGTGCTCTTCGGCGGGTTGTCGGCGGGGAGCGACACGGCCACCGACATCCAGACGGGCTTCTTCGACCGACTGCTGGCCTCTCCGGTCTCCCGTACCTCGATCCTGGTGGGGCGCCTGACCGGTGCCGCCGTCACCGGTGCCTTCCAAGCGCTGGTGTTCGTGATCGTCTACGGCGTGTTCGGTGTCCGCGTCGCCGGGGGCCCGGCGGCCATCGTGCTGCTCGTGCTCTACGCCATGGTGCTGGCCCTCGTGATCGGGGGCTTCGCCGCCATGCTCGCCCTGCGAACAGGATCGGCGGAGGCCGTGCAGAACGTGTTCCCGCTCACGTTCATCGGCCTGTTCATGTCGTCGGCCTTCTTCCCGACGGAGCTCATGCACGGGGTGTACCGCTCCATCGCCACCCGCAACCCGGTCACCTGGATGGTCGACGGCATGCGCCACCAGGTCATCGTGGGCCTCGACTGGAGCGAGGCAGCCACGTCGATCGCGGTGGCCGCTGTGCTGTCCGCCCTGTCGATCTACGGCGCCAACGCCGCCCTGCGGTCTCGACTGCGGCGGGCCACATGACCGCCCCGGGCGCCCTGCGCAGCGAGCGGAGCACGTCGTGGGTGCCGGTCGCCCTCGCCCTCGCTCACCGCAGCCTCATCGGGATCTTCCGGATCCCGGCCGCCGTCGTGCCGCTCGTGGCCATGCCGGTGTTCTTCGTCATCGCCTTCTCGGGCTCGTTCTCCTCTCTCACCAAGCTGCCGCAGTTCCCGACGGACAACATCCTCGACTGGATGGTGCCCTTCGCCATCCTCCAGGGTTCGGCCTTCGCCGGCTTCGGCACCGGCTTCTCGACCGTGCGGGACATCGAGACCGGGTTCTACGACCGGCTGCTGCTGGCACCCGGTTCCCGCGCCGGCCTCTTCGTCGGACCGATCCTGGCCGGCATCGTGCGGTGCTCGATCACCGTCGTCATCGTGCTCGCCTTCGGCCTGGCCCTGGGGGCCGACATCCCGGGCGGCGTGCTCGGCCTGCTCGCCCTCTGGGTGGCGAGCGTCGGCATGGCCACCATCGCCACCGGCTGGGCCCTCGGGCTCGTGTACCGCCTGCCTGACCAGCGAGCCGGCCCGATCCTGCAGATCGGCATCTTCTTCACCACCTTCCTGTCCACCGGCAACGTGCCCCTCGCCGCCCAGACCGGCTGGGTCAAGCACATCGCCCGCGTGAACCCGCTCACCAACATGCTCGAGCTGGCCCGCCAGGGCTTCCTCGGCGAGGTGGCCTGGTCGACCACCTGGCCCGGGCTGGTGGCCATCGCCGCCTCCCTCGTGGTGCTGTGGGCCTTCGCCATCACCGGCCTGCGCCGGCTCATCCCCTGATGGAGCACACCATGCAGATCTCCCTCACGGTCAACGGAGCGCAGTCGACCGCTGATGTCGAACCGCGCACCCTGCTCGTGCACCACCTGCGCGACGGCCTGGGCCTCACGGGCACCAACGTCGGCTGCGACACCTCGTCCTGCGGGGCGTGCACCGTGCTGCTCGACGGGGAGTCGATCAAGTCGTGCACGGTGCTGGCCGTGCAGGTCGACGGCCAGGCCATCACCACCATCGAGGGCCTGGCCGAGCCGGACGGCACCATGCACCCCATGCAGGCCTGCTTCCGGGAGCACCATGGCCTGCAGTGCGGGTTCTGCACGCCCGGCATGGTCATGGCGGCCGTGTCGCTCCTCGCGGAGGTGCCCGATCCGTCGGAGGACGAGGTGCGCGAGGGCCTCGAGGGCAACCTGTGCCGCTGCACCGGCTACCACAACATCGTGAAGTCGGTGCTGGCCGCGGCTGCATCGACCACCTCGACCACCTCGACCACATCGATGCCGGCTTCGGGTGGTCGCTCGTGATCCCGGCCGCGTTCGACTACGTGCGGGTCGACTCGGTCGACGCCGCCATCGCCGCGCTGGGCGAGCACGGCGACGAGGCCAAGCTCCTCGCCGGGGGCCACTCGTTGGTGCCGTTGATGAAGCTGCGCCTGGCCACACCCTCGGTGCTGGTGGACGTGGGACGCCTGCGCGAGCTGTCCTACGTGCGCGACGCCGGTGACCACCTCGCGGTGGGGGCGCTCACCCGCCACCACGATCTGCAGACGAACGCGCTGCTCGCCGTCGACGCGCCGCTCCTGGCTCACGTGGCGGGCCAGGTCGGCGACCCACAGGTGCGGCACCGCGGCACCCTCGGTGGGTCGATCGCCCACGGCGATCCGGCCTCCGACCTGCCGGCCGCCCTGCTGGCCTTGCGGGCCACCCTCGTGGCTCGTGGACCTGATGGCGAGCGCACCATCGCGGTGGACGACTTCTTCACCGGGTTCCTGGAGACGGCGCTGCGGCCTGACGAGGTGCTCACCGAGGTGCGCGTCCCGAAGGCCACCGGGCAGGGGTGGTCGTTCCAGAAGCTCAACCGACGGGCCCAGGACTGGGCCATCGTCGGGGTGGCGTGCGTCGGCGTTGGGCCGGCGGCGGGCATCGGGCTCGTGAACATGGCCGCCCGACCGGTGCGAGCCGAGGCCGCCGAGGCCGCACTCGCGGCAGGTGCGTCCGTGGACGACGCCGCCGCCGTGGCCGACACCGGCACGGAGCCGTCGGCGGACCTCAACGCCAGTGCCGACTACCGCCGCCACCTGGCCCGCGTCCTGGTGCGTCGGGCCCTCGTCGAGGCGTCAGCCTGAAGATCAGGCCCTGATGCGCGATCTGCTGGCCGATCTGGCCACGTGGCACGCCGCAGGCCTGCGGGTGGCCCTGGCCCGTGTGGTCGACGTCGAGGGCTCCGGCCCACGGGAGCCGGGCGCCGCCATGGCCGTGACCGCCACCAGCGTGGTGACCGGATCCGTCTCGGGTGGCTGCGTGGAGGGGGCCGTCGTCACCGAGGCCCTCGAGGTGCTGGCCACCGGCACCCCGCGGCTGGTGCAGTTCGGCTACAGCGACGACGACGCCATCGCCGTGGGGCTCACGTGCGGCGGCACGGTGCACCTGTTCATCGAGCCGATCGACTGGTGGGACACCCTGACCGGCGTGTCGCTCACGGCCCTGCGGGTCGCCCTCGACGCCGACGTGCCGGCCGTGCTCGTGACCGTGATCGACGGCCCCGAGGTGGGCGCCAAGCTGCTCCTGGTCGAGGGCCAGGCGACCGTGGGCCGGGTCGGCGACCCCGACCTCGATCGGGTGGTGCGGCGCGACGCCGATGCCGCCCTGGCGGCTGGCAGCACGACGGTGCGCCGTTACGGGCCCCACGGTGAGGCCAACGACCCCAGCGTCACCGTGTTCTTCGAGTCGTTCGCCCGGCCCCCGCGCCTCCTCGTGTTCGGCGCCGTGGACTTCACGAGTGCGCTGGTGCGCGTGGCCAAGGTGCTCGGGTACCACGTCACCGTGTGCGACGCGCGGGAGGTGTTCGCCACCGCCGCCCGCTTCCCACAGGCCGACGAGGTCGTGGTCGACTGGCCCCACCGCCTGCTCGAGCGAGTCGGGTCGACGCTCGGACCGCGCGACGCCGTGTGCGTGCTCACCCACGACCCCAAGTTCGACGTGCCGGCCATCGTCGCCGCGCTGGCCACCGACGTCGGCTACCTCGGTGCGATGGGCTCGCGGAGCACCACCGAGGATCGCGCCACGCGCCTGCGGGGCGAGGGGGTGGACGATGCCGACCTGGCTCGCCTCATGGCCCCGATCGGCCTCGATCTCGGTGCCCGCACCCCCGAGGAGACGGCGGTCGCCATCTGCGCCGAGATGATCGCCCACCGGACGGGCCGCACGGCCCCCAACCTGCGCGACGGCACGGGCCCGATCCACCCGCCACCGGGGTCGTGACCGTCCTCGGGGTGGTGCTGGCCGCCGGTCGGGGGGCCCGCTTCGCCGCCCACCCCGCGGCGACGAGCCACAAGCTGCTGGCTCCCCTCGACGGGCGCCCGCTCATCGGGCACGCCGTCGAGGCGGCCCTGGGGGCGGGCCTCGACGAGCTGGTCGTGGTGCAGGGAGCGATCGACCTGCGCTCCCACCTGCCGCCGGAGGTCACCGTGCTCGAGAACCGGGCGTGGGCGACGGGCGGCCTGGCCAGCTCGCTGCAGGTGGCGGTGGGCCACGCCCGCGCCGGAGGGCACGTGGCGATCGTCGTGGGCCTGGGCGACCAGCCCCGCGTCGGGGTGGCGGCGTGGCGCGCCGTCGCCCGCGCCCCAGATGACCCGCCCATCGCGGTGGCCACCTACGCCGGACAGCGGGGCAATCCGGTGCGCCTGGCCGCCGCGGTGTGGCCCTTGCTGCCGACCGACGGCGACGAGGGGGCGCGGGGGATCATGGTCGGCCAGCCGGGGCTGGTGCGGGAGGTACCGTGCACCGGCGAAGCCTGGGACGTCGACACCGTGGAGGACCTCGAGCAATGGAGCTGACCAACGACTTCCGGGTGGCCTTGCCGGTGGAGCGGGCGTGGGCCGTCCTGACCGACGTCGAGCGGATCGCGCCGTGCCTCCCGGGCGCCCAGCTCCAGGAGGTCGAGGGCGACATCTACCGGGGCGTCGTGAAGATCAAGGTGGGCCCGATCACCGCCCAGTACAAGGGCCAGGCGACCTTCGTCGAGCGCGACGAGGTGGCTCACGTCGCCGTGCTGCGGGCCGAGGGGCGCGAGACGCGCGGTCAGGGGAGCGCCAACGCCACCGTCACCGCCACGCTGACCCCTGACGGCGATGGGACGGCGGTGCGGGTCGTCACCGACCTCACCATCACAGGCCGGGTGGCCCAGTTCGGGCGAGGCGTGCTGGCCGACGTCAGCGCCAACCTGCTCGATCAGTTCGTGGCCGCCCTCGAGGAGACGGTGCTGGCCGACGAGCCCGTGGCCCCGGCGGCTGCCCCGACCACAGACACGTCGCCCGAGCCGGAGCCCGAGCCGGAGCCCGAGCCGGAGCCCGAGCCGGAGCCCGAGCCGGAGCCGGAGCCGGAGCCGGAGCCGGAGCCCGAGCCCGAGCCGGAACCGACCGTAGAGACCGGGCCGGCACCGCAGCCGGAGCCGGCGGCCGAACCGCAGCTCGAGGTCGCACGACCGGTGATCCGCAAGATCGACTCGCCGGAGCCCACGCCGGTGGATCTCGTGGGGGCGGCAGGGTCTCCTGTCGCCAAGCGGGTGGGCCCGGTCCTGGCCGTCCTGGCCGTGCTCTGGGTGCTCAAGAAGCTCCTCAGCCGCGGCAAGTAGGTGGCCAGCGAGGAGGATCGGCGGGCGGTGACGGCGCTGTTGGGTCGGCCCATCCAAGGCGACTTCGAGGTGGTCGTCCGGCACGCCGACGGCTCGCCCGTGGTGCTGCGCAACGCTCCCTTGCTCGATGACGGCACACCGATGCCCACCCGGTACTGGCTCGTCGGCGAGCCCGAGCGCACGGAGGTGTCACGCCTGGAGGCGGCCGGGGGAGTGCGGGCCGCGGAGGCGGAGCTCGACCCGGTCGAGGTGGCAGACGCCCACGCGCGCTACGCCGCCGAGCGCGACGCCGCCATCCCCGCCGAGCACGCGGGACACCGGCCCAGCGGTGGGGTGGGCGGCACCCGCATGGGCATCAAGTGCCTGCATGCGCACTACGCGTGGCTGCTGGCCGGCGGCGACGACCCGGTCGGTCGTTGGGTGGAGGACCACCTCGCGGCGGCGCGGTCCTAGATCCCGGCTTCAGCCGGTGTGGGTGGTGAGCACCTCTTGCCAACGGGCCGGCGACACGTGGGCCGGCTCTGTGGTGGCGAGGAAGTCGCGCAGCAGGCGGTCGATCAGCTCGGGCCGCTCGATGGGCAGGAAGTGCCCGGCCCCCTCGATCACCTCGAGGCGGCTGCCCGGGATGAGCTCGTGGGCGATGTGGGCGTGAGACACGGGGATGACGGCGTCACGGTCGCCCCAGATGACCATCGTGGGGATCTCGTGGGCCAGGTAGAGGCGGTCGCGGGCACTGACCCGCTGCCCGGCCAGGTCGATGACGGCGCGGATCGTGTGGATGAAGGCGCGCTGGGCGCGGGCGTCGGTGAGCCGGCTCCATGCCGCCCACACCTCGGTGAGGAACGGATCGGCGCGCAGGCCGAAGCGGCCGAGCACGCCGCCGGCGCGAGCCACCACGCCGTGCAGCTGCGGGGCCAGCACCGCCGGGAGCAGGTACTCGGTGCCAGGGAAGCTGAGGGCCCGCAGGAGGGGGGTGACCTCCTTGCCGAGGCCGCCGCTGCACACGAGCACGAGTCGCTCGGCCATCTGAGGGAACTGGTAGGCGAACTGCATGGCGACGCCGCCGCCGAGCGAGTGACCCACGATCGTGGCCCGGTCGTGGCCGAGGACGCCCAGCAGGTCGCGCACGCCCGAGGCGTAGGCGCCAAGGCTGTAGTCGCCGCGCGGCTTGGCCGACTCGCCGTGTCCGAGGAGGTCGGGCGCGATCACGGTGAACCGCTCGGCCAGCAGCGGCATGGAGGGCACCCACGTACCTGAGCTCCCGGCGATGCCGTGGATCATGACGAGGACGGGCCCGGACCCCGCCTGCCGGTAGGCGACGTCGTGACCGTGGACGGTGGTCCACCGCGTGATCGACGCCTCCTTGACCAGCTCGGAGTGGGTGGCGCCGAGACCGGGCAGCGGCACGACCGTGGCCGTCGACGAGTCGACCGTCTGATGGCGTCGGGCACGGCGTTCGGGGCGGGCCGGAGTTGCGGACTGGGGCATGCCTGGGGCTCCTCGGCAGTTGGTGCGGGCCGGGCCGTGGTCGGCCGGGGCTTCGAGCGCTCAGGTCGGCCCGCTGTCAGCGAGCCTGCCCACGCTGGCGCAATGGTATGCGACAGGGTGCGCGACACCGAAGGCGAGCCGGCGATCGCGCACCCTGCCGGTGCTACCTGGAGTCGGCCGACTCCTCGGGGACGGTGGTGGGCTCAGCCGCGGGAATCACGCCCCGCTCGATGTCGCGCTTCTCGGCACGAATCGAGGCAACGACAGACACCGTGAGCACGGTGGCGATCACGCTGAGCGATGCGTAGGTGGGCAGGTGCACCTCGAAGGGCTCGCCGATCAGGAGCATCTTGATCCCGACGAACCCGAGGATGACGCCGAGACCGACGTTGAGGTAGCGGAACTTGCCCTGCATCCCGCCGAGCACGAAGTACAGCGATCGCAGCCCGAGGATGGCGAACGCGTTCGACGCGAACACGATGAACGGCTCTCGGCTCACGGCGAGGATGGCGGGCACTGAGTCGACCGCGAACACCACGTCGGTGGCCTCGATGAGGATCAGCACCGTGAACAGCGGCGTGGCGAGGCGCTTGGCCCCCTCCCTGGTGAACAGCTTCTGGCCGTCGTAGCGGTCGGTGGTGGGCACGAACCGCCGCACCAGCCGGATGGCGATGTTTCGGTTGTAGTCGACCTGCTCGTCCTCGTCGTGGCGGGCGATCTTGACGGCCGTGTAGATGAGGAAGGCACCGAAGATGTACAGGATCCAGTCGAAGCGCTCGATCAGCGACACGCCGGCGAAGATGAAGATGCCGCGGAGCACGAGGGCGCCGAAGATGCCCCAGAACAGCACTCGGAACTGGTACTCGGCGGGCACCCGGAAGAACGACAGGATCACCGCCCAGACGAACACGTTGTCGACGGACAGGCTCTTCTCGATGAGGAAGCCGGCGTAGTACTCCCCGCCGGCGCTGCCGCCCTGCCAGGCGATCATCACCACGCCGAAGAGCAGCCCGATCGAGACCCACACAGCGGACTCGATGGATGCCTCTTTGATGGTGATGACGTGCGCGGTGCGGTGCACGAGGAGCAGATCGGCCACGAGGAGCACGACGATGGTGCCGATGAGGGCGACCCACGCCCACACCGGGACGTCGAAGCTGACGAACTTCTCACTGGTCGAGGAGGGGTCGGCTGCGAGGAGCGCAGCGGCGATGGGACTGGGCACGGGGAGGCTCCAGATCTGAGAAGGAGGTGGACGACGGTGCCTTGTGGCAGCGTCACGGTCGAGCAGGTCGATGGTCAGCGGCGGCTGAGCCAGAACAGGGTGCGGTCGGCCGGGGGTGGCCGGGGGTGGCCTCAGGCTGCGGGAGGACCGCGCCGTGGCGGGTGGAGCGCGCCGGCACCGCCCTGTGCGGGCTCGGGGGCTCCGTCGAACCAGGGCGCTGCCACCCGGTCTGGTGCCTGGCCGACGGTGTCGTCGGTGGCCACGAGGGCCCAAGGGGCGCTCGGCTGACGCACGGCTCGACGAGCCGGCACAGGGGGCACGGCCTCTTGAGCCGTGTTGGCTGTGACCGCTGTCGGCGCCGAGGCCTCCCGGGCCACCGCGGCGCGCGCGCCCAGCCCCCAGGGCGCTGCGGACAGCAGCAGGAACGTGACCGCGAACATGACGACGCCACATCGGGCGTGCCACGAGCTCGAGCGGGGGGAGGTGGGAGAGGTCACCATGGCAACGTCGAGCAGCCTACCGGCGGGCCGGATCCTCCAGCCCGCGCGCCATCTGGTCATCGCCTCTGCAGGGGCCTTGCGGAGACCCGGGTCGGGCTGTCACGAGAATCGGGACCATTTCACCGATCCCGTGACACGTGGAGGGGTGCGGCGGCACGCCGCGACGGCGCGGCGAGCTCAGGCCCGGTGGGGCAGGCGGATGGCGAGGGCTCGGAGCTCGATCGAGCTGCGCACGACGGCGGCCCTGGCCGCTTGGGAGTGGCGGTGCCAGTCGTGTGCGTTGCCGGTGGTGAGCTGCTCGGCTTGTGATGCGGCCTCGTCGAGCAGCGAATCCATGCTCGCGATGGCCCGGTGCAGCGAGGCCGTGGGGACGTCGCCTGTGCTGCGAGCTGCGACCGCGGCGCGCAGTGCTGCGGTGTCCCGGTCTCCGATGGCCGCCTCGGCCGCAGCCAGGCGCCGGTAGCGGTCGGCTGCGATCTCTTCACCGGGCAGGGCGCAGCTGCCGTGGGCTGTGCTGAGCGTGTCGAACACGTAGGCGTGGCCGAGACCGAGCTCGGAGTGGAAGTACCACTCCTGGGCGTCGTCGTGGAGGAACGCCCAGATGTCGTTGACGGCACGTTCGCCGGGACGGCTCAGGATGCCCTCGGTCGGCAGCTGGTACCGGCACTGGTGGCGTCGCCGATCGAGGGACGCGCTGTGCATGAGCGTGAGCGGCCGGGTGGGCTGCTGGAGCGGGAGCCACAGGTTCACCAGCATCAGCGGCGAGCGTTGGTTGGAGCTGTCGGGCGCGTCGTGGCGGAGGAGTCTCGGTGCGTGACCCCGCATCAGCTGGCGGAGCGGTGTGCCGAGGACGTCTTGGTCGGCATGGACGTTGACCGCGCCGCCGTGGCGGATCTCGTCGTCGGCGCCGTCGTGGACGTCGATCCCGGCCGGTCCCTCGCGGCGGAACAGCACACCCTCGGCGGCGACGTGCAGGATCAGCAGGTGGGTGCCGTCGCGGAGGCGAAGCCGCGCTCGGCCGAGCGAGTCACGGATGGCTGCCTCGTTGCGGGGGCTCAGCCGCTGCTCGCGGAGCACGGCCCGGAGCGTGTCGTGCAGGCCGCGGCGGTCGGGCAGGTCGGCGATCGCGAAGCCCGCCTCGTCGAGGCGCGGCTGCTGGGCGTCGAGCGCGGCGAGGTCACGGAGCTCGCAGTGGTGCATGGCGAGGGTGGTGCGATCGAGCGGCGCGGGCTCGATGGTGGCCGACCGTCGAACGCCAGGCCGATCGTGGTCGGGGCCCACGCGATCTGGGCGAGCGAAGCCGAGGACGGACGTGACGGTCGACATGTCCGACAGTCTGCAAGATAGCTCTTGCAGACTGCAAGAGCTATCTTGCATCCGTGGCGACCGACACGCGTGAACGGATCATGGACCGGTCGCTGGAGCTGTTCGCTCGTCAGGGTGTCGCCGGCACGACCGTCGTTGAGATCGAGGAGGCGGCGGGTCTGTCGCCAGGGAGCGGCAGCTTCTACCGGCACTTCGAGAACAAGGAGGCGGTCCTCGTCGCCGTCGTCGACCGCGAGGTCGCCCGGGCCGCAGCCGCACGCGAGGCGCGGATCAGCGAGCCCGAGCGGCTCGAGGCCGCCTACCGCAGGACCCTCGACGAGCTCGTGCGCATGCAGCCCCTGATCGAGATCGCCGCCCGGGAAGGGCGGCAACGCCCGGGTCTGCTCGAGCCCTTGCAGCGCGTCCTTGGCGAGGACGGGGCGCAGGCAGAGAGCGCGCTCCTCGCCGAGCGGATGGAGCGAGGCGAGGTCGCGGAGGCGGATGCCGATGCCGTGGCCGCAATCGCGATGTTCGCCCTCGTCGGTCACCACCTGGCCGAGCACTTCTTCGGAGCACCGATCGGCGCCGACCGGGAGCGATTCGTCGCGACGCTCGCGCAGATGGTCCGAGGGGGCCCGCCCTAGGGCGTCCTAGGGGCGTGCGCTACGCGGCGGTGGGTACCGGCTTGGGTGGCGCGACCGACGGCCCGGTCGACAGCTCGTCGACGCCGCCGGGCAGGGCGTAGCGCCAGATCTTCCGCGTCGTCGTGCCGAGCTGCCTGGAGAAGCTGCCCTGGTTGTAGGGGAGCCCGTAGCGCTCGCAGACGCCCTGGACGCGGCGGGACACCTCGGGGTAGCGGCTCGAGGGCATGTCAGGAAACAGGTGGTGCTCGATCTGGTGGCTCAGGTTGCCGCTCATCAGGTGGAAGAACCCGCCGCCGGTGATGTTGGCGGAGCCGAGGAGCTGTCGCAGGTACCAGCCGGCCGGCGTCTCGTCCTCGACGACGTCGCTGCCAAAGACGTGGACCCCGTCGGGGAAGTGGCCACAGAAGATGATGGCGTAGGACCAGATGTTCCGCATGACGTTGGCGACGACGTTGGCCGCCACGACCGACGGCGCGGCAGGGCCGGAGAGCAGCGGCCACATCGCGTAGTCCTTGGCGGCCTGGCGGGCCAGCTTCGCCGCGAAGCCCCGGAGCAGCTCGATCTGCGTGGCCTTCTCCTCAGTGGTGCCGTTGATGACCTTCTCGGGCTCGATCTCGTGGAGCCCGACGCCGAACTCGAACAGGGTCATCAGCAGGACGTTGTAGATCGGCTGGGCGAGGTAGACGGGGTTCCATGGCGTCTCCGACGTCGTGCGCATGATCTCGTAGCCGATGTCCCGGTCCTTGCCCATCACGTTGGTCCACGTGTGGTGGATGACGTTGTGGCCGTGCTTCCACTGGTCCGACGGGCAGACGTTGTCCCACTCCCACGTCGTGGAGTTGATGTCGGGGTCGTTCAGCCAGTCCCACTGCCCATGCATGACGTTGTGCCCGATCTCCATGTTCTCGAGGATCTTTGCGCTTCCCAGACCGGCAGTCCCCAGGGCCATGAGCGTCGTGCCGAGGCTGCGCTGCCAGCCCCGGTCCTTGCGTCCGAGGTGGCGTAGCACGGCGCCCGCGCCGATGGCGACGCGGGACCCAAGGGCCAGCGTGCGCTGGGTTCGGATGACGCGGCGGATGTACGCCTCGTCGGGAGACCCGAGGCTCGCAATGGTCTCGTCGTAGATCGCGTCGAGCTCCTTGCCGATCTGCTCGATCGTCTCGGGGTCGAGCGAGATGGGAAGCGCTGGGTTGCCGTACACGGTTCGACCTCAGTCTTGGTTCGTGAGCTGGATGACGCAGTCGCCGGCCGCGGACGCGGTGCAGATCTGCACTGGGTGCCCGGGTTCGTTGATGGTGGTGCCGGTCCGCAGGTCGCGGACGCTGCCGCTGACGAGCGGCACGTCGCACGTGTGGCAGATCCCCATGCGGCATCCGTGGGCCGGGTTGAGGCCGGCATCCTCGGCGACGCGCAAGAGCGGTGTCGACGCGTCGCCGGTCGTCACGACCCGGTCGCCGTTGGCGAGGAACGTGACGGCGCCTCCCGTCGCGTTCGGGTCCGCCTCGACGAACGCGGCTCGGAACCGCTCCGTGTGGACCTGTGCCGACCGGCCCGCGGTCGCATAGTGGGCCTCGACGTCGTCGAGCAGCTGCTGGGGTCCACACGCCCAGGCGTCACGCGTAGCCCAGTCCGGGCACAGCTCCGTCAGCTGCGCGGCCGAGAAGTGGTGATCCCTCGACGTCCCGGCCAGCTCGCGGGTGAGCACGAGCTGTGGGCGGTAGCGGGGGTGCTCGCGTTCGATCTGGCGAAGCTCGGTGCCGAAGATCACGTCGTACGCGTGCGGCGCGTAGTGCACGTGGCAGACGTCGGGCATGTTGCCGACAGTCGCCCACGTGCGCAGCATGCTCATGACCGGGGTGATTCCCGAGCCCGCGGTGATGAAGAGCGGACGGACCGGTCGAGCTTCGGGCACGACGAAGTCCCCTTGGGGCAGGCCGATCGGTAGGTGGGCGCCGACGCGGAGTCGACGAACGAGGTGGCCAGACATGCGACCGCCGTCGAGCACCTTCACGGTGATCGTGATGCAGCCATCGCGCCGCTCGGGGGTGGACGAGATGGAGTAGGTCCGCGTGTAGCGCTCGCCATCGATCGGGACCCCGATGCGAACGTGCTGCCCGGCCCGATGGCGACGCCAGTTGCGGCCCGGGCGCAACGTGATCGTGCGCGCATCTGCCGTCTCGTCGCGCACGTCCTCGACCCGCGCTTGGAGACGGTGCGAGATCCACAGCGGGTTGACGAGCTCCACGTAGTGCGAGACGCGCAGCGGCGTCGCGTACAGGTCCAGAACGGAGCCGGCGGCAGAGCGGACTCGTTGAAAGCTGACCACCGAAACCGGACCCCCTTCGCCGCTGAGCCACTGTCAGGCTGGTGGCCTGATGACCGTAGCCAGAATTCGGCTGGCGGGCGGGAGCAGTTGACCCAGCTACTGGGTGCCGCGGCGCGACGAGATCGGCGTTCTGGAGGATTCCCGACGGTCGCCTCTTCGTCGTTGGTCACGAGCAGCGGTGAGGAGGCCCTGCCGCTGCTCGGTTGCGCGTTCCAAGGCGACCAGAACTACGCCGTCGTCCAGCCGCGGTCCGTCGGTCCCCACGTTGCCCCAGATCTGGTTGTGGGCGAACCGCAGGTCGGCAAACCATCCGTGACCGTCCACACGGTGCGCAGCTCGGACGTCGACCGATCGAGGTGGGAGCGGTGCGCCGCGCTCGGTGGGGGGGGCGTTCGTCGTCGTGGACTTGGTGTTGGCCGTGCTCGGAGGCGAGCCACCTGGGACCTCTCGATCAGCCCGGCCCGGCCCGGCCCGTCGTCGCCGTGGCAAGCCATCGGTTCCAGTCCTCTCCTGTCCTGATGGCCCGACGTACACCTGGTCGAAGCTGCTCTGCCGCTCCCCTCCGCCGAGGGATGTTGAACTGCCGGCGCAGGATCCCTGGAGACCAGCAACCAGCGATGTAGGGAACCGTCAGGGGCGCGTCGATGGCGGGATCGGGAACTGGTCCGACCCGGGCCAGACCGTGATGAGCTTGATCCGGCCGTCGAGAGCCTGCTCGCAGAACGAGGTGCCTCCCGACTCGGAGCCGTCAGGAAAGTGCCAGATGTACGAGTAGCGATAGAACTGATGGAACGACTCGATGCGGGTTACGACCTCGACCGACACGCCCGCGCCTGACATGCCACGGGCGTGCTCCTCCCGGGCCTCGGCCTCGTGGCCCTCCATCGGCGGGTTCATGTAGTTCCCGATCATGTCGGCCACGGCCGCCAGCCCGTGAAGCCGCCCGATCTGCGGGTCCATGAAGACGATGTCCTCGGTGCACGCCTTGCGTAGCACCTCGATGCGTTGGTCTCGGTCGCGCTCGAACCACGCTCGCCCGTAGTGGACGAGCACCTCCTCGGGGGTCATCTTCGCCACGCTAGACCCGATATGTCGGCGCGGCCGGGCGAACCCAACGCGCTGGTAGCTCAGTGGCGCTTCGTCCATCCTGGCGGCCCTCAACGAAGACTGCTGAAGCCTGAAACGGCTGGGCACGAGGACCCGTTCTCCGCAGGCCGCTGATGGCCCTCGAGATCACGAGCTGCTGGATCTGTGTCGGTGGCCATCGGGAACCGCCCACTGGCGGACAACGGGTGCCCAGAGGCGGCCAGCACGCAGCGTGGCAAGCCGGTAGCCAGCCCGGTGCTCGATAGGTGGCATGCACGGCGCCACGCGATCCGGCATTTGGCGCTACCGCTCGCCCTGACTGCCCTTCGGCATGCAGCCGCCTTCGGCTCTGGCATCCCTGTCCCTTACCGGGCAGTAGGGACCTCTGGTCAGTTGCAGCGCGGTGGACGAACGCGCGTGGCCGCCGCATCGAGAAGCCGTGCGGCCGCATCCCGGCCGTGGCGCAAGGCGACCCTGAGGGTGTGGCTCTGCGGCACGCGCGGTTCGGCGGGCGGCACGATCCGCAACGATGGCTGTGCAGGGCAAGCCGCCGCCAGACTCGTCCCAAGGAAGGCAACTAGTTCGCCCATCTGCTCCGTTGACAGGTGGAAGGTCTCGATGCACTCGTCACCCCGCCAGAGGCTGAGGTTGGTGAAGCCCCTCGCGGGGCGCCAGGTTGCGCGCAGCCCTCCGCCCGTTTCGTCCACGGCCAGGTACCGCCGCATGATCTCGGGCACGCTGACAGTTCCGCCCCTCTCCATGCGGTGAGTGTCGCGCCACCCGCAGGGAATGGCTAGGGAAGCGCTGCCCCAGATCTGCCGGAGATGACCCCGACGGCTCCGTTCTCGGCAGTGTTTTGCGAAAGCGCGCACCGCGCCGTTTCAGCGACACATCGCTTTCGCAAAACACTGCCCGAATCGAGTGCGGCCGGAGCCGGCCGAAGCTGACCCTCTTCTGCCGATCGGTGACACTCGGGGGCACAGCGAATCCTCTTTGTGTCAAGAGGCGCCCTGGACGCGACGTTCGGGCCGCGCGGGTTCGGCCTCTCGGGCGAGGGGTGTGTTCGAGGTTTAGGGTGCTGGAGAGTTCGGGAGTGACTTCTCCGAAGAGCCGGCTGTTCTGGGGTGCGAGGCCGGTCGTCGGGAACCGGCGGATGTCCCCGCTGCGCCCGAGGATGATCGCGGCGCCGATCGGCCCGATCCCGTAGACCTCATCGACGGTCGTCTTGGCAGCGAGGACCGCGGCGACGGTTCGGGTTCTCGTGTCGGCCAGCGCCTGGTCATAGGTGGCGATCTCGGTCACGAAGTCACCACAAGCCGCGACCCGCTGAAAGGCGATCGCGTCGCAGATCTGGACGTCAGCCAGGAGCTTCGTGGCCCGCGCGGCGGTGAGAGACCGGCTGGTGCCGCCCTCGATGAGCAGGCACAACACCGCGTGGAGGCGACACACGGCGCGGGTGCGTTGCGCGGTGAGCTGGTGGTAGCGGTCCGCCAGCAGCCGCAGGATCACCCGGTCCTCGTGCTCACCAGTGACGGTGTTCAACGACGCGTTCCGCAATGCCACGATCGCCGCCGAGCGGGCATCGTTGGGGTCGACCGCGGTGGCGGTGTGGGACCCCTTGTGAGGGTCGATCCCGATCATGAACATGGTGTGCTCCAAACTGCGGTGCCGATAGGGGTGACCGCGGCGGGCAGACCTGATGCGGGGTGACGTTGCCGTTCCTCTTTCGAGCCACGCCGTGGCAGGACCTGACGGACAGTCGCTTCGCTCGAAAGCCAACAGATGTCGTGGCAGGGCAATATTGAGACACGCCCGTCAGGTCCTCGACGCTACGAACAACCACTGCGCCGTGCACCCCACCCTCCATCAGGGCAGGATGTGCGTGTGGGTGGAACCGTGGCAGGCAAGCAGCGGTGGTGGAGAGCGCCGTGGCCGAATCCGTGGCTGGGGTTCGGCGTTTCCTTCCTGGTGCCCTTCTCAGCCGCCCTGTTGTGGCCGATGGCGATGGGAAGAGATGCGCATGGAGCCGACCCTGTGCTGGTCGCGATCGTGGTGATCTCGGCGGCTGTTGTGGCTGTCGGGATCGCCGTGTGGCTCAGGGACCGCGACGACGCCTAGAGACGGTCCTGTGGCCCCATGTCTGCCAGAGCGACCGGCGCCCTGGGCTCGCAGGTTGGTGGGCGTCGTTCGTAGCGGGCACTCTGTGCGGTGTGCGACATCTCGCAACTGCGATCCTCGCGGCGCTGGGCGTGATGAGCTGCACGTCAGAGGCTCCCGAAACGGCGAGCGAGCCGACTGTCGCGGAGAGCACGGCTTCGTCGACGACCTCGACCGCACGCACCGCGTCGTCCACTTCCACCACGACCACCGTCGAGCCCGCGACCCCGCTGCTGGCTTTGCCGTTGGGTCACGATCGCTTTGGGCCCTTGCGGGTCGGGATGACCGTCGAGGAGGCGGAGCAGGCCATCGGCGAGAACGTGATCGAGGTCGGAGACGACCTGGGGAATGGGTGTTTCACCTATCGCCCGATCAGTACGACAGCGATCGGCTTCCTTGTAGTTGACGGGCGGATCGTCGTCATCCAGACCATTGGGGTCGAGACCGATGCAGGGATCGCTGTTGGTGACACCGAGGATGCGATCAACACGGCCTATGCAAGCGAGAAGGTCGACGCCCACACGAATCGTCTCGCGGTCCGCCAGGTCGTCGTCCGCCCCACCTCAGACAGCGCCTATGCAACGATCTTC
>JBKJIL010000086.1:0-6686 GCA_046598435.1 Acidimicrobiales bacterium
TGCAGTCGGCGAGGTCAACGCCTGGCTCGAGGAGAACTGGGATCCGGACCTCACCGTTGCCGAGTGGTGGGAGCGCCTCGGCCTGGCCGGTTGGGCGGCGCCGGGCCTCCCGGAGAGCGCCTACGGCAAGGGCCTCAACCGCAACGACGCCGTCGCCGTGCAGAACGCCATCGCCGAGTTCGGTGCACTGGGAGCGCCTGGTGGTCTCGGGTTGCTGCTGGCCGCCCCGACGATCGCGGCCCACGGCACGCAGGAGCAGATCGATCTGTTCGTGCGCGACATCGTCACCGGCCAGAAGGCCTGGTGCCAGCTGTTCAGCGAGCCGGGCGCCGGCTCCGACCTCGCCGGCCTGCAGAGCAAGGCCATCAAGGACGGCGACGAGTGGATCGTCACCGGGCAGAAGGTGTGGACGTCCGGTGGCCAGGTTGCGGACATGGGCATGCTCATCGCGCGCACCGATCCCGACGTGCCCAAGCACCAGGGCATCACCTACTTCGGCATCGACATGCACCAGAAGGGCATCGACATCCGCCCGCTGGTGGAGATGACCGGGCACGCCATGTTCAACGAGGTCTTCATGGAGGAGGCCGTCGTCCCCGACAGCGCCATGATCGGTGGGCTCAACAACGGCTGGGCGGTCGCCAACACCACGCTGATGAACGAGCGAGCAGGGCTCGGATCGGGCGGCGGCCACGCCGCAGCAGGCGCGGCCACGCCTGGCACGGTCGTCAACGACCTGGCCAAGCGGGCCGGTGACTTCGTCTCCTCGGGTGGGGCACCGAAGCGAGGCGGCAGCGCCGGCGGCATGTTCGCGGCGGGCTACAAGCTCCTCGTGGAGCTGGCCAAGGGCAACGGCAAGATCAGCGATCTCACCGTGCGCCAGGACCTCATGAAGCTCCACACGCTCAACGAGCTGGGCCGCTTCAACAACCTCCGCGCCAAGGCGGCCAAGGCCATCGGCCAGGACGTGCCCGGCCTGCCCAACATCTCGAAGCTGTCGATGAGCGAGATCGTCCGTCAGCAGCGTGACATCGGCCTGCGCATCATCGGGCCCTACGGCACGCTCCACGCCTACAAGGGTGAGGACCAGAAGCCGCTCAACGACGCCACCGGCAACCCGTTCACCGCGATGGTCACGAGCATGGCGCTGTTCGCCCAGGCGCCGCCCATCTACGGCGGCACGGACCAGGTGCAGCGCAACATCATCGGCGAGCGCGTCCTCGGTCTCCCCAAGGAAGCCAACAACGACAAGTCGGCCGCCTTCAAGGACCTGCCCAAGAACGCTTGAGCACCATCTGTGCACGGGGAGCACCGCATGGCGGTGCTCACCGTGCACAGAACGCGTCAGAGGGTGGCTGCCAGCCTGGCTGCCCGGGTGGCGAGCGCCGGGGCGGCGAGCGCCTCGGCGACGTCGGCCAGGGCGTCGGTGGGGCCGGTCCAGCACCAGTCGTCCACCACGCCGACGTCGGCGTCGGTCTCGACGGTGGCGATGCGTCGGAACAGGAGGGCCAGCTCGAACTGCTCGCGCAGCGTAGCGTTCAGCTTGGTGGCGCCGCGCACCCCGGCATCCCACATCGTGGGGTCCTCGGGGATCTGCTCGAGGTGGCCCCACCGGTCGAGCACGGCGGCGGCGGACTTGGCGCCCCAACCGGGCAGGCCGGGGAACCCGTCGGCGGCATCGCCCACGAGGGCCAGCAGGTCCGGGATGGAGGCGGGCGGCACGCCGAGGCGCTCGTGCACGCCGGCCGCGTCGAACCACTTGTCCTGGCGGCGGTCCCACTGCCACACCTTGCCGCCCACGCACTGGCCGAGGTCCTTGTCGGGGGTGCAGATCACGACGCGCTCGACGCGGTCGTCGGCCGCCGCCACCGCGGCCCCTGCGGCCATGGCGTCGTCGGCCTCTTGCTCCACCATGGGCCACACCGTGAACCCGGCGGCGCGCAGCGCGTCCTCCACCAGCGGGAACTGCGCCTTGAGCTGCGGGTCGATGCCGGAGCCGTCCTTGTAGCCCGGCCACAGGTCGTTCCGGAACGACTCGATGTCGTGGTCGGTGGCCACCGCCACATGGGTGGCCCCCTGCTCCAGCAGCGACAGGCACGACCCCACCACGCCCCGGGTGGCGCCGAGATCGGCGTCCTTGTTGGCGGGGGAGTAGTGGTAGCGGAACAGCTCGTAGGTGCCGTCAACGAGGTGGACGTCCATGACAATCTCCCTGCTCAGAAACGGTCTTCGTGCTGCCGACGGCGTAACGGACACAGCGAGCCTGACACAACGGCATTCGTTGCCTGACAGATCCGGAGGCCTCGGGTTCGTGGGCTGACCGGCGGCCAGCACCGCCGGTCAGCAGTCGGTGGCGTGGCTGCCCTGGTAGAGGTGGCAAGGTCGGTAGACGGGTTCGGTCACTGAGCGCCCCCGCTCATCGACCTCGTGTCTCACGGGTGATACCGTTCGAGCCATGGGTGACGCCAGCATCAGGGAGCTTCGCAACCACGGCGGCGACGTCGTCGACCGGGCCAAGGCCGGAGAGGTGGTCACCATCACCCGCGACGGTGAGCCCGTCGCCGAGCTGCGCCCGCTGCCTCGTCGCCCCCTGCCGGCAGCGACGCTCGTCGAGAGGTTCCGGCGCCTGCCGCCCCTCGACGTTGACCGATTCCGGGCCGACATCGACGCCGTCGTCGACCAGTCCCTGTGAGCGCTGGATCCGCCGACCCCGGCGACGGGTGGGGAGTCCTCGATACCAACGCGGTCGTGCTGCTCGATCGACTCGACGCCAACGACCTTCCCGAGCGGCCGGCGATCACCGCTGTCACCCTGGCCGAGCTGTCCGTCGGCCCGCTCGTCACCGACGACGACCAGGAGCGCGCCGACCGGCAAGCTCGCCTCCAGGAGGTCGAGGCGTCGTTCGATCCCCTCCCGCTCGACACCGCAGCAGCCCGGGCCTTCGGCCGGGTGGCGTCCAACCTGCGCAGGGCCGGGCGCAAGCCCCAAGCTCGGGCGTTCGACGCGCTGATCGCCGCCATCGCCATCGCCAACGACCTGCCGCTCTACACCTGCAACGCCGACGACTTCTCAGGCGTCCCCGAGCTGCGGCTCCATCCGATCCCGCACCCCGACCGCACCGGCTGACACAACTCGCGGACACGAACCGGCCCCGAAACGGCGCCCCACGGCGACCCGAGGCATCTCCCCGCGACCGGCAGCGACCCGAACGCCCAGGTCGCGGAGCGCTGCGGGTCGTCGAGCGACCGAGCACGCCGTCAGTCACCGCAGGGTGATCGTCGTCTCCATGCCGGCCTCGCGGTGGCCGGGGATGTCGCAGAGCACGGTGTAGGTGCCCGCTGGCTGTGCGGTGAGGTCGAGCTCCATCGCCTCGCCGGCGGCGAGGTCGGGCGTTCCCTTGCCCAGCTCGGGGATCACGAACGAGTGGGGCACCCGGCCGTCGTTCACGATGACCAGGCGGGCGTCGCGGCGGGGGAGGTCGATGGGATCGGGCGAGAAGGCCATCTCGGTCATCGACACGCGGCCGACAGAGGTCTCGTCGACCTGGTCGCCTGGGCCGCCGGGCGCGAACACGACGAGCACGATGGCGACGAGGAGCAAGCCGGCGACGATCGCTCCCACGACCACCCGGCGCTGTCGCCGCCGGCGGGCCTCGAGCCGGCGCGACTGGCCGCTCATGCGCTCGGCGCAGCCCGCACCACGATGACGGGGGCGACGGCGTGATGCGCCACCTGGTCGCTCACCGAGCCCAGCAGCAACCGCTCGACGCGGCTGACCCCTCTGGCCCCCACGACCACGACCTGGGCTCGGGTGGCCGCCTCGAGGAGGGCCGACGCTGGCCCTGCGCACACCACCGTCTGCTGGACGCGGTCATCGAGACCGGTCAGGTCGCTGCCCGCGATCGCCTCGGCCATGATCTTGTGGCCGGCCTCCTCGAACAGCCCGAGGTCGAGGGTGGCGGGCACGAACGGGTACCCGCCGACGTAGGGCGGCTGCCAGGCGTGGACCACCTCGAGCAGGGCGCCGCGGGCCCGGGCCTCGTCGGCTGCGAAGTCGAGCGCACGATGGCTCGCCGGCGATCCGTCGATGCCCACGACGACGAGAGGCGCCAGCGCTTCGGACACGTCGGGCCGAACGACCGCCACCGGGCACGGCGCCTCGTGGAGGCACCGGCGAGACACCGAACCGAGCAGCAGGCCCCTGAAGCCACCGAGGCCGCGGGCGCCCACCACCAGCAGATCGGCAGCGCTGGCCGCCGTGAGCAGCGCTCGGGCGGCGAGGTCGGACACGGTGTGGCGCACGACGGCGGCCGCGTCGTCCGGGCTGAGGGCCGCTCGCAGGTAGGCGTCGAGCGCGGCCTCTGCATCCTTGGCGGTGTAGTCCGGATCGAAGCCATCCGTGGTGACCACGTGGTGCTGGTCGAGGTAGCCCCAGGCGAGCACCGCAGCCACCGTCCACGTGCGGTGAGCTCCTTCGGCAACCGCCCATTCCAGGGCATGGCGTGCACCCGCCGACCCGTCGACACCAACGATGATTCGTCCCATGACGCCAGCATGTCAGCGGATGGGCCGATCACCTAGGGCCCGGCGACTCCTGGGGTGAAGGACCTATGCCCCTACGCCGGAGGCTCAGAGGCCGATGGCGCTGAGGGCGTCGGCGGCCCGCCCGATGGCGTTGGCGAGCGTGGGGTGGGACACCTCGAAGCGGGTGACCTCCTCGCGGAGCTCCTCGACGACACCGTCGGGGTCCTCGTCCTTGAGGCGGCGCTCGACCTCCCCGGCGAGGCGAGCGATCTCGCCCCGGTTGTCGGGGTCCTCCTGGCCCGCGTCGATGGCCACCCGCAGATCGGCCAGCAGCTGCTCCAACGGTTCCTGCATGTCGCCATCCTTCGCCTCGACTGGTCTGGCTGCAGCGTACGCGGTGGGTCCGGTGATCCGGGACAGCAGCCCGCACCGGTAGCGTCTGGTCGCTGTGCCCCTCCACCTACGTGCGCCCCGCAAGCGCCGCTCCGGTCGCGGCCGGGGCCTGGCCCCGCTGCTCCTCGTGCTGGTGGTGGCGCTGCTGGCTGCCTGTTCGCGCGATGGGGGCGGCCGTCCGGATCAGCTGAGCGAGGATCGCGACGGCCCCAACCCCGGGCCCCCACCCACCCTGGCCGGTGGCGTCGAGCTCGCGGCCCTCGACCCCGTGTCGGTGCTGGTCGGGACCGAGCTGGCCTTCGGCACGCCGCTCCCCAGCGAGCAGGTGGCCGCCGACCGGTTCACGGTCGATCCAGAGGTCACGACCGCCATCGCCCGGGTGGTGTTCTTCGCGCCCGACGGCCGGCGGCTCGGTCGCGCCCTGGTGCTCGCCCTCGACGGCGCTGAGCTCTTCGACGAGGCCGCGCTGGCCGCCTTCGAGCGAGCGGTCGTCGAGAGCATCGGCGGCGCCACGGCCGACGCGATCGACATCGGTGGCCGCCTCGTGCAGCAGGTCGTGGGCGAGGGCCGCGTCGCCATCGGGTTCCGAGAGGCCAACCTGCTGACGATCGTCAGCGCGCGGACGGCGGAGGACGCCATGCTGGTGGTCACCCGCCAGCTCGAGGCCATCGCCCGGGGGGAGACTGGCTCAGCCACCCCGGTCACCCCGATCATCCCCACGTCCGGCGGGGCCGCGTTCATCCCGATGGCGTCGTTGTCGTTCGAGCCGATCCCGCCCGAGGAGGTGCCAGCCCCGACGCCTCCCGCGCTCGCGGGGACCCTCGGTCTGGAAGGCCGCTACGGCGTCGTGGCCGGCGAACGCCGTTCGCTGGTGTGGGTGTTCGCGCTCGACCCCGCCGCCTACCCCTCGGCTGAGGCGCTGGCGCCGGCGATGCTCGCCCTCGTCACCGCCCGCGGGACTGGGGCCGTCCCGGAGGTGGTGGAGGTCGTGGATCGCGTGGTGCTGGCCTCAGGCGGTGCCGACGGCACCCCATCGGCTCGGGTGTTTCGGCACCGGGGCCTCGTCGTGCTGGTGGAGGGCAACCGCGCTGATCAGCTCGACGCCGTCGTCACCGACTGGATCAGCGCCCTCGGCGCCGGCTGAGCCGGCCCTACTCCTGCACGAGCTCGATCAGCGTCCCGAAGCTGCCCTTGGGGTGGACGAAGGCCACGGTGGTGCCCCGGCTGCCCGGACGGGGCACCTGGTCGATGGCCGTCGCACCGGCCGCCACCATGGCGGCCAGCGCGGCGGCGCAGTCGTCCACCCGGTACCCGATGTGGTGCAGGCCCTCGCCCCGCTTCTCGATGGCCTTGGCGATGGGCGAGTCGGGCCGGGTGGCCGCGGTGAGCTGGATGTAGGAGTCGGCCACCTTGATGAGGGCCTCCTCCACACCGTCGCTGTCCACCACCTCCCGGTGGTGCACCTCCGCGCCGAAGGCCTCGCGGTAGTACGCGATGGCCGCTTCGAGGTCGCGCACCGCGATGGCGACGTGGTCGATCTCCGTCAGCAGCATCTGGGCTCCTAGAGCTCCCCGCGCGCATGGCGCTGGTACAGGGTGATCTTGTCCTCGCCGATGCGCTCCCGCTTCTCCGGGTCGGTGATGCCGAGCCCGGCGGACGGGGCCAAGCAGCGCACGCCCAGCTTGCCCTCGGCCTCGTTGCGGTGCACCGTGCGAGCGGCCTCGCCGACCTCGGTGAGGTCGTAGGCGGCTGACATGATGGGCTGGATCT
>JBKJIL010000176.1:0-13988 GCA_046598435.1 Acidimicrobiales bacterium
TCGCTCACCTGCAGCCCCCCGGAGAGCTGGTGCCCGCCGGGATGTCTCCCCGGAACGGACTCGATGGGAAGCGGGCGGAGAAGGGGCCTTCCATCGCGCTGCCCGGGGGGCTGCAGGAGAGCGATGTCGCTCCCCGCGGATCGGTTGTCGTCCCTCTCCTCTCGTCTGGTTGGTGGTTGCTGCTGGTCCTGGTCACCGCGGGGCGCGGCGACCGGTGAGGCCGAGCTGACGGACCTTGCGGGTGACCGCGGCGTCGCCGCGAGCCGCCTTGGCGTGCCACGTGTCGCGGTCCCAGATCTCTGCCCGGCGGATGAGGCCCTTGATGACGACGTCGGAGCCGAGGCCGGCGTACTCGCGCAGGGTGGCGTTGATGACGATGCGCCCCTGCTGGTCGGGGTTGATCTCCACTGCGTCACCGACGAACTGGCGCATGGCGTCGAGCGCCTCCTCGCGGTCCTCGTCGGTGTCGGCGTCTTCGACCGCGTCTTCGAACACGGTGGCGACCTCGAGGAACCCCTCGTGGGTCCACAGACCGAGGCAACCGTCGAGCTTGGCGATCACGCCACCGTCGCCGAGCTGGTTGCGGATCTTCGCGGGCAGCACCATCCGTCCCTTGTCGTCGAGCCCGTGCTCGTGGGTCCCGATGAACTGGGCCCGCTGGTCTGCCATGTCGCTGCCTCGGGATCTCGGTGAAGCGGATGCACCACCGTCTGCCGACGACACCCAGGACCCCCTCCTGACTGCCGCTGCGTGACAACCTATGCCTCCAGCACCCCCTGGTCAACCATTGACTGCCATCGATCACCACCAGATGCCGCCTGATGCCGGCGACGTGCCATGTCTGGCCATCTCACGCAGCCGCACCCGGCCCACCCGTGACGACCCCCGGGGCGCGTCGTGCAGCACCCGTGTCGCAGGGTGCGGTCGTGGCTGCGCTGGGATCAGGGGAGGTGGCGCAGGACGCTGACCAGCAGGTCGTCGAGGGCCACCCCGACGCCGCCGGCGGCGTGGGCCAGATCGTCCACTGCACCTGGTCGTGCTGCGGGGTCGAGGGCCAGGAGCTCGACCAGGGCGGTCGGCTCCCAGCGGGCGAGGGCCGCGCACTGGAACCGGGCGCCGGCGCGGGTGCGGCGCTGCGAGATGCCCACCGCCTTGCGCCCGTCCACGAGCACCTCGCCCGGCCCGAGGCCTGCGAAGCACACGAGGTCCGACCACGGCGAGCGCTGCAGGCGGCCACAGTGGACCGTGCTCGCCACCCCCACGTCGGCCAGGGCGGCGGCCCAGAGCTCGCCCACCCACTCGAAGGCGGTGCCCACATCGGCCCGCCAGAGCGGGTCCGACACGGGCACCATCAGGTCGAGCCAGAGCAGCTCACCCGGCACGACGAGCACCGCCCCTCCCCCGCTGTGGCGCCGCACCACCTCGACGCCGGCTCGGGCGGCGGCGCCCTGGTCGATCACGCTGTCACGCTGCGCGCTCCCGAGGACGACGGCCGGGGAGGTGGGGTCGCACACCCACACCGACCGGGTGACGGGGTCCGGGATCGGCCGACCATGGAAGGCCGCCACCGACTCGCGGTGGTGCACGACCTCCCACGGACGCGCCGTCATCGGCGGGTCACGCCGACAGCACGGTGGGCCGCAGGTACGGCTCCCAGTGCGACGGAACCGACCCCGCTGCGACGATGACCCAGGTGAGCTCCCGGGGCACGGTCGGTCGACGGCGCAGCTCCATGGCGGTGGTGTGCAGGAGGCGGTCGCCCTTGCGCACGTTGCACGGGCGGCACGCCGCCACGACGTTCTCCCACGCATGCTCCCCGCCCTTGCTGCGGGGCAGGACGTGGTCGATGCTCTCGGCCGCCGCGCCGCAGTACTGGCAGCGGTGGCCGTCGCGGGCGAAGATCCCGCGGCGGTTGAGCGGCGCCCGCCGGCGGAACGGCACCTTCACGTAGGCCCGCAGGCGGATCACGGAGGGCACGGGCACCACCACGTGCTCGGAGTGGAACGACTGGCCGGTGCCGTGCAGCACGTCGGCCCGATCGGCCAGCACGAGGACCGCGGCCCGTCGGCTCGGCACGACGCACAGCGGTTCGTAGGTGGCGTTGAGCACGAGGGCGCCCGACATCGCTGAGACGCTACCGCCGCATCACGCCCAGAACCGACCAGATCGTCGGGTCCGTCAGCGCGGGAAGTCGCGGCACCACTGCAGGTAGGTGACCAGATCCTCGGGAGCGGGCGCCTGATCGCCGGCCCCGCCGTAGGCGGTCTCGAGCCGGAACCGCAGGTAGTCCGGTGCCGGGAGCGGCAGGAACGGCAGCCGCCGCCACCAGCCGCGCGGCGCGAGGACGAGGGCCTGGCGGATGCCTGTGGACCACAGCGCAGGGTGGGGCAGGACGGCGAGCAGTGCCCGCACACCCCATCGCAGGGTCAGGACCGAGCCGCCTGCTCGTCCCGCCACGACGCCGGTACGGGCGCCTTGGGCTCCTTGGGGAGACCGAGCACCATCTCCCCCAGGATGTTGCGCTGGATCTCGCTCGAGCCGGCGTAGATGGTGCCGGCCCGCGCGTTGTAGGAGGCGCCGACCCAGCTGGCGCTGTCGTTCGGTGCCCCGGGGTCGTCGGTCTGGAACGACGATGCCGGCATCCGACCGCTCGGCACCATGGCGTGGGGGCCGAGGATGTCGAGCGCCAGCTGGGTGACCTCGCGGTGGTACTCGCTCCAGTACAGCTTGAACGTGCCCGCCTCCGGCCCGGGGTGATGGCCGTTGAGGAACTGGGTGAGGCTGCGCAAGCCCAGATAGCGCATGATCTCGACCTTGGTGTGGCACCAGGCCAGGCGCTGTCGCATCCGCGGGTCGTCGGTGGCCCCGTGCTCACGGGCCAGGGCGATGAGCCGATCGAGCTCCGTGCGGAACATGAGCGGGAAGGTGGCGGCCGCCTCGCCGCGCTCGTAGCCGAGCAGGGTCATGGCCACTGCCCAGCCGCCGTTCACCTCGCCGATCACGTTCTCCTTCGGGCACCGGGCGTCGGTGAAGAAGACCTCGTTGAACTCGGAGTCGCCCGAGAGCATCTTGATGGGCCGCACCTCCACGCCCGGCTGGTCCATGGGGCACAGGAGGAACGTGATGCCACGGTGCTTGGGCACGTCGGGGTCGGTGCGGGTGAGCACGAAGATCCAGTTGGCCAGGTGGCCGGCCGACGTCCAGATCTTCTGGCCGTTGATCACCCACTCGTCGCCGTCCAGCGACGCGCGGCAGCCCAGGTTCCCGAGATCGGACCCGGCGTTGGGCTCCGAGTACCCCTGGCACCAGATGTCATCACCCGAGAGGATCCTCGGGATGAAGTGGCGCTTCTGGGCGTCGGTGCCCCACTGCAGGATGGTGTTCCCGACCATCTGGATCGAGAAGACGTCGTTGGTGCCGCCAAGAGGCACGCCGGCCCGTTGGAACTCCTCGGCGAGGATCACCTGCTCGAGCGCCGTGAGGCCCGGACCCCCGAGATCCGTCGGCCACGACGAGGCCAGGTAGTCGTGCTCGGCGAGGACAGCCCGCCAGCGCTGGGTGAAGCCCTCGACCTCGTCGCGGTCGAGGGCCCCGATCCCCTTCCAGTCGGCGGGGAGGTGGTCGGCGAGAAACGCTTGCACCTTCTCGCGGTAGGCCGTGGCGGCAGGCGGGTAGGTCGGGTCCATCGACGCCGACGGTAGCCGCCCCCTCCTGCTCAGATCCTCACCGTCAGTCGAGCTCGGCCAGGACCTCGCCGATGATCTTCGTCGCCTCGTGCGCTCGCAGCGGCTCGCCGCCCTCGGCCTCGGCCACCTCGGAGGCGAAGTCCTCCACCGCGTGGACGCCGCCGACCAGGACGTGTCGGAGGGCCTCCGCACTGGCCTCCGGATCGTCGAGCGCGGCGATGGCGGGGGCCACGGCGTGGTCCGGCGACTCGGCGACCGCGTGCACGAGGGTCATGGCCTCCTCGCGCCCGGTGGCGGTCGACACGGCCTCGCCGCGGTCGGGGTGCTGCTCGTTGTCCCACTGCGCGAGCGCCTCGTCGTAACCGCCTTCACCTGGGTGGAGGACCCTCGTCGTGGCTTCGGGAGCGTCCGACTCGACGGCGTCGGGATCCAGCGGGGCGGCGGGGACGGGGACCACGAGGGTCCCGTCATCGTTGCGGGTGATCGACATGGGGCAGTGCTCCTTGACAGGACGACGTCATCGGCGACGCCGACCTGCGCTGCTTACCCACTTCTGCCGCCCGGGACTCCCCGCGACCCGCCGGGGCGGCCAGGTCTCGGCCTCAGGCGACGCCCACGTCGACGCCCAGCGCCCGCAACGCGACCGCCGCGGACCCGACGAGCGGGCCCTCGTCCCCCAGGCCGGCCGGGACGATTCGGGCGCCGCGGGCGAACTCGATGCGGGAGGAGCGGTCGAGCTCGGCCTGCGCGGCGGCGAAGAACGGGTCGCCGAATCCCAGTGCCACCGAGCCGGCGATCGTCGCGAGCCGCAGGTCGAGCAGGTTCACGACCGAGGCCACCGCTCGCCCCACGAGCCGACCGGCCCGCTCCCGCTCCTCGAGCGGAGCGTCCGCGGCCGGTCGGCCGAGGCGGGCTGCGATGGCCGTCCCCGATGCCTCGGCCTCCAAGCAGCCGACGGCGCCACAGACGCACGGCCGGCCCTGCGGCTCGACGATCACATGGCCGATGTGCCCGGCGTTGCCGGCCGCACCGTCGAGCAGTCGACCGTCGAGGACGATCCCGCCGCCCACGCCAGTCGACACCACCATGGCGATGAAGTCGGAGACGCCGCGGGCCGCCCCCCGCCAGCCTTCGCCCAGCGCGAGCGCCTTGGCGTCGTTGTCGATGTGCACCGCCAGGCCGGTGGCCTCGGCCAGGCGAGCACGCAGCGGGAAGGCGCGCCACACCTCGATGTTGAGCGGCGACACCATCTCGCCACCGGGCGACATGGGGCCGCCCGAGCCCACGCCCAGCGCCACCGCGTCCGCGGTGCGCACCTCGTCGAGGAGGTCGAGGGCCATGGCCAGCAGGGCGTCACCATCGGCGGCGCCCGCTGTGGCTCGGCTCACCCGGGCCAGCAGCCGACCGTCGGCATCCACGCGACCAGCAGCCAGCTTCGTGCCGCCGATGTCCAAGGCCAGCACGGTGTCGGTCACGTCGGGAACCTACTCAACGGGTCGCGGCGTCACAGCGGTGACCTACGGCCTACCCTTGCCGGGCCGCGCAACGACGCTTGAGGAGCACCCGGTGGCCACGAGGCAACAGACCCCTGCTCAAGGAGCGACCTTCGCCGAGCGGTACGCCGACGTCGTCGCCAACGTCGAGCTGGTCATCCAGGGGAAGCCTGAGGTCATCGAGCTGGTGCTGCTGTGCCTCGTCTCGGAGGGCCACCTGCTCATCGAGGACGTTCCCGGCGTGGGCAAGACGAGCCTGGCCAAAGCGCTGGCGGCGTCGATCGACGGCACCTTCGGTCGCCTGCAGTTCACGCCCGATCTGCTCCCCACCGACGTGGTGGGGCTCACGGTGTGGAACCGCAACACGAGCGAGTTCGAGTTTCGCCCCGGTCCGGTGTTCCACAACATCGTGCTGGCCGACGAGATCAACCGGGCCTCGCCGAAGACCCAGTCGGCGCTGCTCGAGTCCATGCCGGAGGCGCAGGTCACCGTCGACGGCACCACGTACCAGCTCGCCAACCCGTTCATGGTGATCGCCACCCAGAACCCGATCGAGCACGAGGGCACGTACCCGTTGCCCGAGTCGCAGCTCGACCGCTTCCTCATGCGGGTGTCGGTCGGCTACCCGTCTCCGGAGTCGGAGCTCGAGATCCTCGACACCCACGGCGACCACGATGCCCTGGTGGACATCGGCCCGGTCATCACCGCCGCCGAGATCGCCACGCTGGCCGAGGCGGCCCGGGACGTGCACGTCGCGCCCGCGCTCAAGCGCTACCTGGTCGACCTGGCCAACGCGTCGCGCCGCCACCCGCACCTCGCCCTCGGCATGTCGCCCCGCGCCACGCTCGCCCTGCAACGGGTGGCCCGCGCACGCGCGGCGGCCCACGCCCGCAGCTACGTCGTGCCGGATGATCTCAAGGCCCTCGCCGAGCCGGTCCTCGCCCATCGCCTGCTGGTCACGCCTGAAGCCCAGCTCCAGGGGATCTCGGCCGGCGACGCCCTCGACGAGGTGCTGCGCGCCGTGCCCGTCCCCGCCGGCAAGCCGAGGTAGGTACGTCCGATGCTCACCCGTCAGGGGTGGCTCGTCGGACTGGGAACTGTCGCGCTCCTGCTCGGCGGACGCCTGCTCGGGCTGGCCGAGCTGTTCGCGCTGGGCCTCGTCTGCGCCGTCTTGCTGGTGGCCTCCGTCGTGCTGGTGGGCATCGCTCGGCTGGAGCTGGAGGTGGGTCGAGCCGTGCACCCCGCACGGGTGCACGTCGGCACGGCGGCGCGCGCCGAGCTGACGCTTCGGAACCTCCGCGCCACGCGCACACCGGTGCTGCGGCTGCGCGACCCCGTCACCGGCACGCGTGGCGCCGACCTCCTCGTGTCACCGCTGAGCCGCGGCGAGCGCACCATCGCCGCCTACCGGCTGCCCACCGAGCGCAGGGGGCTCCTCACGATCGGCCCGCTCGACGTGGTAGTCGGCGATCCCTTCGGCCTCACCACCCTCTCCACCGTGGCCGCGGCGGCAGTCGCGGTCACCGTGTACCCGCACATCGACGTCATCGATCCGCTCCCCTACACGACCGGCCACGACCCACTGGCCGGCGCCCGCCAGCCGAACTCGCTCGGCCGCACAGGCGAGGACTTCTACGCCCTGCGTCCCTACGTCGTGGGCGATGACCTGCGCCGCATCCACTGGCCCTCCTCCGCCCGCCACGACGAGCTCCTCGTGCGTCAGAACGAGCTGCCGTGGCAGGGCCGCACCACGATCCTGCTCGACGTGCGGAAGTCGGCCAACCCGGGCGACGCCCTCGAGGTCGCCGTGTCGGCGGCGGCCAGCATCGTCGCCGCCACGGCACGGCGACACGACCTGATCCGGCTCGTGACGACCGGCGGTGCCGACTCCGACTTCGCGCCGGGATCCGACCACGTCGAGGCGATCATGGAGCACCTGGCCGTCGTGCCCCCTGCCACCGCGGGGAGCCTGCGGCGCTCGGTGGAGATGCTCAGTCGGCACTCCAGCGGGGGCGCCGTCGTGGTCATCGTGGCCGAGGCCACCGCCGAGGACCTGCGAGCGGCGAGCAGCCTGCGCTCCCGGTACGGCTCGCTCACCATCGTGCA
Source organism: Acidimicrobiales bacterium (assembly GCA_046598435.1). Taxonomy (GTDB): domain Bacteria; phylum Actinomycetota; class Acidimicrobiia; order Acidimicrobiales; family VFJN01; genus VFJN01. Next base: position 7,286 of record JBKJIL010000176.1, read on the forward strand.
GATCGATCGCTCGGCCTGGGACCCGGGAGCGCCCGTCGACGCCACCCCCGCGCCGAACCTGCTCCGGATCAGTCGCGATGCTCCCTTCGCCTCGACGTGGAACGCCTACGCCCGCTCCGGTGGCCGAGGCGGACGCACCCGGACGGCAGCCACCGCAGTGGCCCGATGAGCCAGCGCCCGTCGCTGGTCGTGACGGCGGAGGTCGCCCTGGCGGCCGTCACCCTCGCCGCCGTGATCGGGATGGGCCGCCTCTTCGACGGCCAGGAGTGGGTGGGGCCGCTGCTCGTGAACGCGCTGGCCGCCCACCTGGTGGTGACGATCTGCCGACGGCGCGGCCTCGCCCTGCTGAGCACGGCGGGGGTGATGGCCCTGGGCGCCGCCGTCGTGGCCACCTGGACGTCCTACTGGTCGACCACGGTCGCAGGGATCCCGACGGGCGACACCTGGACGGCCATGCGGGTCGACCTGAGCGACGCCTGGAGCCTCTACCAGGACGTGGTGGCCCCCGCTCCCGTCGAGACCGGCTTCGTGCTGGCCAGCGCCGTTGCGCTGTGGTGCGTCGCCTATGTGGCCGACTGGGCCGCCTTCCGCCTGTGGGTGCCCTTCGAGGCGACCTTGCCGGCGGGCACGCTGTTCCTGTTCACGGCCCTCCTCGGCACGTCTGCAGGGCGTGATCGCGCCGTCGGCCTGTACGCCGGCAGCCTGCTCGGGTTCTTGCTCCTCCATCGCATGGCTCGGCAGGACGGCTCCAGCCACTGGGTCGCCGAGCGCCGGGACCAGGGCCATCGCTCGCTCCTCACCGCAGGGGCCGCCCTCGGGGCGCTGGCGGTGGTGACCGGAACGGTGTTCGGACCGTCCTTGCCAGGCGCCTCCGCTCCAGGGGTGCTCGATCCCAGGGCACTGCGCGGCGACGACTCCCGGGTGACCGTCAGCCCGCTGGTGGACATCCGCGCCCGGCTGGTCGATCAGAGCAACCGCGAGGTGTTCCAGGTCCGCTCTCCAGAACCTGCCTACTGGCGGCTCACCTCCCTCGAGCGTTTCGACGGACGGATCTGGTCCTCGAGCGGCTCCTACGGCGCGGCCGACGGCGAGCTGCCCCAGTCGGTCACCCCGACGGTGTCCACCCAGACCTTCGCCCAGACCTTCACCATCGAGGCCCTCGCCACCATCTGGCTGCCCAGCGCCTACGAGCCCCGAGCGGTGCAGGCCGACGCCCTCGACGTGCTGTACGACGAGCGCTCCGCCACCCTCATCGTCGACCAAGGCATCGAGTCGAGCGACGGCCTTGTGTACCAGGTGACCTCGGCATCGCCCCGCATCACGGCGGCTGACCTCGCGGGGAGCGGCGGTGAGGTGCCCTCCTCCATCAAGGATCAGTTCCTGGGCCTGCCCGACGACTTCAGCCCACGCGTGCGGGCCCTGGCCCAGGACCTGACCGCCGGCGCGGCCACCCCCTACGCCGCCGCTCTGGCGCTGCAGAACCACCTGCGCAGCTTCACCTACGACCTCAGCGTGGGGGCCGGCCACAGCGACAACGTGCTCGAGGAGTTCCTCTTCACCACGCAGCGAGGCTATTGCGAGCAGTTCGCGGGCTCGTTCGCCGCCATGGCCCGCTCGATCGGACTCCCGGCGCGCGTGGCGGTGGGCTTCACCACCGGCGAGGCCGACCCGTCCGACCCCGACCTCTACCGGGTGCGGGGCGAGCACGCCCACGCGTGGCCCGAGGTGTTCCTCGCCGGGGCCGGCTGGGTGAGCTTCGAGCCCACCCCTGGGCGGGGGATGCCCTTCGCCGAGGACTACACCGGCGTGCCCGTGGCGCAGGCGGCAGCGGGCGACCCGGGCGGCAGCGATGTCGCACCTCCCACGACGGCGGGCACCTCGCCGTCCACGCTGCCGAGCACGCCCACCAGCCAGTCCACCGGGCCCCGCAACGATCTTGGCGCCGGCGCCGCCACCCCCGACACGACCGATTCGGCGTCAGCGCCCGTGCGGTTCCTCGTCCGGCCGCTCGTGCGCATCGTGCCCATTGCGGGTGCCATCGCCCTGCTGTACGCCGTCGCCTTCCCGTTGGCGCTCGTCCTGCGGCGCCGGCGGCGCCGTCGGCGGGCCGCCACGCCCGAGCAGCGCGTGGGCCTGGCGTGGACCGAGGCCGTCGAGGCGGCGGCCGTACTGGGGTTCCACGAGGTGCGCAGCGACACGTTCGACGAGCGGGCCCGCCGCCTGGCCGCCGTCGTGCCCGACGGCGCCGCGGACGACGACGCCCAGGCCCTGGCCCGGCTGCTGGAGGCCGCCGTGTACTCCGCAGAGGGTGCCGACGACGACGACGCCGAGCGGGCCGTGGCGGCCGCGGCCGCCGTGGGAGCGGCCGCCCGGGCTGCTGCCCCCTGGACCGATCGAGCGCGAGCGTGGCTCGATCCCCGGCCGCTCACCCGAGCCTGGCGCCGCCGGCGAGCTGTGGGCCACCGGCGGATCACCACGACCGTGCGGGGCGACCTCGAGGCCGAGCGGCAGCTCGTGGGCAGCGGCGATCGCGGCTAGGGGTCCGACCCGACCGACTCGTCAGGGAGCCGAGCTACTCATTCGTCGTCAGCGCGTCGAAACCGGTCGCGCATCTTGCCCTTGGCACCGCCGAGGGCGTCGCGCAGGCCGGCCGCCTTCATCGAGCTGGTGATCTGCTCGAGGCCCGCCTTGCCGAGCTTGCGCAGGTTGCGCTCGAAGTACAGAGCGCACCCGAGCATGAAGAGGAACCCGGCGAAGGCGAGGAGGTAGCTGGTGGCCAAGGTGGCGACCAGGAACACGACACCGAGCACGAAGCCGAAGCCCGACCACTTCATCCGACGCACCGTGTGGGTGAACAGCGTCGTCTCACCCACGCCGCGAGCGAACTCGGGGTCGTCGGCATAGAACTGCTGTGCAATCTCGCTGAGGATGCGCTCTTCGTCTTCGGAAAGCGGCACGTTGCCTTCCCCTCTGCCCGGGACCAAGGTCATCTTCCCACAGCCCTCCGGCCTCGACAACGCGAGGCGGCGCCCCTGTCTCAAAGGTCCCGAAGGTCCGATGGTCCCCACTGCTGATCGCCCCTGCGCTTCACGCGGATGCCGTCGGGGCTGGCCAGCGACGCCGGCACGATGGCCGTGGCGCCGAACCGGGCGCGGATGGCGTCGATGGCGCCGGTGGCGTCGTCCCACGAGGGGGCGCCCACGTCGTCGAGGCTGAGCTGGCGGGCGGCGCACTCCGACAGCTGGCTCACGTGGATGCCGAGCAGGCGCACCCCCGGCGTCGGATCGATGCGGCCGAGCAGGGTGGTGGCGGCCCGCACCACGTCAGGACCGGTGTCCACGGCCGAGGGCAGCGTCACGGATCGGGTGATGGTGCGGAAGTCGTGGAAGCGCACCTTGATGGAGATGGTCCGGCCGGCCACCCCGGCGCCGCGCAGACGACTGGCCACCGAGTCGCCCAGCCGCACCAGCTCGAGGTTCAGCGTCTCGAGGCGGTGGTGGTCGCGGGCGAAGGTCTCCTCGTGGCCGATCGACTTCGGTCGGTGATCCGGCACCACCTCGCGGTCGTCGATGCCGAGCGCCAGGCGCCGCAGGTGGGTGCCGCTGGCCACACCGAGGCTGGCGACCAGCGACCGCTCGTCCATCGTGGCGAGGTCCGCGATGGTGTCGACCCCGACGCGCCGCAGCTTCTCGAGGGTCTTGGGGCCCACGCCCCAGAGGGCCTGGACCGGCAGGGGGTGCAGGAAGGCGAGCTCCTCTCCCGGCGCCACCACCTTGACCCCCAGGCCCGGTTCCGCGCCCTGTCGACCGACGCGCGGCTTGGCGACCTCCGACGCCAGCTTGGCGACGAACTTCGAGGGCGCCACTCCCACGGAGCAGGCCAGGTCCTCCTGCTCGAGGATCGCAGCGCGGATGGCCGCACCGATGGTCGGTCCGTCACCGTGGAGGCGGCGGGCCCCGGTCACGTCGAGGAAGGCCTCGTCGAGCGAGAGCGCCTCCACCAACGGGGTGAAGGTGGCGAAGATGGCCATGATGGCCCGACTCACCTCGGCGTAGTGATCGTGGTCGCCGGCCACGAACACGGCGTGCGGGCAGAGCCGCTGCGCCTGGACCGATGGCATGGCCGAGTGCACGCCGAACACCCGCGCTTCGTAGCTGGCGGCGGCCACCACCCCGCGAGCACCGGACGCGCCGACGATCACGGGCCGTCCCCGCAGCTCGGGCCGCCGCCGCTGCTCCACAGACGCGTAGAACGCGTCCATGTCCACGTGGAGGATCGTGCGGACGGGCCGCCCGGTCACGGCTCCGCTCGGGTGACCACCAGCTCGTCGGCCGTGGCGCCGGCCACGTGGAAGCCGTAGGGACGGGACTCGTCGTGCGGCCAGCGCTCGGCCAGCCAGTCGCCCAGGGGCTCGCAGACCCAGGGATGGCCGCCCTGCACGAGGCCGGAGCAGTCGTCGACGGCAACGAAGCGAGCGTCCACGACGATGCCGTCGGGGTCGTCGACGTGCAGCTCGCCTTCGTAGGCGAGGGCCACGTGGGCCTCCACCCGCAGGCGCCACCCCAGATCGGGGGCCTCACAGCGCACCTCGTACACCGGGCCGGCCCACTGCGTGACCCGCAGTCCGGTCTCCTCCTCGACCTCCCGTGTCAGGCCGGCCAGCACCGTCTCACCGTCGTCGATCACACCCCCCGGCGGCGTCCAGTCGCGGCTGCCGTTGCGGCGCTGGTTGTGCACGAGGAGCACACCGCTCTCGCTCAGGATGAGCGCCCCTCCGACGACCCAGTCACGCATGCGAGCCATGTTCGCGCGCCGTCGCGGCCGAGGCGGCGCACGTCAGCGCAGGCGCAAGCGGATGCGGCTCACCTCGTGGTCGCCGCCCTTCTCGAGCACGAGGTCAGCCCGTGATCGGCTGGGCAGGATGTTCTGCTGGAGGTTCGGTCGGTTGATGGCCCCCCAGATGGCCCGGGCCTGGGCTTCGAGCTCCTCGTCGGAGAGCGTCGCGAAGTGACGGAAGAAGGAGGTCTCGTCGCTGAAGGCGGTGGCCCGCAGGGCGAAGAACCGCTCGACGTACCAGCGCTCGATGTCGTGCTCGGGTGCGTCCACGTAGATCGAGAAGTCGAACCAGTCGGACACGAAGCGAGCCTCGTCGCCGGAGTGGGCCCCCGTCTGCAGCACGTTCAAGCCCTCGAGGATCACGATGTCGGGCTGCCGGAGCACGATCTCGTCGCCGTCGACGATGTCGTACACGACGTGGGAGTACACCGGGGCGTGCACCTCGGGCTCGCCCCGCTTGACCTCCTCGAGGAAGCGGACGAGGCGCCGCACGTCATAGCTCTCCGGGAAGCCCTTGCGATCCATGATCCCGCGCTCCTCGAGCACGCGGTTGGGGCGCAGGAACCCGTCCGTCGTGACGAGGTCGACCCGCGGGTGATCGGGCCAGCGGGCCAGGAGGGCCTGCAGGACGCGCGCCGTGGTGCTCTTGCCGACGGCGACGCTCCCGCCGAGGCCGATGATGAACGGCACCCGCTGGAGCGGACGGCCGAGGAACGTGTCGGTGGTGCGGTGCAAGGCCTGGGTGGCGGCGACGCGCAGGTTCAAGAGGCGCGACAGCGGGAGGTACACCTCGCTGACCTCGTCGAGGTCGAGCCGCTCGTTGAGCCCGCGGAGCGAGGCCAGGTCCTGAGCCGCCAGCGACAGCGGGGTGCTGTCGCGCAACCGCGCCCACTCGTCCCGGTCGAACGTGCGGTAGCCGGGCCACGCGGTGTCGGTCACGGCGTCACGCTACGCAGGCGGCGCGAGGTCGCTCCAAGCCGGTCGGGGTCCCTACGCTGAGCTCGCCATGCATCGCCCCCCCACCTCCGGTTCGCCCGACTACGCCCCGACCTCGTTGCCATCCAGCCTGGCTCGGGTGCTGGCCTTCGTCGCCATCTTGCTGGGCGGCCTCTTCGGCGGCCTGATCGGCTACGGCTTCACAGACCTGCAGTGCACCGGTGACTGCACGAACCTGGCCGGCGGGATGGGCCTGCTCGGGGCCGTCATCGGCGCCGTCGGCGTCGGCGTGGTGGCCGTGCTGGCCCTGCGGGCCATGGGCGAGTGGCGCACCATCAAGCTCCGCGCAGACGACGAGGAGTAGCCCCCGGCGTCAGGCACTGAAGCGGAGCCGTCGGAAGGCTTCGGCGTGGGAGAGACCCGACCGACGGCCCTCCTCGACCGCTCGTGCAGCCAGCAGCTCGGCCACGAGGGCAGGGTCGCCGCCCAGCCGGCTGGCGTGGCAGGCCACCGCAGCCACCTTGCGGTCGAGCACGTCGGCGATGTCGATCCAAGCGTCGGCCTCGAGCGTCCCCGAGAGCAGCACGAGCCCGACCTGGTGCGCGGCACCGGCCGCCGGTACGTACAGCGGCCCGGCCGCCGGCACCAGCGAGTCGAGCACGGCCCAGCCCAGCTCGCGGTGGTCGCGGTGGTTGACGTAGCTGTCCCCGAAGAACACCGCCGTCGGATCGGGCGCGACCACGACATCGGGTCGGTGGCGACGGATGACTCCCACGAGACGGGCTCGCAGCTCAGCGTCGTCGTCGATCTCGCCATCGGGGTAGCCCAGGTGCTCCACCGTGGCGACCCCCAGCACGGCCGCCGCGCGCGCCACCTCCTCGGCCCGGTGGGCGGCCAGCACGTCGGGGTCGACCGACGGGTCGGCGCTGCC
>JBKJIL010000197.1:0-14361 GCA_046598435.1 Acidimicrobiales bacterium
TGTTGCGGTTGGTGAAGTCGTTCTCCGGGCCGCCCGAGCCCGGGTCGAGGTAGCTGGGCCCGGGGCCTGCTTCGCCGATCCAGCCGGCGTCGGCCTGGGGCGGGATGACGTACCCGAGGTGCTGCAGGGAGTAGAGGACGTTCATGGCGCAGTGCTTCACGCCGTCCTCGTTGCCCGTCACGAGGCAGCCGCCGACTCGTCCGTAGTAGGCGTACTGGCCGACTTCGTTGAGCTGGCTCGAGTTGCCGTAGAGGCGCTCGATCACGTGCGTGCAGACGGAGGACTTCTCGCCGAGCCAGATCGGCGTGCACAGCACGAGGATGTCGGCCGCCATGACCTGCTCGAAGATCGACGGCCAGTCGTCCGACGCCCAGCCGTGCTCGGTCATGTCCGGGTAGACGCCGGTTGCGATGTCGCGGTCGATGGCCCGCACGAGCTCCACCGTCACGCCGTTGCGGCGCATGATCTCCATCGAGATCGCCGCCAGGCCCTCGGTGTTCGACGCCTCGGGCGAGCGCTTGAGCGTGCAGCTGATGAACAGCGCCCGCAGGTCGCTGAAGTCCCAGGTGCTGTCCTCGCACAGCCTCGACTGCTGGTCGGTGAGCTCGGTCATCGGTGCCTCCCATGGGCCACGTCTCCAGGACCCCCTTGCTACCGGAGGCCGCTCGATCGCGCTCGGGCAACAGCGGATCGTTCACCGCGTTGTCATCTTCTCCGGTGGCCGGACAGCGGCCCCTCAGCAGCCGGATAGGTTCGCCACGATGCAGATCACCGCCGCCGTGCTGCGGGCCGCCGATGACCCGCCCACGTCGCCGCGGCCCAGCGCGGTCAGCGCGCGGGTCATCACCGCCGGCACACCGGTCGTGTCGGCTACGTGGGGATCCAGGTCGGCGACCTCGTGCTCGACGGCTCCGCGCTGGTGGGCAAGACGGCCATCGGCATCCTGGAGGGCAACACCGATCCGCACACGTTCATCCCGCGGATGATCGAGCTGTGGCAGGCGGGCCGGTTCCCCTTCGATCGCCTCATCGAGGAGTTCCCCCTTGCCGGGATCAACGAGGCCGAGGAGGCCTCGCTGTCCGGTCGGGTCATCAAGCCCGTCCTGCGCCCCTAGCCCCACCACCCCCACCCGCTCTGTGTGCACAGATCGGGTGGGTGGGGGTGGTCGGGCCCGTGACGCGTGTCGCCAGCGGTAGGGTCCGCGGCCATGCAGCCAGAGCTCACGACGCATCGGCCGCGAGCGCGTCGGTCGTGACCACGGCCGACCGCGCGCTCGGGCTCGGGATCCTCACGCCGGTGCTCACGCTGGTGGCGAGGAGCCACGCCGCCTGGGAGAGCGACGGCACGATCGACGACGTGGCGCGCATCGCCGAGGCGGCCGACGCACTGGGATACGACCACCTCACCTGCAGCGAGCACGTGGCCGTGCCCGAGCCGGCCGTGGCGGTGCGCGGCGGCCGCTACTGGGACCCCCTTGCCACCTTCGGGTTCCTCGCCGCCCGCACGGCGAGGATCCGCCTGGCCACCGACGTGCTCGTGGTCGGCTACCACCACCCGCTCGCCATCGCCAAGCGCTACGGCACGCTCGACCGCATCAGCGGCGGGCGGCTCGTGCTCGGGCTGGGCGTCGGCTCATTGGAGGAGGAGTTCCGGCTGCTGGGCGCCCCGTTCGAGGACCGTGGCCCCCGAGCCGACGATCACCTGCGTGCGCTGCGGGCCGCGATGTCCGAGACGATGCCGTCCTACGACGGGCCGTACTACCGCTTCTCGGGGATGGTGATCGATCCGTGCGCCCTCCAGGAGCGCGTGCCGTTCTGGATCGGCGGACGCACCGCCCGGTCCCTGCGCCGGGCGGTGGCGCTCGGCGACGGCTGGTGTCCCTTCGGCTTGGGCGTCGACGAGCTCACGCGGCTGTTGACCACGGCACGTGAGACTGCCGCCTGGGAGGCGCGCTCCTGTCCCCTCGAGGTGGTGCTGCAGACCCCGTCTCCGATCGACCCGCTCGGTGCCCCGGACGCGGCGGCCGAGGTGGCCGGCGCCCTGCACGCGGCGGGGGCCACGATGTTGAGCCTTCGCTTCGTCCATCACAGCGTCGACCACTACATCGAGCAGCTCGCGGCGATGGCGGAGCTGACGACGACGCGCTGATCAGCGCCCCGGGAGGGAGCGGTCCCACGCCCAGGGGGCCACCGTCACGAACGGCGCCGCGAGCAGTGGACGTGGTCCACCTGGTGCCCAGCGCCGCTCGAGGGCGGTCGCCAGGCGGGCGGCCGTGGTCACCGGGTCGTCGTCGAGGTAGCAGAGGGTGAGGTGAAGACCGGCGGTCGACGCCAGCCGGGCGTGGAGCGAGGCGGTGCCGCGGAACGACCACAGCCCGGCCACACCGGCCACCGAGGTGAGCTCGTTCGCAGGCGCCACGGCCCCCTCCTCGACGAGCAGGTAGGCGCCGCGGTGCGGCCGCCACGGGAGCACGTCGGCGCCCGTGCGGACACGAGGCGCCGCGACCATCCCGAGGAGCTCGTAGCCTCCGAGCTCCACGGCCGGGAGGCGCACCGGCATCCGGCCGGCCTGTCGGAGGTCGGCTCCGAGGGCGAAGAACGCGTCGAGGCCCTGGGCCAGCGGTGCACCGAAGAGATAGGTGACGAGGTGGTCGACCTGGTCGAAGCGCGCCTCGCTCGCCGCACGCGCGGCACGGCAGGCGGCGGTGGACACCCAGCGCGCGCCGGAGCGCACCGCCGCGATCCGGTGCTGCTCGGGAAGGTGGTCGAGGAGGTGCCACTCCAGGTAGCGGGCGTCGTCGCCCTCCGGCGACCGCGCCGACATCGACACCACGGCGGCGGCGACGCCGGCGGTGCCGTGGGCCCTGACGGCAGGGAGCTCGTCGGAGGGCGTGCCGGCCAGGGGCGACGGGTCAGTGGCCATCAGCGCCCCCGGCATCTGTGCGCACGGAGCAACGGTATCCGGTGCTCCCTGCGCACAGAACGAGGGGCGGTCGTAGTGTCCGGCCATGACGTACCGGGTGATCCAGTGGGCGACGGGCACGGTCGGCATCCACGCAGTGCCCGCCATCGCCGCTCACCCCGAGCTGGAGCTGGCCGGGCTGTGGGTGCACTCGGACGGCAAGGCCGGCCGCGACGCGGGCGAGCTCTGCGGTGGCCCCGCGCTCGGGGTGCTCGCCACCCAGGACGCGGACGCCCTGCTGGCCCTCGATGCTGACTGCATCTGCTACATGGCCAACTCGGATCTGCGCCCTGGCGACGTCGTCGCCGACCTCTGCCGGATGCTGGCATCGGGCAAGAACGTGGTGAACACCTCCTACGTGCCGCTCCTGCATCCCGCGGCGGCCGGTGACGGCGTGCTCGACCAGCTCGAGGCGGCGTGCGCGCAGGGCGGTACCAGCTTCTACACCTCCGGCATCGACCCCGGGTTCGGCAACGCGGGCATCACCATCCATGCGCTGGCGCTCTGCAAGGAGGTGCGTCGGGTGCGCATGCTCGAGATCGTCAACTACGCCACGTGGGACAACCCGTTCACGATGTTCGAGATCATGGGCTTCGGGAAGCCGGACACGTCGCAGTCGCTGTTGCTGGCGCCGGGCTCCACCACGCTGGCCTGGGGACCCGTGCTCCACCTCGTGGCGCAGGCCATCGGGCTGCCGCTCGACGATGTGCGGGAGACCCACGAGATCCTTCTGGCTGACGAGGACGTGGAGATCGCGTCGGGCACCGTCGCCAAGGGGACGATCTCCGGCATGCGCTTCGAGATCGTCGGCTTGGTCGACGGCGAGGAGCGCATCGTGGTGGAGCACGTCACCCGCCTGCGTGACGGCGACGCGCCCGACTGGCCCCACGGGAGCGGGTACCGCATCGAGGTGGAGGGCGAGCCCCACCTGCGCATCGAGCTGGGCCTGTCGTCCGACTTCGGCGACCACAACCACGCCGGCTGCCTGGCCACCGCCATGCACGTCGTCAACGCCATCCCGCACGTGGTGGAGGCCAGCCCCGGCGTGAAGACGCTGCTCGACCTCCCGGTGTACTCCGCTCGCGTCCGCTGACCTGATGCCGCTCGTGCGGAGGCAGGAGCGCAGCGACGTCGGCGGCACCCCCACTGGCGAAGGCCGGAGGCGAGCCGGCTTGCCGGTCGCCGGGAGGCACGTGCGGAGGCAGGAGCGCAGCGACGCCCGGAGCACGGATCAGGACAGGTCGGGGAGGCCCATGTCGAGGCTCGGCTGCTCGATGCCGCCGTCCACCTCGAGGATCTTGCCGGTGATGTAGCCGCCGGCGCGTGAGGCGAGGAACAGCACGGTCGCCGCGATCTCGTCGGGCTCACCGATGCGACGCAGAGGTGTGCTGCGCTCCATCGCCGTCCGCAAGCCGTCGTCCTCGAGCACCACCTCGAGGGCCGAGGTGGCGATCGACCCCACCGCGATGGCGTTGACCCGGATGCGCGGCGCCAGATCCTGCGCCGTGAGCCGGGTCCAGTGGGCCAGCGCGGCCTTGGCCGTGCCGTAGGCCACGAAGCCGCGACCAGCAGTGCGCCCCATCATGGAGGAGATGCCGACGACGGCACCGCCGCCCGTCTCGAGCATGATCGGCACGGCCGCCCGGGTGAGCGCGTGGGCCGTGGCCACGTTGAACGAGAAGGCCTCGATGAGCCGCCGCGGGGAGGTGTCGAGGAACGGGCGCGGCATGGTGCCGCCCACGTTGTTGACGACGACGTCGATGCGTCCGAAGGCGCGCTGCGCAGCGTCGGCCAGCGATGCCACGGCCTCGAGGTCGCTGAGGTCGGCGGGGACGACGACGGCCCGGCGCCCGAGCGCCTCGACCTGGTGGGCCACGGCCTCCAGCTGGTCCGTGCTGCGCGCCGAGAGCACGACATCGGCCCCCGCCTCCGCCAGCGCCACGGCCGACGCCGCGCCGATGCCGCGACCTGCACCGGTGATGATGGCCACCTGCCCGTCGAGTCGGAAGCGATCCAGGATCATCCCGGGAGCATGGCACGACGACGCCCGACCACCCCCGTATGACAACGGTCACATCGGGCGATTGTGGGTGGGCTGACGAGCCCTCACCGCCATACTCTCCGTACGCACGGTTGGGCGCCGCTGGGGTGGCCGGCCAGCGCCCGCATCGCCAGCGCCGTCTTGGAGGCCCCGTGTTCGCTCGTCTTGGTTCGTGGTGCTTCCGCCGACGCGGGATCGTGGCCATCGCCTGGGTGGTCGGCATCGTCGTGGTGGGCGCGGTCTCGGGCAGCGTCGGGGGACGGTTCGGGCAGGACTTCTCGCCGAAGGGGTTCGAGAGCTCACGGGGCTTCGACACGCTGAAGGAGGCCTTCGGTGGGCGCGGCGCCGGCGTGCAGGGCACGATCGTCTTCCGCTCCGAAGAGGGCGCCACCAACCCGGATGTGCGGGCGGCGATGGAGCGCACCTTCGCGATGATCGCCGCCCTGTCGGCGGATCCCGACCTGGACCTGACGACGATGCCGGGCTTCGCCGAGCTCGACGCCGCCGATCGGGTGGCCCTCGAGGGCGCAGACCTCGCCAACCTGAAGGGGATCACGCTGCTCAGTCCGTTCTCGCCGGGCGGGGAGCAGCAGATCTCCATGCAAGGGCCGCAAGCCGGCAAGGTCGCCTTCGCGTCGTTCGAGGTGCCCGGCGACGACTGGCACGAGGCGGGCGAGCTCGGCCGGGTGCTGGAGCGCCTGCTGCCATCAGTCGACGGACTGCAGGTGGAACTAGGCGGTCAGGCCTTCGGCGAGTTCGAGGAGCCCTCGACGGAGACTCTCGGACTGGCCTTCGCAGTGGTGATCCTGGTGGTCGCCTTCGGGTCAGTCCTGGCCATGGGCCTGCCGATCGGCGTGGCCATCGCGGGGATCGCCGCGGGGTCGGTGCTCGTGACGCTCCTGTCGAACCTGGTCGTGATGCCTGACTTCGCGCCCTTCCTCGGCCTGATGATCGGACTTGGCGTGGGCATCGACTACGCCCTGTTCATCGTCACCCGGTATCGGGAGAACCTGCACCACGGCCACACCCCCGAGGAGGCCACGTCGATCGCCGTCGACACGGCCGGCCGAGCCGTCGCGTTCGCCGGCGTCACCGTGGTCATCTCCTTCCTCGGCATGCTCGTGATGGGCGTGAGCTTCATCCAGGGGCTCGCCATCAGCGCCGCCCTCGTGGTGGCCATGACCGTGCTGGCCTCCCTCACGCTGCTGCCTGCCCTGCTCGGCTTCGCGGGCCACCGCGTCGAGGTCACCCGCTGGCGCGGTCTGATCGCCACGGGCCTGGTGGCCGTGGGCCTGGTAGGCGCGGGGCTCAAGGTCATGCCCCTCATGCTCGGGTTCCCCTTGGCGGCGGTGGTGCTGGCGGCCGGGTTCGCCCTGGCGCCGTTGAAGCGTGAGGTCCAGCGCCGTCCGCCCAAGCCACTGCCCGAGACCTTCGCCTACCGCTGGAGCCGGCTCATCCAGCACCACCCGTGGCCCGCCGCCCTGGCCGGCGCGCTGTTCCTGCTGGTGCTCTCGGTACCCGTGCTCAGCCTGCGCCTCGGGTTCTCCGACGAGGGCAACTTCCAGGAGGACACCACCACTCGCAAGGCGTACGACCTTCTGGCCGACGGGTTCGGCCCTGGCTTCAACGGCCCCTTCTTCCTCGCCGCCCGGGTGGATGGGGCTGCCGATCCGACCGTCCTGGAGGCCATCACGGCCGCGGTGGCGGCCGACCCCGAGGTGGCCGTCGTCACCCCGGCCATCCCCAACGGCGCCGAGCCCACCGCCTACGTGTGGCGCATCACCCCGAAGTCGTCACCGCAGGACGAGGCCACCACGGAGCTCGTGCACCGACTGCGCGACGAGGTGCTCGTCGACGGTGAGGCAGCGCTCGGCAGTGAGATCGCCGTCACCGGTCAGGGCCCCACGACGACGGACTTCTCTGGCTTCCTCGCCAGTCGCATGCCCTTGTTCTTCCTGGCCGTGCTCCTGCTGTCGTTCCTCCTGCTGATGGCCGTGTTCCGCTCGCTGCTCGTGCCCCTCAAGGCCGTGCTGATGAACCTCCTCTCGATCGGAGCGGCCTACGGCATCACGGTCACGATCGTGCAGTGGGGGTGGCTCAGCGACCTGACCGGCCTGGCTCCCGGGCCCATCGAGCCGTTCGCGCCGATGATGTTCTTCGCCATCGTGTTCGGCCTCTCGATGGACTACGAGGTCTTCCTCCTCTCGCGCGTCAAGGAGGAGTGGAACCGCACCGGTGACAGCCACCTCTCGGTGGCCAACGGACTGGCGTCCACGGCACGGGTGATCACGGCCGCGGCCGCCATCATGGTGTTCGTCTTCGGCAGCTTCCTCCTGGAGAACGACCGCGTCTTCAAGCTCTTCGGCGTGGGCCTGGCCTCAGCGATCCTGCTCGATGCCACCGTGGTCCGGCTCCTGCTGGTGCCGGCCACCATGGAGCTCCTGGGCGACAGGAACTGGTGGCTGCCCCGCTGGCTCGACCGCTTGCTGCCCACCATCGACGTCGAAGGCCACCCCGACCCGGTTGTCGATGGCATCGGCGACGATGGCATCGACGACGACGAGATCGGCGACGACGACATCGACGACCTCGGGGTGCCGGCCCTCGAGCCGGTCTGATCGGCGGGGGTCAGGCTGCGCCACGGGCGTGCGAGGCTGAGCGCCCCCATGGCCGATCTCGTCCCTGACGCCGGCGGCGCCCGACCGCAGCCGCAAGAGCGCCCCCCGCCTCTGCGGTTGCGGGCCAGCCCGGACGCCCGGCGGATCGTGCGCACCCGTGGACTGCGGGCGCTCGTCGACGGGCTGGTGGCGGTGGTGCTCCCGGGCTACCTCCTGGCTCGGGGTCTCGACACCGTGCAGATCGGCGCTGTCATCACCGCCACCCTGCTCGGGTCGGCCGCCGTCACGCTTACCATCGGGCTGTGGGGCGGGGCCCTGCCTCGCCGGCGGCTGCTGCAGGTGCTGGCCGTCGTCATGATCCTCACCGGCGTGGCCTTCGCCAACCTGGGGGCCTTCGCGGCGCTGCTCGTCGTGGCGGCCATCGGCACGATCAACCCGTCGTCGGGCGACGTGAGCGGCTTCCTCGCCGTCGAGCAGGCCCTCCTGCCCGACACGGTGCCGGCTGCCCATCGCACCACCGTGTTCGCCCGCTACAGCCTCATCGCCGCCCTCGCCGGGGCCTTTGGAGCCCTCGCCGCCGGCATCCCCGATCGGGTGGCGGCCCACACCGCAGTGTCGGCCCTCGATGCCCAGCGGGCCGTCTTCGTTGTCTACGCACTGGTCGGCGTCCTGCTGCTCCTGCAGTACCGCCACCTCGGTGTCGGCGGGGTGATGTCCCGCGACCATCCGCACCGCGGGCGGCTCGGACCGTCGCGCGCGGTCGTGCTGCGCCTCGCCGCCACCTTCTCGGTCGACGCCCTCGGCGGTGGCTTCGCCGTGCAGTCGATCCTGGTGCTCTGGCTCTCGCTGCGATTCGACCTGTCGGTGGCCACCTCGGGCGCCATCTTCTTCTGGAGCGGGCTGCTGTCGGCCAGCTCGGCGCTCCTCGCCCCCAAGCTGGCCCGACGCATCGGGCTGATCCGCACCATGGTGTTCACCCACCTGCCCGCCAACGTCCTGTTGATCTCGGCCGCGCTCATGCCCAACGCCGCCCTGGCGGTGGCCTGCCTGCTGGCTCGTTCGCTCCTCTCTCAGATGGATGTCCCGGCTCGGACGAGCTACGTGATGGCCATCGTCCGACCCGAGGAGCGCACGGCGGCGGCGAGCGTCACCAACGTGCCGCGCAGCCTCGCCGCAGCCTTGCCCCCGCTGGCCGCGGGATGGATGCTCGACCACTCCACCTTTGGGTGGCCGCTGCTCGTGGCCGGCGGGCTGAAGATCGTCTACGACCTCACGCTGTTGGCCATGTTCCGCAACCTGCGCCCCGAGGAGGAGCTCCAGATGAACCGTCAGGTCCCCGTCTAGGCCGAACCTGGCCCTCGTTCGCTCGTCGAGCGGCGGCACTCGAGCTCTGGCAACGACGTGCGGCGACGGTATGGTCGACCAGGTGAGCAGTCTGGCGAGTCCCCTCGATGGCATGCCCGAAGACGGCCGCCGGGCCCGCCGCCATCGCAGCCGCGACCTCGCCGTCGACGCCCTGCTCGACCTGCTCAACGAGGGGGTCAGCCGGCCCACCGCCCAGCAGGTGGCCGAGCGCTCGGGCGTGTCGCTGCGGTCGATCTTTCGCATCTTCACCGATGTCGAGACCCTCCATGCCACCGCCGCGACCCGCCAGCTCGACCGGGTACGCCACCTCTTCGTCGACGTGGCGCCTGTGGGCTCGTTGCCCGACCGCGTTGCCGCCACCGTCGACATCAACGCCCGGATCTACGAGTCCGTGGCGCCGATCCGCCGGGCTGCCTTGCGCGATGCGTCGGAGTCTGCCGCGTTGCGCACCCAGCTCGGGTACGCCCGCAGCTGGCTGCGGGCCGAGATCGAGCGGGTGTTCGCAGCCGAGCTCACGCCGAGCACCGCGGCCGCGCTGGAGGTGCTCATGAGCTTCGAGGCATGGGACCAGCTCCGCGCTGCCCAAGGCCTGTCGGCCACTGCGGCCGCTGAGGTGCTGGAGGCGGCGATGCTCACGCTCCTCGAGGCATCCGCCAGGTAGCGGGTGCCCGCCACCCCACCGCGACGTCGAGAACGGTCGTCCAGCGACGCCTTCGGCTCCGCCGACTGGCTCGTCTTCACCTCGATCGCCCTGATCTGGGGTGCGTCCTTCCTCTTCATCGCCATCGGGCTCGAGAGCCTCGAGCCGGGGCTCGTCACGTTGCTTCGCGTCGGCCTGGGTGCGGCCGTGCTGAACCTGCTCCCGGGTGGTCGCATCCGGATCGAGCGGGCCGACCGCACGAGGATGATCGCCGTGTCGATCCTCTGGGTCGGCCTCCCGTTCACCTTGTTCCCGCTGGCCGAGCAGCACATCAACTCGGCGGTGACGGGTCTCCTGAACGGGGCCACGCCCGTCTTCACGGCGCTCTTCGCCGCCTTGTTCTTCGGACGGCGCACCACCGGTCCGCAGCTCCTGGGCGTGGCCATCGGCTTCGTGGGGGTGGTCCTCATCAGCGCCCCGAGCCTGAGCGAGGGCTCCACGCAGGCCACCGGGGTGGGACTCGTCCTGCTGGCCACCCTCTGCTACGGGCTGGCCACCAACCTCGTGGTGCCGTTGCAGCTGCGCTACGGCTCCCGTGCCGTGATGGGTCGCATGCTGGCCCTGGCCACCCTCTGGACGCTGCCCTTTGGGCTGGCCAGCCTCTCCGGATCCCGCCTCGAGGCGGCTCCGGTCCTGGCCGTGTCCGTGCTGGGCCTGCTCGGCACCGGGATCGCCTTCTTGCTCATGGGATCCTTGGTCGGGCGGGTCGGCGCCACGCGGGCCACCTTCATCACCTATCTGATCCCCGCCGTGGCGCTCGCCCTCGGGGTCGTGTTCCAAGACGATCACGTGGCCGCGACGGCCCTCGTCGGCGTGGCGCTCGTGCTGACGGGAGCTGTGCTGGCCAGCCGCCGTGAGGGTCCGTCAGTCGGCGGATCCGCTGAGCTTGAGCTGGTCGAGCCGCCACGACGCGACGCCTAGGGCCACGGCTGTGATCAGTGCCAGGCGCAAGAGTGCGGCGCCACCGTGGGGGATCCCCGCCCGCACGAGGTCGTCCTGGGCATCGGCGAGGCCCACGAAGGCGGCCCTGGCCTCCCACCCCGGAGAGAGCTGGGCGATGCCGCTGAGGGCGGCGCCCAAGAGTCGCTCTCCCAGGAAGACGAAGGCAAGCGACCACACGGCGGCCCGCCGGGCGATGCAGCCGATGGCGAGGAACACCGCCACATAGGCCATCGTGCCGAACGCCACCGCCAGCGCGATGGGGCCTGCGCTCTCGGGAGCGCCGGCCACCACGGCGGCCAGCGAGAACGAGGTCGACAGGCAGATCGCGGCCACGATGGTGCCGCCGGCCCACCGACCGAGGGCGATCTGCCACGTCGGGACCGGGGCCATCCAGGTGAACGCGAACGCGCCGCTGCGCAGCTCTGCGCCCAGCACGGCATCGCCCACCACCAGGCAGGTCACCGGCAGGACGAGCCCGAACAGGGCGACCGACGCGACGCTCGCGAACTCCTCGTAGGGGTCACCGCTCAGCCCGCGCGCCAAGAGCGCGAACAGCAGCGTGGCGACGGCGGGCACCAGCACGCCGGCGGCCCGCTTGCCGGCCATCGAGGTGCGCAGGGTGTAGGTGACGAGGGCGGCCAGCGGTGGGGTGGTGGTGCTCATCGCACCAGCTCCCGAAACAGGCTCTCGAGGGAGTCATCCAGTGGCCGCACCTCGGTGATCCGGATGCCGAGGTCGCGCGCCGTCACGGGAAGGGCCACCGCCAGGTCGCGCGCTCGGGAGGTGGACACCACGATGTCCGCCCCATCGAGCGAGATCCCGCTCACCGCGTCGAGCCCGACCAGGGAGGCGGCCAGCCGCCGAGGGTCGACCGAGCGCACGAGCACCTGGCGGGGCACATCGTCCATGGCGTCACGGATGGCGCGGTGACCCCCGGCGGCGGCCAGCCGGCCGCGCACGATCACGATGACGCGCTCGGCCATCGACTCCACCTCGTGGAGCACGTGGGAGCTCACGATCACCGTGCGCCCCTCGTCGCCAAGGCGCTTGAACAGGGAGATGAGGGCGAGACGCTGGATGGGGTCGGCCCCGTTGAGCGGCTCGTCGAGCACGAGCACCAACGGGTTCTTGACCAGAGCGGCGGCCACCTTCGAGCGCTGACGCATGCCCTTGGAGAAGCCGTCCATGCGTCGGTCGGCGGCTGCCTCCATGTCCACCGTGTGCAGCGCCCAGTCCACGATCTGACGGTCGGGCACGCGGTGGAGATCGGCCACGTACTGGCAGAGCTGCCGTGGGGTGAGCCCACGCGGGACGGCCTCGTCCTCCGGCACGAGGGCCATCCGTGCGTACACCTCGCGGTGGCGACGGGGATCCTGGCCGGTCACGAGGACTCGTCCCTGGTTCACCGGGAGCAGTCCGGCGATGGCGCGCATCAGGGTTGTCTTGCCGGCGCCGTTCGGCCCGAGCAGTCCGGTGACCCCGGGTCCGAACGAGCAGCTCAGCTCCGAGAGGGCCACCTTCTGGCCGAACCACATGGAGCAGTCCTGGATGGTGACCGTCGCGTCCGCCACGTAGGCGGGGTCGAGGGCGCCGGCCGGCGGCACGGCTGGGGCCGTCGGCGGCGGGGGCGGGGGCGGCAGCGTGGTCATCGCTCGACCTCGTCGTAGCGGCGCAGGAGCGTGAGGAGGCAGGCACCGACCACGAGCACGAAGACGCCGGTGGCGAAGAGCCCGCCGTCCTCCACGCCCGACATGGGGTGGTTCGGGTCAACCTCGCCGAGGAACACGACGTCGCGCAGGATGAGCGGCAACCCGGCCAGGTTCAGCAGCGGCGCCGCCGAGGGGTCGTTGTCGGACACCACGTAGTACGTGTCGGGCTCCGACGGGGCGGGGACGGTGTCGGTGGGACCGAGGCTGGGATCCGGTCCGCCGACGGTGCTCTCTGACGGCACGGGCTCGACGACGGTGCTGGGCGGTCCGCTCGAGCTGCGGACCTCGCTCACCTCAGGGCCTACGAGGATCGACGAGATCACCGAGGTCACGAGGAACAGGCCCACGATGACGGCGCCGGCGATGATGCGTCGGGCGGTGAGCGACGCCACGGCCACGCCGATCGACGCGTAGAAGAGGGCCAGCAGGCTCACCGCCACCGGCACCTGCCAAAGGATCTCGGCGTTGTCCCGCAGGTAGCGCAGCGCGCCGTCGTCGGTCACCAGCATCTGGCCGACGAACAGCACCACCTGGGGGAGGAACGAGAAGGCGAACAGGATGGACGCCATGGCGCCGACTTTGGCCAGCACGTAGTCGAAGCCGCTGAGCGGCCGGGCGAAGATCAGCGGCAGCACCCGTTGGCGTCGGTCGGGGCACATGATGTCGGGTGCCGTCAGGGCGACGAACACCAGCAGGGTGTTCGAGACCCCCACGTACTCCCGAAAGGTGAAGAACTCGATGTCCCGGGCCGGGCTGTTGCGGGTGAGGTACTTGACGCCCACGTTGACCACGGCCGGGATGACGGCGATGGCCAGCAGGACGAACGGCGCCACCTTCTGGCGCCAGGGGCGGCGCAGGCCGAGGGCCCGGCGGATCGTGGCCCGGTACAGCGCCAGCAGCGCGGCCTGGCGTCCCCCGCGGGCGCCCTCGTAGGGCCGGTAGCCGCGGTCGTAGACGGCGCCCGTCATCGGTCGCCACCGTGGCCGGCGCGGTCGAGGAACACGTCGTCGAGCGAGGTGAGGCGGCTCGTCATGCGGTGCAGCGGCAAGCCCAGCTCGGCGACGGTGTCCCGCACGGTGTCGAGGTCCGCGTCCGTCTCCACCTGCACCTCCACCACGCCGTGCCCGACGGCCGACCGCAAGGACCGTGCCGCGAGGGCCGCGATCAGACCGTCCCTGTCGGCCCCGACGTCCACGCTCAGCAGACCCGTTCGCTCGACGAGCGAGCCGGTGGCTCCGGCCACGACGAGCCGGCCACCGTCGAGCATGATCACGTGGTCGCACACCTGTTGCACGTCGTCGAGCAGGTGGGTGGCCACCAGCACCGAGATGCCGAAGGTGCCCAGCCGGGCGACCAGCGCCAGCATCTCCTCCCGGCCCATCGGGTCG
Source organism: Acidimicrobiales bacterium (assembly GCA_046598435.1). Classification (GTDB taxonomy): domain Bacteria; phylum Actinomycetota; class Acidimicrobiia; order Acidimicrobiales; family VFJN01; genus VFJN01. The sequence continues at coordinate 13,725 of JBKJIL010000197.1, forward strand.
AGGCCCGCGGTGGGCTCGTCGAGCAGCACGAGCTCGGGATCGGCGACGATGGCTTGGGCCAGCTTGGCCCGCTGGCGCATGCCGGTGGAGAAGCCGGCCACCGGACGGAACCGCGCCTCATCGAGCCCGACGAGGTCCAGCACGTCGGACGCTCGCTGGCGGGCGGCGCGGGGTGGCAGCCCGCTGAGCTCCCCGAAGGAGGCCACGATGTCGGCCGCTGACTGGTCGAGGGGGAGGCAGTCGTGCTCGGGCATGAAGCCGACCCGGCTGCGCACGCTCATCGGATCGACGGCCACGTCGATGCCGCACACCTCGAGGCTGCCGGAGGTGGGATGGCTCAGGCCGAGCATCATCTTGAAGAGCGTCGTCTTGCCGGCCCCGTTGGCGCCGACGAGGCCCACGAGCCCCCTCGGCACCTCGACATCGAGGCCGTCGATCGCCGTCACATCGGGGTAGCGCTTGGTGAGTCCCTGGGTGCGCAGGAGGGGCTCAGCGCTCGGCATCGCCGCAGTCTTGCAGCACCCGACCTGCAGAAATGTCGCGATCCTCGGCTCGAGCCTCTAGGCTTGGGCCAATCGAGGAAGTCAGTCGGACTTGCTTGCAGTGCAGATAGAGAGACAAATCAGTGGCAACTGGA
>JBKJIL010000333.1:0-11233 GCA_046598435.1 Acidimicrobiales bacterium
GGGCCCTCGAGGAGGGCGTCGACTGGAAGTGGGAGTCGTTCGGCGACTACCTCGACAGCTTCGAAGGCTCGCTCGGCGTCAACGCCGGCTTCCTCGCGCCCGACGGAGTCGGCGCCCATCACGTAGCGGCGCAGCGCGCAGTGGCCGACGTAGAAGGCGGCGTTGATGCCGATCTTACCGCGCATCGAGGCGAGGAACTCGGGGAAGCTCTCGAAGCCGTCGACCGGGATGCCCTCGAGCGCGGACGGGTCCATCCCCTCGACGCGCGCGAAGAGCTGGATGAGCCACGGCGCGTCGCCGGGGCGCAGCGGCGCCACCGAGAAGCCGCAGTTGCCGGTGACGACCGTGGTGACGCCGTGGTAGCAGCTCGACGTGCCGTAGGGCTCGAAGGTGAGCTGCGGGTCGTAGTGGGTGTGGGGGTCGACGATGCCCGGTGCCACCACCCGTCCCTCGGCGTCGATCACGCGGGCTCCTGCGCTGGCGTCGATGAACCCGATGGCGGCGATGCGCCCGTCGCGCACGCCGACGTCGGCCCGGCGTCGGGGCAGGCCGGTGCCGTCCACCACGATGCCGTTGATGATCACCAGGTCGAACGACTGGTCTCCACGAGGCGATGCCATCGTCCGAGACTAGAACACGTTCTAGTTCTGGACAACGCCAGGCGGGGCGTCAGCCGCGACCGCCCCGTGCTGGCGGGCCGCCTTGTGCAGGTACATGGCGGCGTCGGCACGTGCCATCAGGTCCTCGAGGTCAGTGGGAGCATCGGGGTCGAAGGCGGCGGAGCCGATGCTCAGCCTCAACGACACACCGAGCGCCTCGCCCCGAGCGGCCACGTCCTCGCGGAGCCGGGCGACGGGCTCCTCCACGGAGTCGGTGCCGGCCAGCACGGCGCAGAACTCGTCCCCGCCGATGCGCGCCAGCACATCAGCCTGGCGAAAGGTGGCCAGGAGCGCATCGGCGGCCGCCTTGATGGCCTCGTCGCCCAGGTCGTGGCCATGGTGGTCGTTGATCTGCTTGAGCCCGTCGAGGTCGGCGAACACCACGACCGCCGGCAGGTGCTGTCGGCGGCACACCTGGAGCACCTGGTCGCCCAGCAGCCTCAGGCCCCGCCGGTTGCTCAGCCCGGTGAGCTCGTCGGCGATGGCCATGTGGGTGACGGCGATCTCGTACTCGATCATGTGGGCCAGCTCCTGCAGTGCGTCCCGGTCCTCGGGAGGCAGCGCTCGTGGCTCGCGGCCGATCACGCACAGCGTGCCGAGATGATCGCCATCGGGGCCGGCGATCGGCGCACCGGCGTAGAAGCGGATGTTCGGGTCACCCGACACCAGCGGGTTGTCGACGAAGCGCACGTCGGCCAGGGCATCCTCCACCACCATCACGTCTCGCCCGAGGATGGCGTGGGAGCAGAACGCCATCGCGCGCGGGGTCTCCGGCGCGTCGAGGCCCTGGCGGGACTTGAACCACTGGCGATCCTCGTCGACGAGGCTCACGAGGGCGATGGGCACGTTGAGCAGCCGCTGGGCCATCCGGGTGATGCGATCGAAGCGCTCCTCGGCGGGCGTGTCGAGCAGACCCAGCGAGCGCAGGGCGGCGAGCCGACGCTCCTCATCGACGGGGAGCGGCGCTTCCTGCATGCCGGCCATCATCGCCCAGGCGTACGCCACGGGCCAGGTCGGCCGCCCTGACGCTCGGCGAGCACGACGACGGCCGAAGGTGCAGGATGGGGAGGTGCGGCAGCCGACGGCCTCACGGCCCCACATGCCCGGCTATGGGATCCTGCCCTTCGACGAGGGCACCGGCCTCCTGCCGTGGACCTGGGCCAGCGAGCGCCTGGAGCACAGCCACGACTTCTGGCTGGCCACGAGCTGCTCGGACGGCCGACCGCACGTGATGCCGGTGTGGGCAGTGTGGCGAGACGATGCGCTGTGGTCGAGCAGCGCGCTGGGCTCCCGCAAGGCCCGCAACATCGGCAAGGACGGGCGCTGCTCGATCACCACCGATGATGCCCTCGAGCCCGTGATCGTGGAGGGGGTGGCGGAGATCGTCCGCGAGACCGCCTCGATCGAGGCGTTCCTCGACGCGATGAACCAGAAGTACGGCACCAGCTACGACCCGAACTTCCTGGATCCGGAGGTGAACGCCACGATCCGCATCACCCCTCAGGTCGTGTTCGGGCTGAGCGAAGACGACTTCACCGGCAGCCCCACCCGCTGGACGTTCGAGTAGGGCGTCCAGCGCATGCGCCGAGCGGCTCAGGTGTGGTTCCATCGGGGTGTGGACGATCACGTGGAGGTGACCCCCCAGCAGAAGCGCCTCGCGGTGCTGGCCACCGTCGCGTGCGCGCTGATCGCCGTCGCCCTCGGCACGATCGTGCTGCGGGCCTTCGAATCCGAGCCGGCCGAGGCCGAGCTGGTCGTCACGACCACCATCCCCCCCACGACGACGACCACCGTGCCGGCCCCCAAGCCGGTGGTGCCGGTGTCGACCGCGCTGGCCACGCCCAACGGCACGATCGGCGTCTACGACGGCCCGAACGGGATGCAGGTCCGCACGACGGGCCTCTGGTACGGCTACCCGCAGACGATGCCCGTCGTGGAGGACCAAGGGGCGTGGCTGCGCATCATGCTGCCCGAGCGCCCGAACGGGTCCACCGGGTGGGTCCGTCGCGAGGATGTCGCCCTCTCCAGCAGCGCCTATCGCATCGTGATCCGCCTGCCGGAGACCCGGCTGTACGTCTACAAGGATGGCTTCGAGCTGTTCAGCGCCCCGGTGGGCATCGGCAAGGCCTCCACGCCGACGGCCCCCGGCAGCTTCTACGTGGCGGTCATCGAGAAGCCGGGGCCGCACGGCTACGGCCCGATCGTGCTCGACACGAGCGGCCACTCCGAGGCCATCCAGAGCTGGCAGGGAAGCGGCGACGCCATCACCGCCATCCACGGGCAGATCTCGGCCAGCTCCGCAGCCCAGATCGGCACCACCGGCGCGTCGATCTCGAACGGGTGCATCCGCATGCTCACCGCCGACCAGCTGAAGCTCGATGTCATCCCGCTCGGGACCCCGGTCGACATCCTTCCCTGACGGCGAAGCCCGTCCCTGACGGCGGCGCTCGTCCCTGCGCTCAGCCGGATGGCTCGCCGCGGGACATCCGCTGCTGCTCGCGCTCCAGGACGATGTCGTTGGGGTGCGCGAGCAGGTACGCCGTCGCGCCGTGGGCGACCAGGCCGATGCCCCACCCCATGAGGGGGAACAGGAACCAGGGGAAGCCGCCTCCCGCCAGCGCCCAGATCCCGATCAGCATGGCGTTCACGGCGGCAAAGACGGCGGCGTGAACCATGAACGCTCGTCGCTTCAGGATCTGGCGGGCCTCTCGTTCACGGAACGCGGCGAGCGCGAAGTCGTCCATCAGGGTGCCTCCTCGGCAGTCATTCGGGTGATCTCGTCGAGCACGGGTTGGAACACGAGCTCGAGGCGGTTGGTCTGGTCGGCGTCGAGGGGACGCTCGCGCGCCGGCGCGGCGGCGACGAGGCGGTCGAGCAGCACTCCGACGGTCATCATCGGGGACGGAGCGCTCCGCGCTCGTCCGGCCACCGTCTCGAGCACGTGGGGCTCGGCGGCCACGCAGGCCTGCCCGGCCGGCGTGAGCTCGTACCGACGGGCGCCGTCGGCCTCGTGCCCGCGCAGCAGGCGGGCGTCTTCGAGGGCCAGCAGGGCCGGGTAGATGGCGCCGGGGCTGGGCTGCCAGCTGCCACCCACCCGCTCGGCCAGGCCGTGCATGATCGAGTAGCCGTTGGCCGGGCCGACCTCGGCCACGACGTGCAGCAGCGCCTGCTTCAGCTCGCCTCGCCCGAAGAGCCGGCTCATGCGATCGCCATCCGCCAGATGGGCACCGGGGCATCGAAGCCGCGCACGTCGAGGTGCTCTGGCACGCCGGTGCCTCCCGTGGAGCGCACGAGCTGACCCGGTTCGGCGGCGCTGCACAGGCGCGCCACGAGGTTCACGTCGTTGCCGAACACGTCGCCCCTGTGCTGGATCGGATGGCCGGTGTGGCTGGCCGCCCGGAGCAGCCACGGCTCGCCATCGGGACGCGGGCACCCGGCGGCCACGGCAGCCACGACCGGCACCGGGTCGGCGGTGGGCGGCAGCCAGGCCAGGAACCCGTCGCCCATGGCCTTGATCACCGCGCCACCGCCGTTGCGCACCGCTCCGGAGGCCGCATGGTGGAGCGCGCCGGCGGCCGCCCGACCGGCGGCGTCGCCATGGGTGGAGGTGAAGGCGACGAACCCCACGAGATCGGCCATGAGCAGCTGCAGGTGCACGGGGCGGCCACCACCGAGCTCGTAGGCCCGGTCCCGACCCTGCGCAGTGAGCGAGAACGACATGGCGGCACCCCGGCTGACGGCCACGTGCCCGGAGGTCTCGAGGCGCAGCAGCGCGACGAGCAGCGAGTCGGCGCCCGGGCGCTTGCCGACCGCGTCGAGGCGGGCCAGCAGCTCGGTGCCGCCGACGCCCGCGTCGCCGACGTCGAGCAGCGCCAGCAGCACCTCGGTCCCCAGTCCCGTCCCCACGCCGTGATCCTAACGTACTATTACGTTATAGAGGAAGGGTTGGCGGGAGGTCATCGGTCACGCCTCGTGGGCAGCGACCTCTGGACGGGTGAGCCGGGCTCAGCCAGGCCAGACGATGCTCTGCAGCTCGCTGTAGGCGTGCAGCCCGAAGCTGCCCCCGTCGCGGCCCACCCCGGACATCTTGAAGCCGCCGAAGGGCGCCTCGTGGTTGCGCTGCGCCGTGTTGATCCCGACGTTGCCGGTGCGCAGCTGCTTGGCCACCCGCATGGCCCGCGCCGTGTCGGCGGAGAAGACGTAGTCGTAGAGTCCGAACTCGGTGCCGTTGGCGATGGCGACGGCTTCGTCTTCGTCGTCGAAGGCCACCACCACGACGACCGGTCCGAAGAACTCCTGCTGCACCGCCACGTTGTCGGGCGTGCAACCGGCGAGGAGCGTCGGGGCCACGTAGAAGCCGTGCTCCATGTCGGGACGAGCTCCGCCGGCCATCACCTCGGCACCCTGGGCCACACCGGCCTCGATCAGCGCCTCGACACGCCCGCGCTGCAGCTCGGAGATCAGCGGGCCGACCACCGTGTCGGGGGCCAGCGGATCGCCCACCTTGAGCCGGCCGGCCGCCTGCTGGAGCCCGGCCACGACCTGGTCGTGCACGCTGCGATGCACGATGACGCGGGTGGGGGCGGTGCAGATCTGGCCGCTGTGGAAGGCCCACACGCTCGAGATCGTGGCGATGGCCGTCGCCACGTCAGCATCGTCGAACACCACGCCCGCGCCCTTGCCACCCAGCTCGAGCAGCAGCCGCTTCATGTCCCGGCCCGCCACCTCGCCGATGGCCCGGCCCACCGGGGTGGAGCCGGTGAAGCTCACCATGTCGACGTGGCGCGAGGCCACCAGCGCCTGGCCCGTCTCGGGGGCCGAGCCGGTCACCACGTTCACCACGCCGGCCGGGAACCCCGCCTCGTGCAGCACCTCGCCGAACACGGTCACCGCCAACGGATCCTGCGGCGCCGGCTTGACCACGACGGTGTTGCCCATGGCCAGGGCCGGACCGATCTTGCCGGCCATGTTCACGATCGGGAAGTTGTAGGGGGTGATGCACGCCACCACGCCGACCGGCTGACGCACCGCGATGGCGCCCATGATCCCGCCGGCGGCCAAGGCCGTGGTGGGCATCTCTCCGGGCGGGAGCGGGATCACCGACGGCTCCATGGCGCCCTTGGCGTAGCGCCGGAAGCGCTCGATGCAGGTGGGCACCTGCATCGTCTTGGCCACCCGCAAGGTGGCGCCGGTCTCCGCCTGCACCAGCGGGATCAGCTCGTCCATGCGCTCGCGCAGGAGGTCGGCTGCCTTGGTCAACAGGGCGGCCCGCTCCTCGGGGCGCGTGCGGCTCCACGCGGGGAAGGCATCGGCGGCGGCCGCCGCGGCCGCCTCGACCTGGGCCACCGAGGCCTCCGGCGCTCGGTCCACCACCGCCTCCGTGGCGGGGTTGAGGATCTCGTAGGTGCCCGCCTCGCCCTCGACCTGCTCGCCGCCGATGAGCAGCCGATGTCCCTGACGTGCCATGGGGCGAGACTAGAACACGTTCTAGTTCGGTGTCGCACCCGCGCCGAGTGCGACCGCGCCCCCCTCGGTGGTCCATGCTGACGATCCGTCCCCTCGCCCTGGAGCCGTGAATGCCTGCGCCTGCCCTCCTCACCGACCCCGCCGCCGTCACCCCCGACTGGCTGACCGAGGTGCTGCGCGCCAGCGGAGCTCTGCCCCAAGGACGGGTGGCCGCAGTGGACTTCGAGCTGTTCGGCGCCGGGATGGTGGGTGACAACGCCCGCTTCCACCTCACCTACGAGGGAGGCGACGGTCCGGCGACGCTGGTCGGCAAGTTCCCCACCGCCGACGCGGTGTCGCGGGCGTCCACCGTCGCCACCCGCACCTACGAGGTTGAGTCGCGCTTCTACCAAGAGCTGCAGGGACGGGTGGACATCACCACCCCGCGCACGCACCTGTGCCTGCTCGACGTCGAGGCCAACGAGTTCGTGCTCATCATGGACGACCTCGCACCGGCCCGACCCGGCGACCAGATCGAAGGCTGCGGACTCGACGCTGCGACGGCCGCCATCATCGAGCTGGCCAAGCTCCACGCGCCGCTCTGGGGCGACCCCAGCCTGGCTGCCATGGCGTGGCTCGACCGCTGGACCCCGGACAACCAGGCCTTCTACGTCCAGATCATCACGATGCTCTACGGCGGCTTCCTCGAGCGCTACGGCGACCGCCTCGAGCCCGGCGTGCGGGAGGCCGGCGATGCCGCGGTGGCGCGGGTGGGCGAGTACCTGGCCCACCGACCCGACCCCCTCACCGTGGTGCACGGCGACTATCGGCTCGACAACCTCCTCTTCGACGGCGCCTCTCCCGTGGTTGCGGTCGACTGGCAGACGGTCACCCGTGGCCCTGCCCTCACCGACGTGGCCTACTTCCTGGGCACCTCCCCCACCCCCGATGTGCGGGCTGCCCACGAGGAGGCGCTCGTACGGCGCTACCACGAAGAGCTCATCGCCCGAGGCGTGACGGACTACGGCTGGGACCGCTGCTGGCACGACTACCGGCGCTTCGCGTTCGCCGGCTTCCTCATGGCCGTGGGGGCCTCGATGCTCGTCGCCCCCACCGAACGTGGCGATGCCATGTTCCTCGCCATGGCCAACCGATCCGCCCGCATGGCCATCGAGCACGACACGCTCTCCATGCTCTGACCCGCTCGCCTACCCCGAGCCGCCCAGCACCCGGCGGGGGTGGCGGCCGTCCACGTACCCGAGGAACGGCGGGGAGATGTCGTACCCGAGGAGCTCCTGGAGCCTTGGCGACAGCGTGCGCATCACCTCGACCGGCACCGCGCGACCCGCGGAGGCGCGACGGAGCCCCCGCCGCGACGGGGGCTCCGGGCACTGCATGGTGACGCCACGGGTGTGACGACTACGAGGTGACGACGGCTGGGTGACGGCTACGGGCGCGCGTCGTCCGTCTCGTCGTCGTTGTCGACCTCGGTCGCGTCGTCGTCGGCCTCGTCAGCGCCATCGACCTCGTCGGCCTCGTCGTCATCGACCTCGTCGTCATCGACCTCGTCGGCGTCGTGATGCCCCTCGTCGGCGTGGGTGCCGGCGTCGTCGCGCGCCACCGTGGAGACGGCCTCACCGTGCTCTCGGCCTTCGGAGTCGTCGCTCTGGGCCACGGCCGACACGTCGGCGCCATGGTTGTCCTGCGCACCGACGGCGTCGTCGGTCTCGGCCTCATCATCGATCTCGGCGTCGACGCTCTCGTCGCCCGCCTCGTCGGCATCGACGTCGTCGGCCTCCGCCGCTCCGGCCGCGGCGGGCAGCGGGGCGCCCAGGTGGGCGACGGCCTTCGTGAGACCCGCGTCCGCAGCATCGGGGGTGGTGGCGGCCGCGACGCCGGCGACGCCGGCGGCACCGAGGGTGAGTGCTCCTGCGGCAGCTGCGATCTTCTGGGTGAGGTTCACGATGGGGGGATTCCTCTCATTGGTGTTGCATGGCTCCAGGGGGGTGATCGCTGATTGTTGCGGTTTGGTTACGGGTGCCCCGCACGCACGCCTGACAGGAACTAGAACGCGTTCTAGTATCGAGGCATGCCCGCCCCCGCTGCCGCGTCGGAGATCCCCCTCATCATCTCGGTCGACGATCACGTGGTGGAGCCGCCCACGCTGTGGAGCGACCGGCTGCCGGCGAAGTACCTCGACCGCGGCCCACGGGTGGTCCGCGACCGCGCCAGCTTCCACTTCGAGGGCGGGGTGTTCTCGTTCAGCAAGGGCGACGCCGACGGCGAGTGGTGCGACTGGTGGCTCTACGACGACCTCGTCTACCCCTTCCCGAAGCTCTCCGCGGCGGTGGGCTTCGACGAGCTGGACGTCACTCCGGTCACCTTCGACGAGATCCGGCCCGGCTGCTGGAAGCAGGCCGACCGGCTGGCGGACATGTCGGCCAACCACGTGGAGGCCTCGATCTGCTTCCCGAACACCCTCCCCCGCTTCTGCGGTCAGGCCTTCCTCGAACGGGAGGACAAGGACCTCGCGCTGCTGTGCGTGCAGGCCTACAACGACTGGATGATCGAGGAGTGGTGCGCCGGCGACGGCAAGGGCCGCCTCATCCCCCTCGGCATGGTCCCGCTGTGGGATCCGCACCTGGCCGCCGCCGAGGTCCGCCGCAACGCCGCACGCGGCTGCTTCGCCGTCACGTTCTCCGAGAACCCGCATCCGCTCGGGTTGCCGTCGGTGCACGACAAGGGTCGGCACTGGGACCCGTTCTTCCAGGCCTGCCAAGAGACAGGCACCGTGGTGTGCATGCACATCGGGTCGTCGTCGAAGATGCCCGCCACCTCACCCGACGCGCCGTTCATCGTGAGCTCCACGCTCACCTTCTCCAACGCCATGGGTTCGATGCTCGACTACATCTTCTCGGGCACGATGGAGCGCTTCCCGAACCTCGTGATCGCGTACTCGGAGGGCCAGGTCGGCTGGATGCCCTACGTGATCGAGCGGGCCGACAAGCTCTGGGCCGAGCGGGGCGACAACTCCTTCGGCACGTCCCTTCCGCAGAAGCCGTCGAGCTACATCCACCACCGCATCTACGGCTGCGTGTTCGACGACGAGGTCGGCCTGCGCAACCGCGATCTCATCGGCATGGACCAGATCTGCTTCGAGACCGACTACCCGCATGCCGACAGCACGTTCCCGCACTCCAAGAAGGTGGCCACCGACATCTGCACCCAGGCCGGCCTCTCGGAGGAGGAGACGTGGAAGTTCCTCCGCGGCAACGCCATCCGCGCCTACGGCCTCGAACGCCTCGGCATCACCAAGTGATTCACACTCCTTCTCTGCACAGCCACACACGCATACCGTGGTTCCGAGTGCACAGAAGCAGTGGGATGCTGAGGTGACCGACATCGGGGGCGAGGTGCAGCTCGGGTCGATGCTGTTCACGCTGGTGGAGCCGCACCGCGGGCACGAGGTGGCCTACAACCGCTGGTACGAGCGCGACCACTTCTATGCGGGCTGCCTGGTGGGCCCGTGGCTGTTCGCCGGCCGCCGCTTCGTCGCCACCCGGGCACTGAAGGACCTGCGCTTCGGCGCCGACGCCGACCTCTTCGGCGGTGCCGACCTCGGCTCGTACCTGGCCGTCTACTGGATCCTCGAGGGTCGCCACGACGACCACGTCGACTGGGCCCTGCGCCAGGTGCAGTGGCTGCATGCCAAGGGTCGCATGTTCGCCGAGCGCGACCACGTCCACACTCTCCTGTACCGCTACGAGTGGACGGCACGGGCCGACCGCAATGGCGTGCCCGCCGAGCTGGCCCTCGACCACCCCTACGGCGGCCTCACCGCCACGCTCTTCCGCCCGGCGCCGGGGCGATCGGTGGCCGACGTGCGTGACCACGTCGCCGACTCCATGGGCCCCGCGCTGGCCCTCGGCTTCTCGCCCATCCCCCTCCCGGCCGATGCCCCCGTCTCCCAGCAGGGCCTCGACGGCCTCGACGGGTGCCTCATGGGCCTCGCCTTCTCCCCCGCCAGCCCGGCCGAGCACTGGGACGACTGGCGCCACGCCGCGGCCCAGCTGACCGTCGACGGGATCGCGGACGTCCTCTGGTCGGCCCCCTTCGTCCCCACGGTCCCCGGCACCGACACCTTCACCGACCAGCTGTGGTGACCTGTCCGCTGCCCCGCGCCCCAGGTTCGGGGCGCCAGCGCGCGCCGCACGCCCGCCCATGCTCCCAACGTCGCTGGTGCTCGAGGTTGGGGGCATCAGCGCGCGCCCCACGCGCGCCCATGCCCCCAACCTCGCCGGTGCTCGGGTGAGCGGACCGTTCGACCGGCTGCTGTCGCCCGGCGCCATCGGGTCGCTGGCGCTGCCCAACCGGATCGCCATGGCGCCGATGGGCACAAACCTGGGTGAGGACGACGGCACCGTCGGCGACCGCCAGGCCGCCTGGTTCGAGGCGCGGGCGCGGGGTGGCGCGGGGCTGATCATCGTCGGGTCTGCCTCCGTCGCCTACCCGCTGGGGTCCACCGATCGTCGCCAGATCGCGGCGTCGGATGACGTGCAGCTGCCCGGTCTGGGCCGCCTCGCCAAGGAGGCTCATGCCCATGGCGCCAAGATCGCGGTGCAGCTCGTGCACAACGGCACCAACAGCCTGCTCGACATCGCCCGCGGCCAGCCGCTGCTCGTGCCGTCCAAGAAGCGCCCGCCGGCCCCCGACGCTCTCTCGGGCATGGTGACGGCTGACGAGTCGGCGGCCATGATGGCCCCCTTCGCGTCGCCCGAGGCCGCCTACCGGGTGCGAGAGGCCACCGACGACGACCTCACGTGGGCCGTGGAGCGCTTCGTCGATGCCGCCCTGCGCTGCCAGCGGGCCGGCTTCGACGGCATCGAGCTCCACGCCGGGCACGGCTATCTCATCCACGCCTTCCTCTCCCCCTCCACCAACTTCCGTGCCGACCGGTGGGGCGGGTCGGTTGAGGCGCGAGCCGAGCTGTACGTGGCCGTGGTGCGCGCCGTGCGCGCCGCAGTGGGACCATCCTTCCCGCTGTGGGCCCGGGTTGGGGCCTTCGAGGCCCACCGCGATCCTGGCCAGCGGATCGACGACGCCCTCGTCGCCATGGGCCTCGGCCTCGA
>JBKJIL010000171.1:0-8484 GCA_046598435.1 Acidimicrobiales bacterium
GCGTCGTGGCAGGCACCGTTCGCGATGTCCGACGCCGGCCAGGAACACCGCTGACGGCGTCATCGGCCTCGCATGCGCAGGCCGAAGGACTCCACCAGCGAATGCGAGGCCGAGGACGCCGTCAGCGGTGTTCCTGGCCGGCGTCGGACATCGCAAACGTTGCCTGACACGGCGCTCTAGGTGTTCTGTACGGTGAGCCCGCCGTCGACGGGGATCACGGCGCCGGTGATGAACGAGGCCGCTGGCAGCAGCAGGCCGAGAGTGATCTGCGCCACCTCCTCGGGGTCGCCGTAGCGCCGCATCGGCACGCGCCGACGAGCGAACTTGGTCTTGGCGTCGTCGGGGATCATGGCCGTCATGCCGGTTCGGATCGGCCCTGGGCAGATGCAGTTCACGGTCACCCCCGATGGGCCGAGCTCCACGGCCAGCGACCGGGTGAGCCCCACCACCCCGTGCTTGGCGGCCGTGTAGGCGGCGATGTGGGCGGTGGCCCCCAGGCCCTCCGTCGAGGCGATGTTGACGATGCGCCCGCTGCCCTCGCGTCGCAGGTCGTCCAGGGCCGCTCGGATGGTGCGGGTGTAGGCGGTGAGGTTGATGGCCATCGTCATGGCCCACGCCTCGTCGAACCCCGGCTGGTCGATCGGGCTCGGGATGCTGACCCCGGCGTTGTTGACGAGGATGTCGATGGCCCCAAGGGCGGCGCGGGCATCGGCCACGGCGGCATCGGTGGCGGCGGCATCGGCCAGATCGACGGCCAGCGCCACCGCCCGGCCGCCGGCGCCGGTGATCTCGGCCGCCACCGCGGCCACCCCCGCGACGTCGCGGTCGAGGACGGCGACGTGGGCGCCCTCGTCAGCCAGCAGATGAGCGGTGGCCCGCCCCATCCCGCTGGCGGCCCCGGTGACGACCGCGACCTTCCCGACGATGGAGCGGCTGAGCTGGCTGAGGCGAGGCATGGGGGCCGACCGTACTCACGGCACTAGAACGGCGCGGTGGACCTCGTGCAGATCGTCGTCGCGCTGGTGATCGCGATCTTCGCCGCCATCCCCTTGTCGCTCACCGTGTGGGCCCTGCTCGACGCCGCCCGCCGCCCGCAGTGGGCGTGGGCGCTGTCGGGTCGCCGTCAGGTGGTGTGGATGGCCTGGATCATGTTCGCGGCGGCCACAGTGATCGGTGGCGTGATCGTGGCGAGCTGGTACCTGACCAAGGTTCGCCACCAGGTGGCCGCCGCTGAGGACGGCCGGATCTAGCGCCGCACTAGCGCCGCGCCTCGACGAGCTGCGCCTCGACGAGCTGCGCCGGGGGCGGGCCGTAGCGACCTCGGGCGTGGTCGACGAGAGCCCGTACCCGGGCCCGGGCGTCGAAGTACGGGCCGCGGCGGGCCGGCGACACGAGGCCGGCCACGAGCTGACCCACGGCGAGGAGCCCGCGGATCGCGGCGTGGTAGCGGCCGGAGTGCTCCCGCACGAGCAGCAGGGTGTTGCGCAGCTGGAGGTAGTCCACCACCGCGATCTGCGTGCCCATGTCCGGGTTGACGACCATCGCGCCCCGCACCAGGCCGGTCTCCCACCCGGCGGCGGCGCCCCGCAGCGCCAGGTCGGCCTCCTCGCAGTACGCGAAGTAGCGCTCGTCGAACAGACCCACCTCGTCGAGGAGCTGGCGTCGGGCCAGCATCAAGGTGCCGTGGGGGTGGCCCGCCGGCTGCCACCCCTCGGCCACCGTGGCCGGGGCGAGGATGCCGCCGAAGTAGGGATCGATGATGGGGGTGGCACCGTCGCCGAAGTCGGCGCAGGCCAACCCCGCCCGGGGCCGGCGATCGGCGGCATCGAGCATCCGGGCCAGGCAGTCCGGCGCCGGCTCGGCGTCCTGGGGCGCCAGGCCGATCCAGGCGCTGTCATCGGGTCGGGGGTTGGCGAGGATGTGCCGGAACCCAGCGTTGGCGCCCGGCCCGAAGCCGCGGTTGCGGGGCAGGCAGACCAGCTCCGCCTCCGCCGGCAGCCCAGCCCGCACCTCGGCCAGCGCGGCCGGCTCGGAACCGTTGTCGACCACCACCACCCGCACGCCTCCCTCCACCTCCTGGGCGAGGAACCGCGCCACCGTCGGCACGCACCGAGCGGGGCGGTTCCAGTGGAGGATCACGACAGGCAGCACCCGCCCATCCTGGCCGCTGCGGCAGGGCCCGGCTGACCAACGAGGGGCCATCGAGGACCCTCACGGGGCCGCCACGGGTTCGACGGCCCGCAGGAGGTGCGCCGGTGGGGCACGCTGGAGCGATGAGCGACCTCCGCCACGGCCCCGCCCCCACCCCGCCCGGCCTCGATGCCGCCCGAGCGATGATGGCCTTCATCGACGCGTCACCGTCGCCGTTCCATGCCTGCGCGACGGCGGCCGGTCGACTGGAGGCGGCGGGGTTCCGGGCCCTCGACGAGGTCGATGCCTGGCCGAGCGCTCCAGGCGCGTTCTTCGTGCGGCGGGGCGGCAGCCTCGTTGCCTGGCGGGTCGGCGAACAGCACCGCGCCACCAGCGGGTTCCGCATCGTCGGCGCTCACACCGACAGCCCGAACCTGCGGGTGAAGCCCCGGCCCGACAGCGGTCGGGTGGGCTACCGCCAGCTGGCCGTGGAGGTCTACGGCGGGGCGCTGCTCAACTCCTGGCTCGACCGCGACCTCGGGCTGTCCGGGCGGGTGACCGTGCGCGGCCCGGCCGGGCCCGAGACGCACCTCCTGCTCGTCGACCGGCCGCTGCTGCGCGTGCCCCAGCTGGCCATCCACCTCGACCGCGAGATCTCCACCAGCGGCCTGCACCTCAACCCCCAGCAGCACCTCAGCCCGGTGTGGGGCCTGGGCGACCCCACAGACGGTGGCTTCGCCCGCTTCGTGGCCGACGAGCTCGGGGTGGCAGCGCAGGACATCGTGGCATGGGACCTCATGACCCACGACCTGTCACCGAGCACCCTGCTCGGGGCAGCCGACGAGCTGGTGAGCGCGCCGCGGCTCGACAACCTCTGCTCGTCGTGGGCCGGCCTCGAGGCGCTCCTGGCCGCCACCCACGATGACACCGCGCCGACGCAGATCCCGCTGTTGGTGCTCTTCGACCACGAAGAGGTGGGCTCGCTGTCCGCCCAGGGGGCCGACTCCCCGCTCCTGCCCGCCCTCACCGAGCGCATCGTCCTCGGACTGGGCGGAGGCCGGGAGGAGGTGCTGCGATCACTGGCGGCGTCGATCTGCTGCAGCGCCGACAACGCTCACGCCACCCACCCGAACTACGCCGATCGCCATGAGCCCAACCACCTCATCGCCCTCAACGCCGGGCCCGTGCTCAAGGTGAACAGCAACCAGCGCTACGCCACCGACGCCACCAGCGCAGCAGCCTTCGTGGCGGCCTGCGCAGAGGCGGGGGTGCCGTTCCAGCGCTACGCCCATCGCAGCGACCTCCCCTGCGGCAGCACCATCGGCCCCATCACGGCCACGCGGCTCGGCATCCCCACCTTCGACGTCGGCGCCCCACAGCTGGCCATGCACTCGGCCCGCGAGCTGTGCGGCTCCGCCGATCCCGCCCACTACGCGGCGGCGCTGGCCGCCTTCCTGGCCCCGAGCGGCTGAGCACCACCGTGGACGTGGCCGAGGCCCGTGCGCTGCTGGGCGTGGGCGAGCAGCCGGCGTGGCCGGAGGTCCGGGCTGCCTATCGCCGCCTGATCCAGGCCGCCCACCCGGACCGAGCCGGCGGCGACACGCAGCGGGCGGCCATCCTCAACGCCGCCTACGCCACCCTCGTGCGGGCCCGCCGCAAGGGCGAGCTCCACGCGCCCGCCCCACCGGCGGCACCGCCTGTCGACGAGCCGCACATCGCCAGCTACGACGAGGAGTACCCGGTCCCGCCCGAGGTGCTCGACGGCGACACCATCCGGCTGTCGGTGCCACCCGACGAGGCCTTCGTGCACCTCCTCGAGGCGGCCCACCAGATCGGCGACGTCACCTACGTCGACCGCTCCTGTGCCATCTTCGAGGCCCTGGTGGCCGTCGAGGGCGAGGGCGCCTGCAGCCTCGTCGTGACCCTCCAGGGGCGCGCCCACGGCACCGACGCCTTCTGCACGCTCGAAGCCATCGAACGGGTGGCGTCACCCCCTGTGCGCCAGGTCACCGAGGCCCTCGTGGCGGCGCTCGCCACGCCAGGAGGGTTCGCCGGGCGGTGAGGCCCGCGCGCCCCGAGCGGGGGATGGACCCGGCAGACTTGTGGCCATGACCGATCATCCCGTCCCCACCGACGACGAGCTGCGCGCCCGCCTCACCCCGGAGCAGTACGAGGTGACCCAGAAGGGCGGCACGGAGCGCGCCTTCACCGGCGCCTACGTGACCACCAAAGACCCCGGCACCTACCGCTGCATCGTGTGCGACGCCGAGCTGTTCCGCTCCGACACGAAGTTCGACTCGGGCAGCGGCTGGCCCAGCTTCACCGAGCCCCTCGCCCCCGACCGGGTCCGCATGCTCACCGACTCCAGCCACGGCATGGTCCGCACCGAGGCCCGCTGCGCCCGCTGCGACGCCCATCTCGGCCACGTCTTCCCCGACGGCCCCGGCCCCACCGGCGAGCGCTACTGCATGAACTCCGCCTCCCTCACCCTCCAGAAGGACTGACCCCGACCCCCGCCTTCTGTGCACACGCAGCACCGGTACCCGGTGCTGCGTGTGCACAGATCGGGGCTGGGTGGGGTACTGTCGAACGCATGTTCGACCTCACCGACGAGCAGGAGGCGGCCGCCACCCACGAGGGCGGGAACCTGCTCATCGTGGCCGGGGCAGGAACCGGCAAGACCACGACCCTGGCGGCTCGGCTGGCGCAGCTCGTCGAGGGCGGCGTGGCGCCCGAGGAGATCCTGCTCCTCACCTTCAGCCGCCGGGCCGCGGCCGAGCTGGTCGCCCGGGCGGAGGCCACCACCGGGCATCAGGTGGCGGCGGCCTGCTGGGCCGGCACCTTCCACGCCGTCGCCAACCGCTTCCTGCGCCGCTACGGCCGGGCCATCGGTCTCGACCCGAGCTTCACCGTGCTCGACCAGGCCGACGCCGCCGACCTCCTGGCCCTGCTGCGCGACGAGCTTCGCCCGGCCGATGCGCCGAGCCGGCGCCGCACCAACAAGGACCTGCTGGCCGGGATCTGGAGCCGCTGCGTCAACACCCGTCTCCCGCTGGCCGAGGTGATGGAGCGGTGGTACCCGTGGTGTCGGGACGACCTCGACGAGCTCCGAGCGGTCTACGGCGCCTACGTCGAGCGCAAGCGCCACGGTCAGGTGCTCGACTACGACGACCTCCTCCTGCAGTGGTGGGCCCTGCTGCGCACCCCGTCGGTGGCGGGGCTCATCGGCGAGCAGGTGCGCCACGTCCTCGTCGACGAGGTGCAGGACACCAACGCCCTGCAGGGCGACCTGCTGGCCGAGCTGGCTGGACTGGGTGCCACCCTCACCGCGGTGGGCGACGACGCCCAGGCCATCTACGGGTTCCGGGCCGCCACCGTGCGCAACATCCTCGACTTCCCGGTGCGCTTCGATGCCGACGTCGTCACCCTCACCCGAAACCACCGTTCCACTCCGGAGGTGCTGGCCGCCGCCAACGCGGTGATGACCGAGGCCGCCGAGCGGCACCCGAAGGACCTCCGCGCCGAGCGCGGCTCCGGGCCCCGACCCCGCCTCGTCAGCGCCCACGACGAGCACGCCCAGGCCATCGCCGTGTGCGACGCGGTGCTCGAACGGGCAGCGGTGGGCGTGAGCCTGCGCCACCAGGCCGTGCTGTTCCGCACCACTCACCACAGCGAGGTGCTGCAGGTCGAGCTCACCGTGCGCAAGATCCCCTTCGTGCTCTACGGCGGCCTGCGCTTCCTGGAGGCCGCCCACGTGAAAGATCTCGTGTGCACCCTGCGCGTGGTCGAGAACCCCTCTGACGACCTGGCCTGGTTCCGCGTGCTACAGCTCCTCGACGGTGTAGGGCCGGCCCTGGCCCGACGGGTGACGGCCGCACTGCGCAACGCGGGCGACATCGCCGCCGCCGCCACCCTCGCCGGCGTGCCCGACACGGCCATGGACGGCGTGGCGGCCCTCGGCGCTGCCCTGGCCGCCGCGCGCACATCGGAGCTGCGCGAGCGTCCGGGCGCCCAGATCGCCACCGTGCGCCGCTGGCTCGACAGCCGAGTGGAGCGCCGCCATCGCAACGGCGACGCCCGCCGAGCCGACCTCGACCGGCTGGAGGCGGCCGCCGCCGCGGCCCCCAGCCTCGAGCGCTTCCTCACCGATCTCACGCTCGACCCGCCGTCGTCCACCGGCGAGCTGGCGGGGCCGCCCCATCTCGACGACGACTTCCTCACCCTGTCCACCATCCACTCCGCCAAGGGCGCCGAGTGGGACGTCGTGCACCTCATCCACCTGGCTGACGGCTGCCTGCCGTCCGACATGGCCACCGGCCGACCGGAGGAGATCGAGGAGGAGCGACGCCTCCTGCACGTCGCCATGACGCGAGCGCGCGACGACCTGTGGCTTCACGTGCCGCTGCGCTACCACCACCAACGTCAGAACAGCCGGGGGCGAGACGCTCACGGCTACGCGCAGCGGTCTCGATTCCTCTCCCCCGCCGTGGCCGCTCACTGCGACGAGGTCGTGGCGGCCACGCCGTCAGGCCCGGAGCCCGCCCTCGATGTGCCTCGGGCCCCGGCGGCGGCGGAGGTCGACGACTTCCTCAGCAGCCTGCTGGCCTGAGCCCGACCGCCCACCCATGTCGCCGACGGCCAGGCTGGTTGCGTAGCGTTTCCCCTCCTGTGAGCAACCCCACTCCGCCCCGCGACTCGCGCAAGATCCACGTGCCGGCCCCCGACAACGGAGCGGCATCTCTTCCGCCGCGCCCGGCCAGCGCGCCCGCGGGCTCCAACCCGGCGGCGCGCCCGCCCACCGCACGTCCTCGCCCCACCACCCCGCTGCCCAAGGCAGCCGCACCGCCCCGCGCCCGATCCACCACCACCACGCCGGCCAGGCCCGCCCCGTCGCGTCGACGTCGCCTCCCGCGCCCGAAGCTGCGGCGCCTGGTGCTGCTGACGTCGCTGGTCATGCCGGTCCTGCTGCTCCTGCTGGCACTGGGCGGGTGGCTCTACGCCCGCTCGATCTACACCAAGGTCGAGAAGATCCCGCTGGCCGACGTGCTGGCCGACGGCGGCAACGGCACCAACTACCTGCTGGTGGGCTCCGACTCCCGCAACGTCGAGGACCTCGTCGCAGCGGGCCTCAACCCCGAGGCCTTCGAGGACGGCGGCGGCGAGCGCTCCGACACGATGCTGCTGCTCCGCTTCGTGGGCGGGGAAGCCAAGATGATGTCGATCCCCCGAGACCTCTACGTCCCCATCGCCGAGACAGACGGCTCGAGCAAGATCAACGCGGCCTACAACGGTGGCCCTCGCCGCCTCGTGCTCACCGTCCAGCAATCGCTCGGCATCCCGATCCAGCACTACCTCGAAGTGGACTTCGTGAGCTTCGCAGGGCTGGTGGACTCGCTCGGCGGGATCACCGTCGACTTCCCCAACCCGGCCTACGACACCCACACCGGGCTCGACGTGCAGCAGGCCGGCCCGGCCCACCTCGACGGCCCGCAGGCGCTGGCCTACGTGCGCTCCCGGCACCTCGTGGAGGTGGTGAACGGCCAAGACCAACCCGACCGCACCGCCGATCTCGGGCGCGTCGAGCGCCAGCAGACGTTCCTCAAGGCGGTGTTCGGGAAGCTGGGCGATGCCAAGAACCCCCTCACCCTCGCCCGGGCTGCGTCGTCGACGAGCGACGGGCTGCGGGTCGACAACACCCTTGGCCTCGTCGATGCCATGAAGCTGGCCTGGCGGCTCCGGTCGCTCGACCCGGTGCCCGTGGTGCTCCCCACCCGCCTCGGGAGCAACAGCGCCGGCTCCGTCCTGTTCCTGGTGGACCCTGACGCGCAGAGCGCCCTCGCCCAGTTCCGCTGAGCGCGGTCGCGGCGCGATCGCGGCGGGGCCGCGGCGGGGTGACGGGCGAGCAGTCAGGCTGGCTCGAAGCGCACCTGACGCGTGATCGGGTCGGCGTCCACCACCCGCACGGGCACCGTCTCTCCGAGCGGCAGCGTCACCCCGTCGATGTCGGCATGCACCACTGGAGCGGCCACCACCACCGTGGAGCGCTTCGGGGTCGACGCCACCACGGTGGCATCCAGCACCGTGCCGACCAGTGGGCGCAGGAGCAGCGCCTCCACGAGGTCTACCGCGGCTCGGCTGGCGCCGCCCTCCCGGCCCCGTGCCCGAGCCATGGCCTTCGGCAGCGCGGCGAGGGCAGCAACGGTCTCGCTGGGCACCGGGGCGCCGCTGAACAGGGCCAGGCACACCTCGATGGCCGTCCGGTCGCACAGCCGTCGCAGCGGTGCCGTCACATGGGCGTAGGGGGCCGCCTGGTCGGGGTCCACGCCATCGAGCCCGCGCACCACCGCGGCGTAG
>JBKJIL010000204.1:0-8883 GCA_046598435.1 Acidimicrobiales bacterium
ACCCGGGTCACCCAGCGGTTGATGGGCGGCGGGGGAGCGAGGAAGGTGAGCGAGCTCACCGTGACGGGCCGCTGGGTCTGCACGACCAGGCGCTCGCCTCGCACCGGGTCGTCGCGCGACGTGCGCCAGGAGGTGGTGGGATCGCCGTCGAGGGCGTTGGCCGGGCGGTCTTCCGGGAGGTACTCGTTGCGGCCGCCATAGGACGTGGCGTTGGCGGTGATGCCGCCGCGGTGCACGGCCACGGTGCGAGCGTCGTCGTCGGCATCGGGGAAGACCGGCAGGCGGGCGTCGCTGCGATCGACGACGAGTGGCGTGAGCCCGGCCGGCTCCGTGTACCCGTTGGTGAAGCGGACCGTGCCCCACCGCTCGCCTCGTCGACGGTTGCTGTCGGTGACCACCAGCACGGCGCCGTCGCGCAGGGCGGCTGCGAGCTGCCGGTCGCTCAGCGACGCGCTGTAGCGGAACAGCTCGGTGCCGTCGATGAGGCCGGCGGCCGCGCTGTCCACGACCCCTTCGCCGTCGCCGGCCAGCACGATCGGTGCTGCGCTTGGCTGGGTGACGACGATCGGCGGCGCGCCATCGACGGGCAGCACGTCCACCGGGGGTGGGTCGGGCAGGTTCGGGTCGAGGCTGAGCTCGAGCTCGTCGATCATCGGGGCCGGGGGCCGGGCCACGTTGGGGGCAGGGGGACCGAAGGTGGTGGGCGTCCCGATCCCGGGTGCGCGCCGCACGAGCTGCCAGAGGTCACGGGGCCGGGGGGTGTCGTAGTGCTCGTACTCGAGGTCGGAGCGCAGCAGGATCTGGCCGGCCCGCATGGCCCGGGCGATGGGGGCGATCGAGTCGGGCTCGAACAGGTGGGCCTGGAGGCGTCCGTCGAAGGCCTTGAGCAGGTTCCACGCCGCCGGTGAGCCCATGGGCTGCAGCTCGCGGGCCACCATCGGGCGGTCGGTCAGCCCCGGGGTGACCGGGTCGAGGGTGGTGCCCCAGCGGTACGACGTGAAGTCGGTCCCGGGGAGCTCGACCACCCGCGTGCCGTCGTCGGTGGCGTCGAGGTGGGCGCCGGCCTCTCGCCAGTACTCGGGGATGGCCTCTGGACGGCGCAGGTTCTCGGGCGCCAGCGTGCGCTGCCAGAGCGGTGGCATGGCGAGCACCACGAGGCCGATCACGAGCGCCGCCGAGGGCAGCGCGAGGCGCGGCAGCCGAGCACCGAGGGCGTGCACGCCCGCCCCCAGCATCACCGCCAGGGCGAGCACGACGAGGGGTGCTGCGCGCGGCATCGAGCGCATGGCCATCCCGACGTCGCTCTCGAGGAAGGCCTTCAGGCCGCGGCCGAACGGGGAGGGCGCGTCGTAGGGGTACACGCCGACGGCGAGCACCAGCCCCACCACGAGGAGCAGCACGAAGAACGACCGCTGCCGCCACCGCGCCACGGCTCCGCCGGAGAGGGCGAGGATGGGCACGGCGAAGGTCACGGCCAGCAACCAGACCGATGCCTGGAACGGTCGGCTGGGCCCGACCCACGGGCCCCGCGCATCGTCGCCGTAGAAGAACCAGTAGCCCAGCCCCCGCAGGATCTCCTGGGCGGAGGCGGCGGCAGCCGTCGTCTCCACGGACTCCGTGTAGCGGAGCACGTCGATGCCGTTGGTGGCCTGCACCGAGAGCCCGGCGATCCACCAGGCGTTGGCCGCCAGGCTCAGCACGCCGATGCGCCCCACGACCGCCGCGATGCGCCGGAGCGGCTGCGCACCCGTCACGGCGCACCACAGCAGCCACAGCAGCGGACCCACGCCGGCCAGCACGATCGAGGTGGCGTTGCTCGTGCCCACCGTGGCCACCACGAGGGCGAAGACGGCGGGGTGGCGCCAGCTCCCGGTGCGCAGGGCGCGCACGGTGAGGGCGAGCATCCACGGCAGGGCGACGTAGGGCAGCAGGATGGCCGAGATGCGCACCGCGATGGTGAGCAGGTACGGCGTGAACGCGTAGGCGCACATGGCGGCCGCCACCGCCGGGCCGCGCCAGGCGAAGGTGCGCAGGAGGAAGCGCACACCGAGGCCGGCCGCCAGCATGATCGACCCCAACCAGAGGCGCTGGGCGACCCAGTCGGGCGACCCGAGCTGCTCCGCGAGCCAGTAGTACGGGCCCATGGGCCAGAGGAAGCCGATGTTCTGATGGGTGACCGTGCCCAGCCCGACGTGGGGATCCCACATCGACCAGGCGCGTGAGAGCATCCGACTCGGGTCGAGGTAGAGGTACGACTTGGTGTCGGCCACCACCTGACCGGGTGAGGTGGCGAGCAGCGGCAGGTAGCAGGCGAGCGTGAAGGCGACGAGGGGCGCGCCTCGCGCCAGTCGGGTCCTCAAGGGCGGGCGCCCACGGCCTGACCGGCCAGCGTCCGCATCACGCCGAGGGCGGTCGTCTCCCAGGAGAGCTCGCGGGCCCGCTCGAGCGCCCCGGCGGTCAGTCGGCGGCGCAGGTCGTGGTCGGTGAGCACCTCCACGAGCCCGGCCGCCAGACCCTCCGCCGTGCCTGGGGTGAGCAGGCCGCTCGTGCCGTCGCGCACGGCGTCGGCGTGCCCCGCGATCCGTGTGGCGACGGCCGGCGTGCCGCAGGCGGCGGCCTCGGTGAGCGACAGCCCCCACCCCTCGCGGGCCGACGCCGAGGCCGCCACCCACGCCCCGCGGTACAGCCGCACGAGCTTGCGCTCGTCGACGCGACCGGTGAGGCGCACCCATGCCTCGGCGTCGAGCTCACGGATGACGGCGTCGAGGCGCTCGCGCTCGTAGCCCTCGCCGACGATGGTCAGCTCGAGGTCGCCCACCGTCTGGCGGGCCAGTGCGGCGGCACGGATGAGCAGGTCGTGGCGCTTCACCGGCACGAGCCGTCCGACGGCCACGATGCTCGGGTGCGTCGACTTGTCGCCGCCGGCCGTGAAGGCGTGGCCGAGGCCGTTGTGGACCACATCGATCTGACGGGCGGGGATGCGCAGCAGCGACACGATCTCGTCGCGCGCCGACTCCGACGGCGTGATGATCCGGGAGCGGCGGTAGATCGGTGGCGCGATCCGGCGCTCGATCGTGTCACCGACCCTGGCCAGCGTCGGGTTGTCGTCGCCGAGCACCATCTGCCACATCTCGGCATGGACGTGGTGGAGCATCACGGCCCGCGGCCCGCGGTACCAGAGCGGGGAGAAGAACGGCATCCCGTTCCAGATCTCGAGCAGCGCATCCGAGGGGCCGTGGCGACCGGCCAGCTCGGCGAGGGCGGCACGGGGGAACACGAGGTAGCGGCCGGCCCGCCGGATGACGCGGTACCCATCGCGCGTCACCTCGTGGGGGTGGCCCGACGCGAACGACGACCGCCAGGTGACCTCGAGCCCAGCGGCGGCCCAGTGGCGGGCCAGCTCGGCGGCGTGCACCTCGGACCCACCTGCCTCGACGTCCTCGAGGTCGCGCCAAGACAGGAGGTGCACCCTGCGCAGCCCGGCGGTGGCGGCCAGATCGCCGATCTTCTCGAGCGCGTCGGAGCTCGGAGACGACGCAGGCATCGAGGTGACGTTAGTCGAGCCCCCCGACCGGCCTGCGCCACCTCGGGCTCAGCGCGACCTGCCTCCGCGCAGCTTGCGCACCCGATCCCGGAGACCCCACCAGGTCACGAGGCCGAGCTCCTCCACCATCACGGCCACCGACATCTTGGACTGCCCGCGGACCCGGTCGGTGAAGCTGATGGGCACCTCGGCCAGCGGCCGGCCCGCCCGCGACACCCGGTAGGCCGTCTCGATCTGGAACCCGTAGCCCTTGGCTCGGGTGGAGAAGACGTCGATGTCCTGCAGGGTCTTGGCGTCGTAGGCCCGGTACCCGGCGGTGGCATCGTGCACCGACATGCCCAGCGCCGCGCACGCATACCGGTTGCCCCACTTGGACAGGGCCCGGCGATGCCAGGGCCAATGGGGGATCGAGCCACCGGGCACGTACCGCGAGCCGATGACGGCCGCCGCCCCGGCGTCGAGCTGGGCCAAGAGAGACGGGAGCGCGGCGGGGTCGTGCGACAGGTCGGCGTCCATCTGGACCAGCCGGTCGTAGCCGCGCTCGAGCCCGACCCGGAAGCCGTCGCGGTAGGCGTTGCCGAGGCCGTCCTTCTTGGGGCGGACCAGCACGTCGATCTGGCCGAGCTCCGTAGCGGCGGCGCGGGCCAGGTCCGCGGTGCCGTCGGGGCTCGAGTCGTCGACGACGAGGACATCGACCTGCGGGCAGGCCGCCCGCAGGCGGGTGAGCACCTCGACGATGTTGGGGGCCTCCTCATAGGTCGGCATGACGACCAGCGTGCGCACGGCGGCGAGACTACTCACGCCGGACGCGGCCGCCGTGGAGCGCGACGGGCGCTCAGCACCGCGCGTAGAGCTCGTACAAGCCGCGATCCGGGTCGAAGGGATCTATCCCGAAGCTGCCCACGAGGCAGAACTCGCGGCGCAGCACCTGGTTCGGGTCGTCAGGACCGAACAGGAGGGAGTCGTTGGGTTCGTTCCAGTCGTCGCGGATGGTGGAGAGGATCACGACGTCGGCTGCTGCGATCTCCTCGGCCAGGCCGGAGTCGGGCGCGTTGGCCACGCCCGGGTCCATCTCGATGTAGCGCGTCCCGGGCACGAGGTCGGGCAGCAGGTAGTACAGGAAGGCCTCGCTGTAGGGCGTCTTGCGGAGGTCGCCCGGGCCCACGATGAGGCGGTCGCCCGGCTCGGTGACGGCGTCGACGACGGGGAGCATCTCGGTGACGGCGTCGACGGCGTCGTGGCGCTTGTACGGGAAGCGGCGGCCGTCGTGGCTGATGGTGCGCTCCGTGACGCGGTGCCCGAGCGACTGCGCGGTGGCCTCGGCGTAGCTGCGATACGTGAAGTAGGGCGCCACGACCAGGAGGGCCAGGGCCGGAACCGCCAGGGCGCCGAGGCCCAGCGCCAGGGTCGGCCGATCTGCGGGGCGGGCAGCGGCTCGACGGGCCCGCCACAGCTCGATCACGGCGGCCGGCAGGACGGCGAAGGCCACGCAGCTCACCCACGCCAGATGCGTGGAGTCCGGACGCTGCAGCGCCTGCGGGAACAGCCCCACGCTGAAGACGGCGATGGCGAGGAGGCGACGCTGCCCGGTGCGGCGGTGCGCCACCACGCCGCCCACCACGAGGACGATGCCGACGGCGAGCAGAACGAAGAACCACAGCCACAGCTGACGGGGTCCGCTCGGGGCCGGGAGGGGCCACGGCGGCTGGTCGAGCGCGCCGGCCCCCTGCAGGAATCCGTCGAAGCGTCCCGGGCTCGGGGGGATCGGCAGGTGGCGACCGCCGCGCAGGTCGAACACGGGCTCGAGCACGAGGCCTCGGATGACGTTGCCCGGGCCTGCCATGAGGAGGTGGACGAGGTACGGCGAACCGCCCACCACGAGCCCGAGGGCCAGGCGGACCCGGCGAGCACGGTCCAACCCGAGCCAGACGACCACCCCCGCGGCCCCCACGGCGAGGACGACATCGAGCCGGTACAGGAGTGCCAGGCCGGCCAGCACACCGGCGAGCAGCGCCTGACGGGACGCGGCGGGGCCAGCCTGGGCCTCCTCGGCCTCGATGGCGCTGGCCAGGGCCCACAGGCCCAACCCCAGCGCGCCCACCCACGCCATGGCGCTCAGGCCGCTCGGCGTGATGACCATCATGGCCGCCAGCGAGCCGCCACCGGCTGCCACCCACGGTCCCCACGGGCGCAGCAGGCGGTAGACGCCGAGCGCCACGCCGAGGTGCTGGAGGTAGCCGACGGCGCGCTCCGCGGCGAGGCTGACCCCAGCGACCGCGAACACGGCGGCCAGCACCCACAGGCTGCCGGGGCCGTAGAGGTGGAGGAAGTCGCGGTTGGGCACCTTGCCGTCGAGCACCAGCTCCGGGAAGACGAGCATGAAGCCCTCCTCCATCGGTGTGCCCTGCGACCGCCAGAGCCCCCGCAGCGGCGGGAGGGTGGCGACGACCACCACCAGGGGGGCCAGCCATCTGGTGCTGCCGCGGCCCGCAGCGGTCGTGGGGTGGTGCGACATTGCGCTGGAGGGTAGTCAAGGGTCCGGCCGACGCTGGCTACCATCGCCACGTGACGGAACAGCTCAGCGCCGACGCGCTCCCGGCCGGCGTGGTGCCGGCGCGCTGGGCGCCGGTGCGCCTGATGCGTCCCCGTCAGTGGATCAAGAACGGGCTCGTGCTGGCCGCTCCAGCCGCCGCCGGAGTGCTCGACCAGGGCACCTACCTGGCCAAGGCGCTGGTCGTGGCGGTGTCGTTCTGCCTGGCCGCCAGCGGCACCTACTGCTTGAACGATGCCGCCGATGCCGACGCCGATCGCGCGCACCCCACCAAGCGGTTCCGGCCCGTGGCATCGGGTGAGGTCACCGTCGCCCAGGCCCGCCTCCTCGGCGTGGTGCTCCTCGTCGCCGGGGTGAGCCTCGGGGCCCTCACCGGCACCTGGGAGGCCAGCGCCGTCACCGGCCTCTACGTCGTGCTCACCACCGCCTACACGCTGTGGCTCAAGCACGTGCCCATCGTGGACATCGCGATGATCACGGCCTTCTTCGTGATCCGTGCGGTGGCGGGCGTGGTGGGCACCGACATCCCGCTGTCGGACTGGTACCTGATCGTGGCGTCGTTCGGCGCTCTGTTCATCGTGGCCGGCAAGCGCAGCACCGAGCTGCGCCTCGAGGACGCCGTCGGCCATCGGGCCGCGCTGGCCGGGTACACACCGGGGTTCCTCCAGTACGTGCGGTCGGTGGCCTCGGGGGTGGCGCTCCTGGCCTACTGCCTGTGGGCCTTCGAGAAGGCCGACCTCTCGGACAGCTCGGTGCCGTGGTTCCAGCTCTCGATCGTGCCCTTCGTGCTCATCATCCTGCGCTACGCCCTGATCCTCGAGACCGAGACGCGGCGGGGTCCGGAGGAGATCGTGCTGGAGGACCGTCTGCTGCAGGTGCTGGGGCTGGCGTGGGCGGCGCTGTTCGCGTGCGGCGTGTACATCGGCCATGCCCCGCCGCTGGTCAGCTGACGACCAGGCGCTCGGTAGGCTCTCGCCCTCATGCTGAAGCTCGAGCGCCGCGTCGTGGCCGACCTCACCACCTCGCCTGACCCGCAGCTGCGAGGGGCCGTGGAGGCGTGGGTCGACGGCACGCTGCGCGACATGTCCGACGTGCTGCGCCTGGGCGTGATGGCGGAGTCGGTGCTGTTCTCGGCGTGGGTCGCCGTGCGGCGCCCGGCCGACCTCCACAGCCTGCTGGGGTGGCTGGATCGCAGCCCCGTCTCCCTGCTGCGCTCGTATCCGCGGCTGTTTCGGTCCCTCGTGCTCTTCGGCGAGCTGGAGCTGGGCGAGGAGGCACCGCGATGACCGTGCTCGACACCGAGGTGCTGGTGATCGGCTCCGGCGCCGGTGGGGCCACGACCGCCATGGCGCTGGCCGAGGCGGGACGCGCCGTGCTCGTCGTGGAGGAGGGCCCCGACGTGGCCCCCGGCACCCTCACGCCGTTCAGCCTCCAGGAGATGGAGCAGGCCTACCGGCACCACGGCTCGTCGGCGGCTCTGGGGAGCCCGCCCATCGCCTACGCCGAGGGTCGGTGCGTCGGCGGCAGCACCGAGGTGAACAGCGGGCTCTGGCATCGCTTGCCCGGGGCGCTCGCTGAGGAGTGGCGCACCGCCTACGGGCTCGACGACTTCACCGAGACGGCCCTCGACGCCTACGCGGCGCGGATCGAAGCGCTCGTGCCGGTGCACCCCGTCCCGGGCGCCCCGCCCCGCTCGTCGGGCCTGATCGTCGAGGGGGCATCGAAGCTGGGGTGGCGGTCGGTGGAGTTCCCCCGGGCCTTCGCCTACGACGCCTCGGGGCGCGGCACGAAGCAGTCGATGAGCCGCACCCTGCTCCCTCGGGCACGCGCGGCCGGGGCGACGGTGGTGGCCGACACCGCCGTGCGCAAGCTGCGCATCGAGGGCGGGCGCGTGCTCGGAGCGCTCTGTCGCCAGCGTCGCCCCGACGGCACGCACCACGACCTCGAGATCCGCGCCGATCACGTCATCGTCTGCGGGGGCGCCGTGCAGAGCCCCGCCCTGCTGCAGCGCAGCGGCGTGCGGCGGGGCATCGGCACCGGGCTCAAGATGCACCCGACGATCAAGATCGCGGCCCGCTTCGACAGCCCCGTCGACCACGACGACGTCCCGATGCACCGCATCACCGAGTTCTCGCCCCATCTCGCTATCGGTGGCTCGGCCAGCCGCCGAGGGCATGTGGCGCTGGCCCTGGCCGACAGCGGGGCGGACATCACCGACGCCATGGACCACTGGCAGAACGTCTTCGTGTACTACGCCGCGATCCGCAGCGACCACGGGGGCCGGGTCCTCGCCGTGCCGGGGATGAAGGCACCGCTCGTGACCTACCGCCTCACCGACTCCGACCTCAGCCGTCTGGCCCGCGGCCTCGTGCTCCTCGGCGAAGCCCTGCTGGCGGCGGGGGCCATCGAGCTGTACCCCTCCATCGAGGGCGGCCAGGTGGTCCGGCGACCCGACGAGCTCGTGACGTGGTGGGACGCCGTCGACCGGGCCCACACCAACCTCATGACCGTGCACCTCACCTCCAGCATCCGCATGAGCAGCGACCGGGCCAAGGCCGGCACCGACGGCTTCGGCCGGGTGTGGGACGTGGCCAACCTCCGCGTCAACGACGCGTCCTTGCTGGCCGACGCCCCTGGTGTGAACCCCCAGGCCGCCATCATGGCCATCGCGCTCCGCAACGCCGACCACTTCCTCGCCACCTCCTGAGCAGCCCCGCGAGGCAATAGGTTCCGTGGCGGCGAGCCTGAGGCAATTGGTTCCGCATGCGGAACCAATTGCCTCAAGAGC